>NZ_JBFRGD010000038.1:0-38622 GCF_052115165.1 Paenibacillus sp. 2TAB23
CAAGCCAGAACAGCAAGCCAGAACAGCAAGCCAGAACAGCAAGCCAGAACAGCAAGCCAGAACAGCAAGCCAGAACAGCAAGCCAGAACAGCAAGCCAGAACAGCAAGCCAGAATAGCAATCCAAGTATAGCAAGCCAGAACAGCAAGCCAGAACAGCAAACCAGAACAGCAAGCCAGAATAGCAATCCAAGTATAGCAAGCCAGAATAGCAATCCAAGTATAGCAAGCCAGAACAGCAAACCAGATTAACAAGCCAGAACAGCCTAACCTCATAATTGGAGTATAGAACCGTTAACATCACTTTAAAAAGTGAAGCCGACGGTTCTTTTTTTACCCCAATTTATTTGCGAAATACAAGCTGGAAATTCCAAAATGGCTTTTGGATCGCCTTCTATAATGTCTATGGCTGGTTAAGGCTATGTTCTTCTTGTTCGCCTCTTTCGTCAAAATCAGCTCTGGGTAGGCCATTAGGGGAAGCAGGAGCGGTAGTCTTTTGGAGGTAGCCGGTGGGCAAATAGTGGTCCGATTTCAGTACTTGCGAAGCTTTATATTTATCCCGAATCGTGGATGCCTAACCTAACATAGCGCGTGGGAAACGATTTCATTCCTCGACAATTTTGGTGTTGACCCTATTGAATGTCCGTTTTTCGGGCTAAACTTGCCTCTTTTTAGATTAGAATTTTGTTATTTTTGTTTTTTTGCTGTAAAGATAACGTTCTCATATTAGAAAATATTCATGTAAAGGGCCGTTGCGAAAAATGTCGACAAGTCATTTTGTCCTGCTTTAGTAGGATGCTGGTCAATAGTCCCTTTTTTTTTCGAGATTTTAACCGTTTTTATGATCAATTTATGCGAATCCGCAGCGCTACAAAAAGAGAAAATCCTTTATTTTACGTGGGATTGAGGCGAATGTCGCTCCTTCTAAAATGAGTCTTGAGTGGGATTCTCTCAGAAAATTCATAAAGCGCTTCCAATTGTCAGATTTATTAACTTCGACATTCCAAATCATCCCTTTTATATCCTACTATTCACATCAATTAGGAGTCCGTACTTAGGAAAAGCAGGACCAAAATGAGCATGAATGTCTAATGTCGACCATGTCTTTATTCCCTCAAGAATTATTATCATCTGTGTCATACTAGAGTGCAACGAGAGGCAAGAACAGTGCCAGGAATCAATGGATATGCGTAAGCTGATGAATGGAGGTTTCAGAGATGAATGTTTCAAATCAGGAGCAGAAGCGGGTAAGGCTGAAGCAATTTTTGAAAATATTATCCGAGGACCCTTCTCTACTCAAACAGGATGGTCAAGTGGAGATGCGAACATTACCGGAGCTGCTTGCGGCAGTAGGCTATCGGCTGCGCAATGAACCGATCGATATGGCCGAGCTGGTATCGCAGCTTCTTGGGAAGCTTGGCTTGCAAGCCTGCTCCTCCGATATGATGGAGCATGTTATGAATGGCGGAACAGTAGATGATTTTATAAACACGTCCAAACAATAATTGTGTCCTTATTTGAAGGAGCCCCCCAAAAGGGCTGCTCCTATTTATAAGTGATGCCTAAAAGTTCGCGTTTTGAATAATTAGTAAATTTTAATATTCATTTAGAACAACTTAAAAGGCGCTGAAAACGCGAATGATTTCAACAGTAATGGAGGAACAATTTTGGAATTGAAACAGTATTGGCTCATCGTCAGAAGAAGGCTGTTGATGATAACTTTGATGGTTACCGTTAGCTGTCTGGCCATCGGCATATACTCCAGCTACTTTATAAAGCCGCAATATGAGGCTTCCGCAAAACTAATCGTCAACGATTACAAGGACAGCAGCTCGCTGCTCTCGAGTATAGACGTTGGCTCGATTAACTCCACGATTGGACTTATCAAAACCTATAAAGAAATTTTGAAGACACCGCGAATGATGAAAAAGGTCGTGAACGAATATCCGAAACTTGGCGTGACATACGGCGAGCTGATAGGAAAGGTGAGCGTAAGCTCGGTAAACGAAACGCAGGTCATGTCCATTTCCGTGAGGGACGATTCGTACGAGGAAGCAGCCCAGATTGCCAATGCCGTTGCGATTGTGTTCCAGAAATCGGTTCCTGAGCTGATGAAGGTCGACAATGTATCCGTCCTTGACCAGGCCGATCCGAAGGAATATCGCGGACCGGTAGCGCCTAACGCAAAGATGAACATTGCGGTCGCATTTATGCTTGCCTTGATGATGGGCGTAGGGCTTGCCTTCCTGCTCGACTACTTGGATGACACCGTGAAAACCGAGGAAGATATCGAGCTGCTGCTTGACGTGCCGGTTCTAACCTCTATTCCGAAGTTCGAAGAACGAGATTCCATGGAGAAAACGAACAGCTCGCCTTTAACAAAGATTGCTGGGAGGGAACAGAATGTCTCGCTTGATTCCTAAATGGAACCTCATTACCGAACTGAATCCCAAATCGCCGATCTCCGAAGGCTACCGGATGCTTCGAACGAATATTGAGTTCTCGACGATTAGCCAGAAGCTGCAGGTTATTATGGTCACTTCCTCTAAGCCGAGCGAAGGGAAAAGCACAACCTGCGCCAATATGGCTGTGGCATACGCCCAAGCAAACAAAAAGGTGCTGCTGATCGATGCGGATTTACGCAAGCCCTCGCAGCATCATATCTTCGGCAAATCCAACCGAACTGGATTGACGACCGCTTTATTCAATCAGTTGGCGCTTGAGGACATTATCCAGTTCACGAATACAGATAATCTATCGATTATACAAGCGGGTCCAACGCCTCCTAATCCCTCGGAGCTGCTGTCGTCGGAGCAGATGGCCGCGCTACTGAAGACTGCGAGAGAAAAATTCGATGTGGTCATCATCGACACCCCGCCGATTATGTCCGTTACGGATGCGCAAATCGTAGCAACACAGAGCGATGGCGTCGTGCTTGTCATCGATTCGGGGAAAGTGAAAAAAGAAGTTGCCCTCAAAGCGAAGGCTTCAATCGAGCATGTCAAGGCGAGGCTCATCGGCGTTGTACTGAATAAGATCAACCGAAATCATTCTGATATCTATTCCTACTATTACGGGGAAAAAACCGAAGCCTAGCAGCGGTTAACCCGGTTTAGTGAGCAAGAAATAGATAGGTAATGTCTCCTGCACCTCTATCACCGGAGGCACTCGGTCATGCTGTGGGTCAGCCGACCTTAGACGTTAATCGTCAAGGGTGTGACGTGAGGAGGGGTTCAATGCCCCTGTAAACCAAAAAATATAATAGGATAGGGTGAAATCAAATGAAAAAAGTGAGAAAAGCCATTATCCCCGCAGCAGGACTAGGAACGCGCTTCTTGCCGGCAACGAAAGCGATGCCTAAAGAAATGCTTCCAATCGTCGATAAGCCGACCATTCAGTACATTGTGGAAGAAGCAATTGAATCAGGCGTTGAAGATATTATCGTCGTGACCGGTAAAGGTAAACGGGCAATCGAGGATCACTTTGATATCGCCTTTGAGCTTGAGCATATTTTAGAAGAAAAAGGAAAGTACGATATTTTGGAAAAAGTAAGAAAATCATCAAATGTGAATCTCCACTACATAAGGCAAAAAGAGGCGAAGGGGCTCGGACACGCTGTCTGGTGCGCGCGCAACTTTATCGGCGATGAGCCGTTTGCTGTTCTGCTTGGCGATGATATCGTCGAGGCTGACGTGCCTTGCACGAGACAGCTTATCGAGCAATATGAAAAAACAGGACGCTCGGTAATCGGTGTACAGACTGTAGGCGTTGATCAAACGCATCGTTACGGGATCGTAGATCCGGGACAACGGCTGGACAATCTGTACGAGGTTAACCGCTTCGTAGAGAAACCGCCGCAGGGGCAAGCGCCTTCCAATCTCGCGATTATGGGACGTTATGTGTTGACTCCGGAAATATTCGAGTATTTGGGACGGCATGAAAAAGGTACCGGCGGAGAGATTCAACTAACCGATGCGATTCAAAGCTTAAATATGAATCAAGGCGTTTATGCTTTCGATTTCCAAGGAATCCGCTATGATGTCGGCGAGCAGCTTGGCTTTATTATGACGAATATTGATTTCGCCCTTAGAAACAACGAGCTTAAGTTTAAGCTGATGTCTGAGCTTGAGGACCTGATGGAACGGGAGTTAAGCAAACAGCTGCTGGCTGGAAGGAGTGAACGAGTATGACGCCTCCACAATATCAGGATGAAGCGGTAGTCGGCGTAACCGATTATTATGCAAATGCGGTTTCGAGGCAAGGTGACAGCCAGACGATTACGATGTATGCCGTTATGAAGCGGACGATTGACATTGTTGGTTCATTTTTTGGACTATTGCTGCTTAGCCCGTTGTTTGTCGTAATCGCTATCCTCATTAAGTGGGAGGATCCGAAAGGGTCCGTTTTCTTCTATCAAACGAGGATCGGCAAAGACGAGAAGCCGTTCCGCATGTATAAATTCCGCTCGATGCTGACCGGCGCCGAGGATAAGCTGAAGGAGCTGCTCGACAAGAACGAGATTAGCGGCGCAATGTTCAAGATGAAGGATGATCCGCGGATTACGAAGATCGGCAAATTGATCCGCAAGACGAGCATTGACGAGCTGCCTCAGCTGCTGAACGTGCTGCGAGGCGAGATGTCCCTGGTTGGACCAAGACCGCCGCTTACGCGGGAGGTTGCCGAGTATACCGAATATGACAAGCAGCGCTTGTCGGTGACGCCAGGCTGCACAGGGCTTTGGCAGGTAAGCGGGCGCAATAATCTATGCTTCAAGCAGATGGTTGAGCTTGACCTTGCTTATATCGAGAAAAGATGCATTTGGTTCGACATCAAGATTATGTTTAGAACGGTGAGAGCGGTCGTGGGCTCCCAGGACGCATATTAGGAGTGAAACACTATGGCGAGAGTGCTGCATATATCGGAGTTTACAAAAGGCGGGATTGAGACGCATCTGAACGAGGTGCTGAGCTTTCAATCGGGCCGACATGATATTTATCTGATGGCTTCCGAGCAGAACTCCAGTCCGGATACGCTGCAAATCAGCCGAGATCGGCTGAGCCTTTATCCTTACAAGCGGAAGCCAGCCTATTTCGTTCAAGCGATGAAAGCCATTCATCGTACCGTGAAAGAGTTTAATCCGGATATTGTGCATGTCCACGGAACGTTCGCAGGTGTTTTCCTGCGAACGTTGTTTTTTTTCAAGAGCCGCCGGCCGATCGTCATCTATAACGCGCATGGCTGGGCATTCCTAATGGACATCAAGCCTTGGAAGCAGCGTATATTCGCTTTGGTCGAGAAGACGCTGGCGCTTCGCACCGATTACATTATTAACATTTCCAAGCATGAATACAATATGGCGATGCATTACGGGCTGCCTGCCCGGAAGTCCGGCATCGTGTACAACGGCGTATCCGATACAACGCCATCGAATTCGACTCCCTTTGAGACCAAGCCTGACCGGATCAATCTCCTCTATGTTGGCCGTTTCGACCGACAGAAGGGCTTCGATCTGCTGCTTGAGGTGTTCAATGAGCACAAGTTCAAGAACGTCAGCTTATATTTGGTAGGCGATACGGTACTTGAGGCCGTCGACTATCATTTCCCGGAAAATACGGTCAAGCTCGGCTGGGTAGACAATTCGCAAATCGACCGCTACATGAACGCTTGCGACGCCGTCATTATTCCGTCGCGCTGGGAAGGCTTCGGCATCGTTGCCATTGAGGCGCTGCGGAACAAGAAGCCAGTCATAGCGAGCAATCGTGGCGCATTGCCCGAGATTATCAAAGATGGCGTAAACGGCTATGTTTTCGATTTCGAGAATAAGTCAGAGCTGGCGGGGATTATTAACCGCCTGGACAAGGATACGCTTGCGGCTATGGGTCAAGCGGGCCTCGACATCTTTCAGGAAAAGTTTCATTCGAACCAAATGAACAGCCAAATTGAGCGTTTATACGAGGATGCCATGCACAAGCGTAAACGGCTGAAGCCGGTCTATGGCGGCTAAGCTAACATTTCGCGTAGAAATATAGAGAAAGTTGGCAGAATCATATACTTTCCTATATTTGAAGAAAAGCAGTACGTACACAGCTGCCGTCAACAAATACGTCTAGATTCACGGGGATGGAGAGAGGATGAGCCAAAGCTTGCAAAGCAATCCAATGATTAAGGGGAAATCAGCTAAAAGAGTCGAGAAGGAACAGGTATTTCTAGCGATTTATCTTATCATTTTGCTCGTGCTGACCGTCTATCAAGACTTCCCCTTAGTCAATATGATCGGCGAGATCGGCCGGACGCCTATTATCATGCTGCTGCCGCTATTTGTTTTTTGTGAAATCGGGCTGCTTGCCAAGCATAAGCGGGTAATGCACGGCTCGATGCTTCAGAAATATATATTTAGTTTTATTTTGTATCTGAGTTTAATCACAATCGTTTACCTGCTCGTTCAATTTTTGCAGGGGAGCTACAGCTTTGGCTCTGAGGGGCTTATGGGCAAAGGGATAAAGGTGCTCATTTATTTTGTGCTGATCCTGCTCTACATCAGGCATATGCAGCTTGTTTTCTCCAAAATTAAAAGCTTTAAAGTGCTGTTTGGCTGCTTTCTGGCGGTCGTTACATTCCTTGTCGCCATCATGATATTAGAGCTTGTCAGCATGCCGAACGCATTTACCTATCTCCACTCGGGAAACAATCCCTATTGGCGGGTAAGGATGCTGACCTCAGAGAGCAGCACGACAGGCTCGATCGTCGTCGTGTATGCGTCCATCATGGTTTATTTGACCAAGTATTTAAGCAAGTTCGCCCGTACGATCTCAGTGATATACGCAGCCAGCTTCTTCTTGTTTTATATGTTCATAACCGGCTCAAAAGGCTTCATGATCATTATTCTGCTGACGTTAGTCGTCACGATGGTCAAGTTTCTCGATTTCCGCAAAAAGAAAAATTTCATTCTGCTGATTGCCGTCGTACTGGCCATGTACATGTTCATTACCAACTTCTCGGCCGGTTTGCTCAGCTCATTCAGTAATGACATCGAAAACTACACATCCTCCTACACGCGTATGGGAACGATCATTATTGCGCTGATTACTGTATTTCACAACCCGCTGGGGGTTGGAACCGGAGCCTATCTCATGTATTTCGACAAGTATGTGAATGATTCCATCAGCATGATGTCCCATTTCTATTACAGTATGTTTGGCATCAGCCAAATCAATGCGGGGGAGCTGTTGCAATATTCGGGCTCAGACAAAAACTTAGGCGTCAAATCAGGCTTTTTCCAATGGGTCATGTTTGGTGGATTATTTTCGGTTTTGTTCTTCTATTTGATGGCCAAGAACCTGATTATAAAAGTGAAATCGAGCTCCATTTTGTTTTTAGCACTCATCTTTATATTGTTTTCCATGCTGCTCGTATCATTGGAAATCAAATACGAGGTATGGCTGCTGTTCGCTTTCATCAGCCTTTTCCTCGGGAAAAACGAGTTTCAAACCACTAACAGGTCGGGGGTAACCAAATGAAAATGCTTGTCGTATGCAGTGATTTCCCATATCCCGCCGACCATGGCGGCAGAGTTGATACTTGGGGGCGAATTAAGGTGCTCTCCGAGCTAGGCTGGAAGATTCATCTGCTCGTCTGCGGCAAACAGACGCCAACGAAGGAAGAAATGAAGGCCGTATACGATTATGTGGAGGAAATTACGCTCTGTGACCGCCGCAGCAAGCTGGCGGATCTGCTCCACGTCATTCCGATGCAGGTGCAGTCGCGAAGCGAGCTGAAGAATGTCAAGCTGGCTGGCGATTATGATTATGTGCTGCTCGAGGGCGACTATGTTTACCCGGTTCTCGACAATCCGAAGATCAGGCAGGATACCGCGATACTAAGGGTGCATAACGATGAAGCGGTGTACTTCAAGGCACTGGCAAGAAGCACGAAAAACATCGTCCACAAAATGTACTATCACATGGAGAGCAGTAAATTTGCGGTGCTGCAAAAAAGAATGCTGGAGAAGGTCGACAAGTATCTCTTTATTTCCAGCAAGGAGTTCGAAAGCTTCCAGAAACAAAATCCAGAGGCAAAAAGCTTGTTCCTGCCGCCTCCGGTTACGAACGGAAGCTTCGAGGTAGGAGATTTCCGGAGCAAGCATGTCGTCTTTATCGGCTCATTGTTTATGCCTAACAACCGAGAGGCCATTCAGTGGTATCTCGAGCATATTCATCCGCTCATGCTGAAGGAGCCGGAATACAAATTCATTATTGCAGGCAACAGCAGAAAGCAGAGCTTAAGCTGGCTGGATGCCTATGATCTGACTAACGTAATCGTCCATGACACGCCTAAGAGCCTAACGGATATTTACCGAAACGGCTACTTATTTGTAAATCCGATGCAGAACGGCGCGGGTGTCAAGCTGAAAACGATTGAAGCGATCCAGAACGGCTTGCCGGTTATCTCGACTTCCATTGGTTATGAGGGGACGGGCTTAATCGACAATGAGCATATTATGATCGCGGACCGTCCGGAACAATTTTACGGCAAAATCAAGCAGCTGTTCGATAATCCGCAAACCGCCAAGGCGCTGCTCGATTCGTCTCAAGCGTTTCTGCGCATGCACTACAACCATAAAGAAGTGCTGAAAGGCTATATACAATCCTTGAATACCAGTTATCCAGTAAAGCAGGTGCTATAGATGAGCAATCGTAAAATCAACGTCTTGTTTGTCACGCATGCAGAGAAGAAAGGCGGGGCTGAGCAAAGCCTCATTCATCTCATCAATTATTTGGACAGCACCAAATACCGCATCTTTTTATTAAGCCCGCAGGATGCTTCCTATTTGAATGAAATAAGAGCCGACTATACGCATTTCCCGCTGCTGCTCAGCAGCATTAAGCAGAAATTCGGCTTAGGCTATTTGGAAACGGTCATGAAGATTAAAGCCTTTGTTCGAAAAAACCGCATCGACATCGTTCACGCCAACGGCTGGAGGGCGCCATGGTATACGGCGCCGCTGAAGCTGCTGGCTAAGAGCAAGCTGATCTGGCATCACCGCGATTATACGCATTTGCGCATGTTCAATCAGGTGCTGCCGCGGTTTTTCGACCAGGTCATCTGCATCTCGCATTTCGTAGCGAATTCGATTCAGGGCAGCAACAAGACGATTATTTACAACGGCGTAGATCCGGAGCTTGCGCTCACGAAAAAAAGCCGGACGTTCATGGAGGATAACACGCTCGTAATTGGAACGTTCGGCCGAATCGTGGAATGGAAAAGGTACGATCTCATGATCGAGGCTGTGAAAAAGCTTGCGGACAGCAGCCGGATGAATTGGAAGCTGCTTATCGTCGGCGACGCGTCCGTTGACGGATCAGACGGCTACTACAATGAAATGATTGAAAGAGTGCTGTCTTACGGGCTTGAGCATCATGTCGTATTCTACGGCTACAGCCAAAAACCACTCGATGTGATGAAGGAATGCGACTTGACGATTAACTTCTCGCTGAATGAGCCATTTGGCAGAGTCATCATTGAGTCGATGCTCGTCGAGACGCCTGTCATCGTAGCAGATTCCGGCGGGGCGCCGGAAATCATCCATGAGACGAAGGGCGGCTTTATCGTCAAGGATGGCGATGTCGAGGAGCTTTACCAGGCTATAAGGCGCGTGTATGACGGAGAGACGGACCACCAAGCGATGTCTAATCAAGGCTACGAAAGTGTGATGAAGGATTTCAATATGAGCACGATCGCGCGCAAGGTGGAGCATACGTACCGCAAGCTGTTAACGCCAAGCTTGAAGCCGGAAGCAGCAGGGGGTTCCGATGAGTATCTCATCCAGTCAGATTAGCTTCGGCAAGCTGCTCGCCGTGTTGAAGGGAGCAGCCATCCTGTCTGTCAAGACAAGCTCGGTAGGCAGGCTTGGCCGGATAGCAGGCAAGCTTTCCATGAAGAACAAAGGAAGGCTGATCATGGGAAAAAACGTTTCCTTTCATGCGAAGCCTTTTCCATCCGCGGTGACGGTTGAGAGGGATGCTGAGCTTATCGTAGGAGACAATGTGTTTTTCAACTATGGACTCGATATCGGCTGTACGCAGTCGATTCGAATTGGCAGCAATACGATCATCGGGCCGATGGTAAACATTATCGATACGAACTTCCATCCGGTTGATCGATCAGACAATTCGAAGGGCAAAGCGATCGTGATTTCCGATAATGTGTGGGTCGGTCGCGGCGCGGTTATTTTGCCTGGCGTGACCATCGGTGCCAACTCGGTCATTGCGGCGGGCAGCATCGTAACGCGGGATATTCCGGCGAATGTGCTTGCAGGCGGAACGCCGGCCAAAATAATCCGCGAGCTGGACACGTCGAATGAATGGATTCGCAGATATAACTAATGAAACAAGCAGCAATGATTCTGGCGAGGCTAGGGAGCGTAGGGCGATGAAAGTATGGATGTGGCCGAAATCGAGCGAACTTAATTTCTATAATGATTTATTGACGGATTCGCTCAGCCGTGAAGGCATGGAAGTGAAGGATCTGAGGCATGGCAAGCTGATGCTGCAGGTCGGACAAGCCAAAGCAGGTGACATCGTGCATATTCATTGGATGCATCATGCTTATCAGAACCGCAATCTGCTGCTGTTCCTCGTAAAGTCCTTCATATTCATTATAACGATGCTTTATCTGAAGGTGAGAAGGGTACAGCTCGTATGGACGATTCATAACTTGTATCCGCATCAGGTGGCTTTTCCAGCGCTCGAGCGATTCATGCGGACGTTGATCTGCAAGTTTTGCAGCAAGCTGCTGGTTGCCTCTGAGTCGATCAAGCGCAAGGTGATGAGGGAGTTCGGCGTACCGGCAGGCAAGCTCTTCGTGGTAAAGCACGGCCATTACCTCGGAGTGTACAAGTCGAAAGGGATTGATTGCCGCAAGGCATACGGAATTAGCGAGGATGCGGACGTTTATTTGTTCCTTGGAGCCATTAAAGCGTATAAAGGCGTCGAAGATTTAATCGAAGCCTTCAACGCAATGAAGTCACGGCAATCCTATTTGATCATTGCGGGCAAAGCCGACAAGCAGATGGAATCCTATCTGAAGCATGTCGAGGATAAGGAAAATATTAAGCTGGACCTGCGCTTCATACCGAATGAAGAGGTGGCGGATTTAATCAGCGCGGTTGATGTCATGGTCATGCCGTACAAAGAGATTACGACCTCGGGCTCGGCGATTCTGGGGTTATCGTTCAGGAAGCTGATCGTTATGCCGGATAATGACTTTATCGATGAGTACTTCAAGGAGGATATGGTTGTCCGCTACAACCCAGCTGACTATAACGGCCTGGAGAATGCGATGAAAGCAGCCTTGAACGTGAAGAAGGAACATAAAACACCGCAGTATGAAGAAGTGCTCAGAGAGCTTGAATGGAGCACGATCGCGCAAAAAATAAAAAAAGTATACCAAGGATGGGGATAAAAGATGAAGGTTACCGTTGCCATCTGTACCCATAACCGGGCCAAGGATACGGGAGAAGCAATCGAGAGCGTGCTCGTGCAGAATTATGAGCCGGAACAGATTGAAATCGTTGTGATCGACAACCGCTCGACGGACAATACGGCTGAGGTGGTCGGCTCGCTCGCACGGCTCCACGGTTCGAGAGTTCGTTACGTGCTTGAGAACAAGCTGGGATTGTCGGTTGCACGCAACCGAGCGATTAAGGAGGCGAAGGGCGAGTACATTCTGTTTCTTGACGATGACGCGCTGGCTTCGCCCGGCTGGGTTCGGCATATCGTGGAGGTGTTCGAGAGCAGCCCGGACATCGGCTGCGTCGGGGGCAGAATTGACCCGATCTGGGAGGTTGCCGAGCCTGATTGGATTCCGGAGGAGCACCGGTCGGTATTTACGATACTGGATTACGCGGACAAGGTGAAGGAAATGCCGGCTCCCGCCATTCCATATGGCGCGAATGTCGCATTCCGGACCAGCGTCTTCCGGCATTTCAAGCCCTTCCGCGAGGATCTGGGCCGGGTCGGAACGAATTTGCTGTCGAGCGAGGAGAGCGAGCTGATTGCGCGGATTAGGGAGCGTTACACGGTGTTCTACACGCCGCATGCGTCCGTACAGCACAAAATCGCCAAGGAGCGCACGACGAAGAAGTGGTTCCTGAAGCGAATCTTCTGGCAAGGGGTAAGCGATGCGGTCAAGCGGCAGGACCGAAGCTTCACGATGATCGTGAAGCATGTGATCCGAATGGTTCAGGCTGTTGGAGCCTCGCTGCTGTCGATCTTCCATTTCAAAAGATTCATCCGCCAGATTGTGAAAATATGTTACCGCAACGGGTCGCTGGTCGGCATCCTGCGTTATAACGGCAGGGGTTGACGTACAGCTATGGCACAACTCGCGATTTCGAAGGCATGGAGAGGCAACGGACTCGTACAAACGATTATGCGGACAAGCGCAACGAATTTGCTCGTCATGGTTATAAGCACGCTAACCTCAATCGTGACGGCGCGCATGTTCGGCGTAGTCGGGAAAGGCGAGTTCTCGGCTATTCTATTCTGGCCGACATTGCTCGCGGGACTTGTAGGGTTCGGCTTGCCGACCTCTCTCATTTATAACCTGAAACAAAACAAAGGCAGCGCGGGCGATTTTGTAAGAGCGGGATTTTTGTTTCAAATTCCGGTCAGCATCATAGTTGGCGTCATCGCATGGATATGGATGCCAACTTGGCTCGGGAATTACCAAGCTGACATTGTCGCGATAGCAAGATGGTATGCGGTGCTCATGCTGCCTATATTGCTGGCGATTAACCTCATCTCAGCGCTCGCACAGAGCACAAGCAGATTCAACGTGTATAACGGCTTGCGTCTATGCGTTCCCTTGTTTAATCTGGCCGGGCTATCGGCGCTATGGGCAGTGGGCGACCTGAGCTTGCGGAATGCATCGGTTGTTTTCTTGGTGACCAGCGTGCTCGTCGTGGCTTGGTCTCTATACAGCATCAGGGATGCGCTGCGCATTGAATGGCTGAAGGGTCTCGGCAACCGGCTCGCTGCCAAAGCGCTGTTCGGCTATGGAAGCAAAGTATTCGGTGTCGAGCTGCTTGGCACGCTTTACTCACAGTTTGATAAAATCATCATCCTCTCCATGCTGACCGCTAGGGAGCTCGGGCTATACACGGTTGTATATGCGCTGTCCCGCGTATTCAACGTCGTTCAGATGGCCATTACGAATGTCGTATTTCCAAAGGTAACCGGCATGGAAAATACAGCGATTATCGCAACGGTTGGCCGGGCGTTCAGGCTATCCATGCTGCTTATGACCATCGTCGTTATTCCAAGCATGTTCATTGGCAGATACCTGATGGGCATCCTGTTCGGAGCGCCGTTTCTCGAAGCGAGCGGAGCGTTCTATCTCCTCTCCTTCGAATGTATTCTAGGCGGCGGCTCATGGATACTGGCTTCTTCCTTTAATGCGATGGGGCGCCCGGGACTTGTGCTTATGCGCCAGCTCATCGCGCTTGCGGTAACCATCGGCTTATTCTTTCTATTCACGCCGATGTACGGACTTAACGGCATCGCGTTAGCCCTATTGATTGGCGCTGTCATTCGTTTAGCGGTGACGATGGCTTCGATGCGGATTATATTCCGCGTGGGACTTCGCGGAATGTTATTTGACCGGAATGATTTCAAGTTTCTTATCGAGCGACTGAAAGACAAAAAACAACGTAAAGGAGCGCGCTGACATGTTAGTAGAATCGAACGTACACCCGATGGAGGGCCTGAAAAAACAGCTGCTTCAAATCCTGAAGGTGATCCCGCCCGGCTCGAGTATTTATTACGTCGATTATCCGGTTTATAACAACGGCGGCGATTTGCTGATAATGAAAGGGGCGGAGGCGTTCTTCAAAGACAACGGAATTCGCGTTACAGCGCGTTACAGCGTTCTTGATTTCCCCGATAAGCTTGCCATACCGATGGATCAGATCATTGTGCTGCAAGGCGGAGGAAACTTCGGCGATCTGTATCCGGTGCATCAGAAGCTGCGCGAGAAAATCGTCAAGGATTATCCCAATCATCGCATCGTCCTTCTTCCGCAGACGATCTTCTTCGAGAAGGATGCGGAGTATGACCGGACGGCAGCGATATTCAACGCGCACAAGGATGTGCATCTATTTGTAAGAGACACGTTGTCATATGGCGTAGCCGCTCAAAAATTCGATAAATGCTGCGTGTATTTATCACCTGACATGGCACATCAGCTATGGCCGATATTGCCCAAAAGCACCCCCGGCAAGGAGCTGCTGTGCTTCTTTCGGACTGACATTGAGAAAACAAGCGAGCAGGAGAGCTTTGAATCGGCAGGTAGGGGCGATTACCTAGACTGGGCATCGCTTTACAACCGCGTGGAAAGAAGGTCAATCAAGATGATCGGGCAGATGATGATGAAGAGTGGCGTACCGCTCCCCATGCAGGCGATCTGGGGCAAGTATTCGGACTATCTGGTCGATAAGGCAGTCAAACGCTTCAGCGGCTACCGGGTCGTGCAAACCTCAAGATTGCATGGTCATATTCTGTCCTGCTTGATGGACAAGCCGAACACGCTGCTCGATAATTCATACGGCAAAAATTCCAACTACTACAACACATGGACCAGCAGCATCAAATCGGCGCAGCTGGTGATGAAAAAGTAAGCAAGCTGCATGTTTTTACGATAAAGGCCGATTATGCTCCATAAAAACCGATTGGGAGGAATCATGATGAAAATTGTTCTTCTATCAGGAGGCTCAGGCAAACGGCTGTGGCCGTTGTCGAACGAGTCGAGGTCTAAGCAATTTCTGAAGGTGCTCAAAAATGCGGAAGGCGAGCGGGAATCGATGGTTCAGCGAGTATGGGGCCAGCTAACGAGCGCCGGATTGCGCGAGCATTCCTATATTGCAACGAGCAAGCCGCAGGTAGATATGATTCATAGCCAGCTTGGAAGCGAGATAGAGGTTATCGTTGAGCCCGAAAGAAGAGATACCTTCCCGGCTATCGCGTTGGCGGCTACTTACTTGTATTCCGTACAAGGTGTGAGCCTGAACGAGACGGTTGTCGTGATGCCGGTCGATCCGTTCGTAGAGGAGTCATTTTTCCACAAAACGAAGGAGCTTGAGCTGGTACTGAATGAATCAGGCGCAGATTTGGCGCTAATGGGCGTCAAGCCAACCTATCCATCCGAGAAATACGGCTATATCGTGCCGGAGCCTGCTGCTTCGGCGGGTGAAACATTTGTTGATGTTCACAGTTTCAAAGAGAAACCCCGCGAAGAAGAAGCGGCAGCGATGATTGAACAGGCTGCGCTTTGGAACTGCGGGGTTTTCGCATTCAAGCTCGATTTCCTCATTAACATATTGATCGCGAATGAGCTGCCCATTCAGTACGACGAGATGCTGAAGCAGTACGCCAAGCTCCCGAAGAACAGCTTCGACTACGAGATTGTCGAGAAATCCAATCATATCGTAGCGCTGCCGTTTGATGGCGACTGGAAGGACCTCGGTACTTGGAACACGCTGACGGAGGAAATTGAGACACATTTGATCGGCAGAGGCATTATTACCGGAGATTCGGTCAATACGCATGTCATTAATGAGCTTGATATCCCAATCACGCTGTTGAATGTTTCCAATGTGGTCGTTGCGGCCAGCCCGGACGGGATCTTGGTTTCGGATAAGGCCTCGAGCCCGATGATCAAGGAAGTCATGAAGCATTCCGATCAACGGCCGATGTACGAGGAACGCCGCTGGGGCCGTTATCGCGTGCTGGATTACTTGAAATATCCAAGCGGCAAGGAAGTATTGACCAAGCGGATCTGCGTTGCACCGGGCCGGAATTTAAGCTATCAATATCACCAGCTCAGGGATGAAGTATGGACAATCGTTGCCGGACAAGGAGTGATGGTCCTGAATGGCAAAAGCTTTCGAGTGAGCGAAGGCGATGTCTTAACGATATCAAAAGAAAGCCTTCACAGCCTGCGGGCGGAAACCGAGATGGACATCATTGAGGTGCAGACGGGCACGGAGCTGATTGAAGAGGACATCGTACGGCTTGCTTTTGATTGGAAAGAAATTTTGGAATTGTGCACGGTATAACTAATTGAATGAATGAAGGAGCGATGGGCATGAACATCACGGTTATCGGAACGGGCTATGTTGGGCTTGTATCAGGAATTTGTTATGCGGAGCTGGGCAACCGTGTCATTTGCGTAGACAAGGATCCTCGCAAAATAGACATATTGAATGCAGGCGGCATCCCCATTTACGAGCCTGGCCTGAAAGAGCTGGCTGCATCGAACCGTGAAGCGGGTATGCTGACCTTCACGACCGATCTGCAGGATGCAGTTCGCCAATCGGAAATTATTATATTGGCAGTTGGAACGCCTCCTCTGCCGAACGGCGAGGCAAATCTCTCTTACATTAACCAAGCCGCTATCGAAATTGCCGAGGCAATGAACGGTTACAAAATCATAGCGGTCAAAAGCACGGTTCCAGTCGGCACGAATGAACGGCTTGCAAGCCTAATCAGCGACTATACAAAAGAGCGATTCGACAGCATTTCGCTGCCGGAGTTTTTAAGAGAAGGCTCGGCGATTCAGGATACGCTGAATCCCGACCGCATTATTATCGGAGCGAGCTCGAAATCAGCTGCGGATGTGATGACGCTGCTGCATATTCCGCTTACGGAGCAAATCGTCGTAACGGACATTCGCAGCGCGGAGATGATCAAGTACGCATCCAATGCTTTCCTAGCAACGAAGATCTCATTCATTAACGAAATCGCAAACATTTGCGAGAAGGTAGGCGCTGATGTAACCAAGGTCGCTGAGGGTATGGGCTACGATAGGCGAATCGGCCCATCCTTCCTGAAAGCGGGCATCGGTTATGGCGGCTCCTGCTTCCCGAAGGATACGAGCGCTTTGATTCAGATAGCCGGGCATGTCGACTACGAATTCAAGCTGCTTCGTTCGGTGGTCGAAGTCAACCAGGATCAGCGTTTCAACGTTATTCGCAAGCTCGAAACGATTTTCCATCACGAGCTGCATGGCAAGACGATCGCGGTTTGGGGGCTTTCCTTCAAGCCAAATACAGACGATGTCCGAGATTCTCCAGCAGCCGAGATTATTCAGCACTTGGTTGATAATGGGGTTAAGGTAAAAGCCTATGATCCGATCGCGACGGAAAACTTCCGCTCCATTTATGACATTAACGGGGTGGACTGGTGTCTGAGCGCATTGGAGGCGGCACAGGGCGCAGATGCGTTATGCTTGCTGACCGAGTGGGAGGAATTCTCGCGCGTTGATCTCGGAACGCTCCAGAAGGTACTAAGCAGTCCTATCCTAATCGATGGACGAAACGTATTTGAAGAGGAAGATTTGTTAGGAACTGAATTCGTATATTATTCTGTTGGCCGTCCCAGCTTGAATCAAGGCGTTAAGGAGCAAATGCCCGTCCTGCAATTCTAGACCAAAATGATGATCAGAGGTGACGAAATGACGTTTAGAAAAAAGATCACTTTATCCGCTCTTGCACTGTCGATGCTTACTGCGTCGCTAGGGGGATTGCCGTTAAGCCAAAAGGGGCTTGCGGAAAAGCTTGGGCTTAGCCAAACGGCGTATGCCGCTGAGACGGAATTGCCATCCAGCGTATTTCTGGATCGCATGAAAAACTTGTATGCCGCACTTGCTGCAGGCGATCCCACAGATATGCAAGAGGTCAGAAATTTCCGCGATGAGATCGCTGGGCTTGATGAAGCGTCAAATGTGCATTTAATCGATCCCATATGGTCTAAAATCAGCGCAAAGCTGCCGGAGACGGTAGATCAAGCAGCATTAAAGGCCAGCTTATTCCGGATCATCAAGGCGGTCGGATCCTTCCGCTATGATCCAGCCGCTTCCGATTTGGAGGCTATCCGCACCAATCCTGAATTCCGTGCGACAATCAAGACGATTGCAGCGGCAGGCGGGGATGAGAACATTAGGCTGGATGACTTCCTCGTCTTTCTCTTTGGAGACGGTGCCAGCCGCAAAGGGGTCGAGGGTACGATAGGCAGCTTGCTGGCTAAGAAGACGCCTGTAGAGCTGATTCAGCTGCTTGGCAACAAACAAGGGATAACGGCTGTTCTGCTCGAAGCAACCGAAGAGCTGCTCGGAGAAACCGGCCAATACAAGTTCAGCTCGATTATGGAAAACCTCGGCATAACGCCGCAGGACGTGAGATCAACGGTGCTGCAATTCCAGGTTAAGCTGAAGAAGGACGAGCCTGCAATTAGTGCAATGACCGTCGCTTATATCCGTTCCGCAGCGAAGTCGGATGTGAAGGTAACGGATGAGGGCCGAACGCACGCATACAGCTTGAAAGTATTTGGCGTTTCGATCCACCCGGCTGTGCTGCAATGGTCAAAGGCATCAGGCGATGCGAACGTGACCGTGAAGCCAACGGGCGTAGTGACAATTCCAGAGGATGCGGCAAGCGGAACGGCAGTCATTCAAGCGAAGCTAATCAATCCGTACGGCGGTGCGGCAAAGGTTGTATATGAGCAGGAAGTGACGCTGAAAGCAGCCGCAACGCAAGAAACCGAGTTCCCGGCGGCGACTTTCCTAGCACGGATGAAAAAGGTGCAGGATGCGCTTGCTGCAGGGGATCCAGCCGATATCCAAGCTATTATTCAATTGCGCAACGAGCTTAGCCAGCTCACCTTTGCCAAGGATCAAGCGCTGATCGATCCGATCTGGAATAAGCTGACGGCGAAGCTGCCCGAAGGTGCGGATCAGGCCGCATTGAAGGAAGGCTTATTCAACCTATTCAAAGCCGTGATATCGATTCCATACGATGGGCAGGCTGCCAGCCTGGAGAGCATTCGAAACAATCCTGAATTCCGGGCCACATTGAAGGAGCTCGGCAAAGCAGGCGGTGAGCCAAGCTTTGTCGTGGATGATATCCTCGTCTTCTTCTTTGGTTCAGAAGAAGCAGGAAGCGGACTAGAAGGCGCAATTCGGAGCCATCTGGCGGGCTTGTCACCATCAGGTCTGCTTCAGCTGCTTGGCGATAAGCAAGCATTATCCGCCATGCTGCTTCAGAAGGCAGGGCTTCTCCTAAGCGATAAAGAAAACTACAAGGTCAGCTCCGCTTTAAGCGAGCTTGGCGTTACTGCGAAGGAGTTTAACGCAACTTGGGTTAATTTCCAGCAGCAGCTTAAGAAGGACGAGCCGGCTCTTAACGCGTTGACGATTGCCTTGCTGCGGTCAGAAGCGGTAGAGACTGCTGACGTGAGCGAGAATGGGCGCGAGCAGAAGCTCAACTTGAAGGTATTCGGCGTTGATATGCCGGCGCTTGCGCTTAGATGGAGCAAAGTATCGGGCAGTCAAAGCGTGAAGGTGGATGCGAATGGAACCATTACGCTGAACCGGGACGCAGAGAACGGAAAGGCGCTCGTTCGTGCAACCTTCATTAATCCATACGGCGGAGCAGCTAAGGTCGTATTCGAGAAGGAAATCACCTTAACGGCGAAAGCGGGCGACCACTTCCCAGCTGAGGAGTTTCTTGCCAGGATGAATAAGCTTCATGCGGCGCTGCTTGCAGGCGATCCGGCTGACGTGCAGGATGTTCGCAACCTGCGCGACGAGATGACGAAGCTGGACTTTGCCAAGGACCAGGCGTTAATCGACCCGATTTGGAACCGAATCGCGTCTCAGTTGCCTGCTGAGATAGACAAGGCAGAGCTGAAGAAGAGCTTGTTCCAAATGATCAAAGCCGTGGGATCGATTCAATACGATCCTGAAGCAAAGCAGCTGGAAGCTATTCGTACGAATCCTGAATTCCGTGCAACGCTGAAAACGATTGCCGCGGCAGGCGGCGTTGAGAACCTTACGATGGATGATTTCCTCGTCCTCATGTTCGGTGACGGCGACGAGCGTCTGGGCGTTGAAGGCACGATGCGCGCTATTATTTCAAAAATGAGTGCCAAAGATCTTGCTCAGCTACTCGGCAACAAAGAAAAGATCAATACGGTTCTTACCGAGGCAATGGGCAAGATTCTAGTGGCAAAGGACGATTATGCACTAAGCAAAGCGTTCTATAATCTGGGCGTTAGACCGGTGGATGTGTACGCAACCGTTCTGAAATTCCGAGTGAAGCTGAAATACGAGGAAAAGGCGCTTAACGCATTGACCGTTGCTTATATTCGCTCCGAGGTTGTATCCTCCGTCAAGATTACGGCAAACGGCACGCAGCATAATTACACGCTGAAGCTGTTGGGCAAGGAGCTTCCAACTTCGATCTTGCGATGGAAAAAGGTATCAGGCAGCAAAGATGTCACGGTCGACTCGCGAGGCAAAGTGACGATTCCGAAGAAGGTAGCGGAAGGGAAAGCGGTCATTCAAGCGACGCTGATCAACCCTTACGGCGGCTCGGCCAAAATCGTATTCCAGCAGGAGGTAACGCTGGTTAACGACAAGGTCGTGCTTGATCCGAAGGAAGAGTTCAAGAAAATTGCCGAAGCGCTGAATGAGAAGCTGGATGCTGTCAAGAAAGAGCTGAAGGCAGCTAAGGATGACGAGCAGAAAGCCGAATTGATCGTCAAGGTTGTTCAAGCTCGCAATGAAGCCCTGAATGCTATCAATAAAGTTGAAACGACCAATGCGCTCAAGAACAAAGCGATTAATGAGACGAAGAGCAAGGTCAACAAGCTTCTAACAACGATTATTACAGAAATTATGCGATCTTAAAAGGCAGCCAGTTCTCCTTCTCCTCTGAGAGGGGGGACTGGCTTCTTTTCAAATATAAGAAAGTATATCATATTGCCAACTTTCTCTATATTTCTACGCGAAACGTTAGTTTAGCCGCTAGAGGACGGCTTCAGCCGTTTACACTTGTTCAAAACGGAAGGTGGTAGGAACTGAAATGAGCAAAGGAAACTCAAGAAAAAAAAGACGCCCGCGTTTCAGTAAACCAGACACCGTTAATGTCATACTGGGATCACTAGCAGTCATCTTGGTGCTGGCATGGGGTGGTCTGTATTGGGACAAAACGACGGACCGATCGTTTGTTGTTAATGCGAAGGGAGCGCCGCCCGTTATTATCGCGGAGCTGGATGGCACGATTATACCATCAGAAGCGCCGCCTGTAACGAAGCCGGCTGCAGTGGTGAAGCCTGGTAAAACGGAGCAAGCAGGCAAACCGATCGAACCGGTCGCAGAGCTCCCGGTTTCAAGCGAGGCACCTGAACAAACGCCAGAGACGGAGAGTGTGAATACAGAAAAGCCGATTGCAACGCCGCGTCCGGTTAAGACTCCAAAACCTGCAAGTACTTCAAAGCCTGCAAGCACTGCAAAGCCGGATAAAGGAACGGCTACGAAGCCGGGCACGGTTAGTACGCCAAAGCCAGAGGAAGAGCCAGCAGTCGAGACAGAGCCGCCGGTTAACCCAGCCGTGAAATACGAGCAGCAGCTGGCACAGGTTCAAGCGAAATGCACCCAGGATATGGGTGGGATACTTGCAGGAGCCGAAGCGAGTGTTGCACAGCTTGATATGTCAGATCCGTATGCCTTCCAGGAGCTGAATCAGAAGTGGATGGACGGGCTGTCGAATGCAGAGGCCGATTGTAATGCTAAGTTCCAAGGTTTGATTGCGAGTGCGGAAAAGGATGGGGTAGAGCAAGGTGATATCGAGGAGTGGGAGCAAACTTACAGCAGTCTGATGCTGCAGCTTCAAAGTGAATTTGAAGCGAAGCTGCTGCTGTTAATGGGAGGATAACTATTCATCCTTGGGTAGGGTACGGTCGCGGAGAACGCGTTCGAGCAAGCTGCGAATGAGCTCAAGATCGTCCCTCTCCAAAGGAACCCCGTCCCAATGAAGCTGCTCATAATTCAGATATTCCTTTGCATTATGATTAAGTTCGGCAGGCGGTTCCGGATAATCGGTCAATCCCAGAAGATAATCAGCGGACGTGCGAAGCTTGCGCGAGATCGTCTGGATGGATTCGATGGTGGGCTGTCGATAGCCGGATTCATAGCCTGCATACGTGCTTTTGGCAACACCTAAATAATCGGCCAATTCCTGCATCGTCAATTTCCTCGTTTTACGCAGCTGCTTCAATCGCTTCGCGAACATCGTGATCCCCCCTCTCCAACATCTCTATTCTATCAATCTAATTGTTGGGTAAACGCACACATAATTATAGCATGTTTACCATTTGCATGTACAAGTCTGAATGTTGATAACATATGAACGTTTGAAGCCTTTCAAGAGGCTTGAACGGACTGTACGCTCGGGACACTTCGGGTTCTTTTTCTCGGTTTGTTTGCTTATCCTAAAATAGATGGACATGCAGGCAAACGGTTTTTCGCTTGCATGGTTTCATCCCGTTAGGAGGCTTACGGATGAAAGCAAGCATATCGGGGAAAGTCATGCTCATTTACGGCAGTATCGTCCTGCTCATTATCGCGATCACCTTCTGGCTATCCTATCAAGGAACGGTCGGCAGGCTGGAATCTGATCTCACGAAAACGAATCTAGCACTGCTTGGGCAAGTGGATCAGAAAATGGAAGCGGCTTTCCGGCAGACGGAAAAGGATCTGCTCGCGCTAATGGAGGAGCTTGAATTTGTTTATTTCATGCTGGACAGCTATGAAGACGATGCCCAGCGTTATAGCAACTACTACGCGCTTACGACCAAATTGAAACATTTTATTAATACGAATCCAAATTTTTCTTCTATATTTATTTATTCTGCCGTGAACGGCGACATATTGACCGAGAAGGCTTATATGAGCAATATCTCGCAAGGAGACAACTGGCTGGATGATTACATTGAGATGCCCGGCTATTCCAAATGGCTGACCACGCATCCCGTGTGGGATGGCACGGCGACGCAAAACGTGGTAACGCTTATTCGTTCCTATCCCACGCTCAGCCGCCCGGGTTACCGGAACGGCATAGCTGCAGTGAACATTAACGAGGATGTCATCTACAGCATGATTCAATCGGTGTATGACAATAACGCAAGCGGTCATTTGTTTATCTTCGACGCGGAAGGGAATGTCGTCAGCCACGATGACAAAACGATGCTGTACCAGAACCGAAAGCAGCTGCCCTATATGAAAAGCATTTTGGAGGCCGAAGGAAGCGGCTCCTTGCGGATAAAGCAAGATGGCGTTCCGCAAACGGTATTCTATAGAACCTCCGCTTATACTGGCTGGAAGGTAGTCAGCATCCTGCCGGAATCACAGATCTATGAGCCGATTAGGCTTACCCGCAATTTGTTGTTCGCTTTAGCGGGCGGCATGATCATCGCTGCGCTAGGCGTACTGTTCTATATCAACCGCTTGACTTTCAGGCCGCTTGATCGCCTTGTCGGAAGGCTTGCTGGAGCTTATCAGCCAGATGCCAAGAAGCAAGGCTTTGACACGGCTGGGGTTGCCTATTTGGAGTCTGTATTCGAGAGAATGCTGCTTGATCGGGAGCATCTGGAGAAGCATGTCAGAGATTCAAAGTCCGTATTGAAATGGCGATTGATCATGGACATGCTGGCTGGATATAGAACGGATTATCAGGCGCTTCAGCATCATCTGGAATTTACGGGCATCCGTCTTTACCCAGAGCGTTATCTTGTCTGTACGGCGGAGATCGGCAAGCCGGAGGGCGGCATTAGCCCGCGGGACGAGACGCTTTATACGTATGTATTCTGCAACGTAGCGGAGGAGCTCATGGGAAAGGAAAGCAGGGGCGCGGCAATCGATCTGGGCGGCGGACGAGCTGTGCTGCTCTTCAGCTTTGCGGAAGGGGATGCGGAACAGAATCATTTGCGTGCGCTCGCCTTGGTAGAGCTGCTGCTTGAAATCATTAAGAAGCAATTCGGATTAGTCGTTACTGTTGGCGTAGGCAGGGGCGTTAGAGCACTCAAGGACATCCAAAGCTCCTATAACGAATCACGGAAGGCGCTTCGGTATAAGCTGCTGTTCGGCCAGCATGCCGTTATTTCGATTGAGGATATTCAGCCTTCTAACAGCCAGCAATACTATCGCTTAAGCCGAAAAACAGCCCGAATTATGGACATGCTTAAGCTTGCTGATATAACCAAGCTGGGGATTGAGGTCCGCCAAGCCTTTGAGCAGGCGGTGGAGCAGGGGTTAGCTCCGGATTTCATTCGCCAGTTTTCCTTTGATTTGATCGTCAATGCGCTTCAGACAGCTGACTCACTTGGCATTGGCCCGGAGGAGTCGATGGGGAATCTCGATAGCATCTATGAGAAAATCGAGCAGATTGAGGATTGGAAGCATGCGGAGCAGCTCATTCTCGCCGTTCTGAGTGAGCTGGCAGGCAAGCTTACGAGCAAGCGCAGTCAGCGGGGAAAGAGTGGCACCATTGACCGAATGGTGGGCTACATTCAGAGCCATTATCATGAAAGCGACTTCTCGCTGGATCGGCTAGCCGAGCATTTCCAGCTAAGTCCTACATACATAAGCAAGCAATTCAAAGAGTACACGGAGCGGAATTTCATTGATTACCTCATTGAGGCTCGCATCGATGCATCCAAAGCCTTGCTCGCAAGTACCGACCTTAAGGTAAACGAGGTGTCCGAGGCGGTAGGGTATATGAATACGCGAAGCTTTCTGCGGACCTTCAAAAAATAYACGGGAAAGACACCGACCGAATACCGGGAGCTGTCCTCGGGGAATCGCCCTTGAATGCTTACAGGGAGCAGGATTTTAGTCAAGTGACAGCGGAAGAGTGCACCTGTTCAGAAAAAGAGACCCGGCTTTTCGCAGCAAAAGACACTAGGCACAGAACATGTCTATTTTCAACCTCCCTCCATGTCGGATACGATCGAAGCGTAAACGGAGGATAAGGGGGGGAAGACGATCTGGATTCGGCTTAAACGGGATAGGCATTTGTACTTCATGCTCCTGCCGATTATCTTGTTTTATATTCTCTTTAAATATGCTCCGATGGCGGGGGAAATCATTGCGTTCAAGAATTATCGGTTTGCGGACGGGATTTGGGGAAGCGATTGGGTAGGCTTTAGGCATTTCCACATGCTGTTTCAAAGCGTGGATTTCTGGCGGGTGCTGCGTAATACGCTGCTGCTGAACGTGTACAGCCTTGTCTTCGGATTTCCGGTGCCGATCCTGCTTGCTCTGCTGCTTAATGAGGTGCGCAAGGAATGGTATAAAAGAACGGTGCAGAACCTGCTGTATTTGCCGCATTTCATCTCTTGGGTCGTGCTTGGCGGTATCGTCATTGCTGTTTTATCGCCGAGCACAGGTATTGCTAATCTGATTCTAAAGCAGGCTTTCGGCATAGAGCCAGTTTATTTTATGGCTGACTCGGCGTGGTGGCCAGTCGTTTACACAATGTCCGGCATTTGGCGCGAGGCAGGGTGGGGCACCATTTTGTATTTGGCAGCGATGGCGTCTATTGACCCTCAGCTGTATGAGGCAGCCAAAATCGACGGGGCGAGCAAATGGCGGCAGATCTGGCATATCACGCTGCCAGGCATTCGCAGCACGATTGCCATATTATTGATTCTCCGTATGGGGCATATGATGGATGTCGGCTTGGAGCAGACCTTGGTGCTCCAGAACCAGTCGGTACTTGATGTCGCGGATGTAATCAGCACCTATGTGTATCGTGTCGGGCTGCAAAATATGAACTACAGCTATACGACTGCGCTTGGGCTGTTCCAATCGTTAATCGGCTTCTTTCTGGTCGTCTCTGTCAATCAACTAATCCGCAGATTCGGCGAGAGGGGGCTGTGGTGATTATGAAAAGGGTAGCGAAGCAATATTCGATTGCCGTAGGGGTAGGAAACGTGTTTCTCTACCTGTTTCTAGGCCTCTCCTCGTTGCTTGCGCTGTTCCCGCTGTGGTATGAGCTGGCGGCCTCATTTAGCAGCAGCAGGGCGATAACAGCAGGCGAGGTGCTGCTGTGGCCGGTGGAATTCAATCTGCATGCTTATAATCGCTTGTTTGAAGACGGGCAGATCCTGATTGCTATGCGCAATACGGTTGTTATCATGCTTATTGGCACCTTGTTGAATATGCTCATGACGATTCTTGCGGCTTATCCGCTCTCCAAGCGCAGACTGATGGGACGCAGCGGACTGCTTCTGTTCATCACGTTCACGATGCTGTTCGTATCGGGTATTATTCCTAGCTTTATTCTTGTGAAGTCGCTCGGTTTGATGGACACATATTGGTCGTTGTGGCTGCCTGCCTTAGTCAGCACGTATAACCTCTTTGTGATGAAAACCTTCATGGAGGGCTTGCCGGAGGAGATTGAGGAGTCGGCAGCTATGGACGGCGCCGGCGACTGGCGGATTCTGACGCAGATTATGCTGCCGCTGTGCAAACCTATAATTGCGTCGCTTTCGTTGTTCTATGCGGTTGGCTGGTGGAATTCCTATTTTCAGGTCCTGCTGTACATTACCAAAAGCTCGCATCAATCGCTGATGGTGAAGCTGTATCAGATGATCAACCAGGTGGATGCCAGCCTGCTTAACCATGCAGGAGGCAGCGAAGGAGCGGAGCATATTTTATTGACGCCGGAAGGGATCAAAGCGGCGGCAATCATTATTGCCGTTACGCCGATTCTGTGCGTATATCCGTTCCTGCAGAAGCATTTCGTCAAAGGCGTATTAATCGGATCGGTTAAAGGCTAAAGGTTAAAGGCTAAAGGCTAAAGGCTAAAGGTGCAAAGGGGATGGGCATAGGATGAGAAAGAAAAGGATGGGCACCACGGTGATCGCTATTAGCTTGCTGCTTGCTTTGCTCGCTGGCTGCACGGGCAGCTCGGAGCCAGCGGAGCCGTCAAGCACGCAGAAGACTGGAGAGGACACCTCGGCAGCGGCAAAAAAAGAAATTAGCGTGTCCATACTGGACCGGGGCGAAGTAGCGGCGGAGGAAGGCAGCTACGAGAATAACCGCTGGACGAGGTGGATTAACGACAACGCGCCGGCAAAGGTCAACTGGATTCCGGTGCCGCGCACGCAAGTCCAGCAGAAGCTGAACACGCTGATCGCATCCGGGGCGGCGCCGGACCTCATCTGGGAATATGATCGGAGCTACATTAGCCAGCTGGCGGCGCAGGGCGCTATTCAGCCCGTGGACGGCTATATTGAGAAATACAGCACGACCTACAAAGCTTATTTGGAGAAGCACCCAGAGCTGAAGCCTTTCCTGACGATTAACGGGAAAATGTACGCGCTCGCCAGCGTGCGCGGGCAGGAAACGGTAGCCAATCACGGCATTATGATTCGTCAGGATTGGCTGGATAAGCTGGGCCTGAAGGCGCCTACGACTGTTGAGGAGCTGCTTGACGTTGCACGCAAGTTCAAGGAAGGCGACCCGGATGGCAATGGCAGCGCGGATACGGTACCGATTACGTTTAACTATAACGGTGTACAAATACTGAGAGCCTTCTTTTTCAACAATGAGAACCAATGGTATTTAGAGGACGGGAAGCTCTCATTTGGCCGCATATTGGACCGCTACACGGATTCGCTGGCTCTTCAGAAGCAGCTGTTCGACGAAGGTTTAATTGACAAGGAATATATTACAGACACTAATTTCCAGCGTTCGCTTCAGCTGTGGACGACAGGCAAATCAGGCATTTATCTAGGCTCATGGACGATGGGCGCGGAGTTCGTGGATTTGAAGAAAAATGTGCCGGAGGCCAAGGTGGTTCCGCTAGAGCCAGTCGCTTCCTCTTATGGCCGGAACGGGCTTTATCAGGAAGTGCCTGCCAATATGTACATCGCTTTTAACGCGGGCATGAAAGAAGACAAAGCAGAGGCTGCCATCCAATTTCTGGACTGGATGCTGGAGGCGGGCTGGGAGCCGCTGCGGATCGGTGATCCGGATGTCCACTATAAGCTAGTGGGAGAAGTGCCGCAGAAGACGGATGCAGACCTATTCCGGAAGGAAGTTTTCTATGCAAGAGAGTATGCCATTCTGAACGAATGGGATCCGAAGCCGGAATGGTTCTCGGTGATGGCGGCTCAGGATCCGATTTCCCAGGAGCAGGCGAAGCTCAAGGCAGATGGGCTTGTGACAGCCATGAAAAATAACTATCGGAGAGATATCGCCTATAATCCCGATTTGCCCGAGGTAAGCCAGCTGATTGCAACCTTTGCACCGATCGCCCAGCAGATTGAAGCCAAAATCGTAACGGGCGGAGGCGCTTTGTCGCCGCAGGAGGGCATGGCGGATATGAGAAAGGAATGGAAGCGGCTGGGCGGGGAGAATGTGGAGAAGCTTGTGCAGGAATGGTATGAGAGCAACAAACAAAACTTGAAGTAGAGGGGGAGGCTCTTCCTGCATGCGTGAAGTTGTTAGGCTTGCGGGAAGGGTTAGTCGCCGATCTGAATAGCAAAGGATGGATGGAAAATGATTGTTAGAAAAGCGATCTCATTATTCCTCGTCTTTGCATTAACCATGACGGCTTCCGGCGCGCTGGGCGGCCTAAGATCGACAGCTGGCGCGGAAGGGGCATTAGTGGAGCTTCAGGCAGGAGATTATGAAGGTACGGATGAAGTATGGGATTTTCTGCTCGGAGCAGAGTTTCCAGGCGCGCAGGGCAGCTTTGCTAGGGACGGCACGATTGCAAAAAAGGGCAGCTCATCGGCCAAGGTTACCGGTGATTTCAACGGCGGCGGCTCTTACGTTGCCTTGGAGCGGTATTTGACCAAGCGAATAATTCCTGCTGACGCAACCAGCTTGTCGTTCTGGGTGAAGACGACTGATGCGGCATCCATCTATCTCGTATTGATGGACGGCTCCAATCAGAACCACTCGCAGAAGCTCACGCTGCAGCAGACGGCGGACTGGCAGCTGGTAACGGTAAATGCATTCAACACCGGAGCAGAATATTCACATTGGGGCGGAGCCAATGACGGCTCATGGCATCCATCTCTTAAGAAGATGACACTGAAGGTTGCGAGGGCGGGACTGCGTGCGGGACTAAAGAGCGGTTCCGTTTGGTTTGACGATGTGCGAGTGAAGGCGGCGGCTCCGGAGCTTGCGATTGCACAAACCCAAGTAGGCAACGTATTCTCGGGGGCGGATAGAGGGATCTTCGAGGTACTGACGACCGGCGATACGATTGACTGGGAAGCGTATGATGCCTGGGGGGAACCAGCCGCATCCGGCAGTACGCCGGTGACAAGCGGCAAGCTGCGGCTTGAGGTACCGGTACCTGCGAATGGATATTACCGATTGAAGCTTACTTCTTATGAAGATGGGGCAATACGGAAAACAATCGAAACAACCTTTGCTACGCTGCCTTCTTTTGACCTGACTGCTGTGGCACAATCGCCATTTGGCATACAGACCCATTTCGCCCATAGCTGGAACCGCGAGATGATTCCTTTAGTTAAATATGCCGGTGCCAAAAGCGTACGGGATGCGATGTTCTGGTCTGAGATCGAGCTGAAGAAAGGCGTATACAGCTATAATCCCAAATTCACGTTATACATGGAGGGGCTGCTGGAGAACAGCATCGATCCGCTCATGACCTTCGCATTCTCCAACCAATATTACGATAACTTCCAAACTCCTTATTCCCCGGAGGCACATGCGGCATACGCGAATTATACGAAATCGCTGCTGAACCGCTTCGGCAGCCAGATCAAGTGGGGGGAAATGTGGAATGAGTTCAATCTGTCCAGCTTTGGCGGGAATGGTCCGGCAGCATCGCGTGCGGAAGTATACTATGAGCTGCTGAAAGCAGGCTATGAGGCGGCTAAGGAGGTACGCCCGGATTTGAACGTTCTCGGCGGCGCAACCGCGGGCATTCCGAGCGAATGGCTGGAGGATTTATTTGAGCTTGGGGGTCTTCAATACATGGACACTTTATCCGTCCACCCCTATCGGTATCCGGATAAGCCCGAAGGCTTGCTGGCGGAGGTCGCTTCGCTCAATCAGCTCGTGCGAGAGCATAATAACGGGCAGACGAAGCCCCTTTGGTTTTCCGAGATCGGCTGGCCGACGCAGCTTGATCCACGAGGAGTCGATGAGAACACGCAAGCGGCCTATTTAATCCGAACCTATGTGCTCGGCATGGCTGCCGGCGTAGAAAAGATATTCTGGTACGATCTCATGGACGACGGAACGGATAAAAAATACAATGAGCATAATTTCGGCATTATACACAATAGCGGAGATCCTCTTGGTGCTTATACGCCGAAGCCGGGTTATGTCGCCTTTGCAACTGCGGCAAGGCAGCTTACGGGAGCGACGCTTGCGAGCCAAGAGATTGCGAATGATATATACCGCTACACCTTTCAGAAGAACGACCAGTCCATTCATGTTTTATGGTCAGGAGCGGATGAAGAAACCCATGTCACTTTAAAAACACAGCAGCCGCTCGTCGTAACGGACATGATGGGCCGGTCTTCAACGTACACCCCGAAGGATGGCGAAGTGTACGTTACGGCATCGAAAGAGCCTTTGTTCATTAAAGGGAAGATTACTAAAGTCATAAAGAGCAGCAAGTATCTGCTTGCAAGCGCGCCGTTCTTCACCGATGATGCGGTAAGCGTAACGATGTCCGTATACAAAGCGTCTGCTGCCAAACAGCTTAGCGCCCGGATTCAGCTGCAAGGAGCCGTTCAGCAATTGCAGGTTGCAGCACCAGGCACCTACACGGTTGTTTTCCCAGGCATCGGAGTTCCGGGAAGCTATACAGCTACAGCGGAGCTTGCCGTTGGAGGCAAAAAGATAGGTGCCTTAAAAAACACGGTTGTGATCCGGCAATCAGAAGATCTTAAAGCCAAGCATGTGTGGAAGGACGGCAGCAACTTCTTAAGGGTAAGCATTGATAATACGAAGCCGCTGGAGCGCCGCTTAACGCAGATTGATTGGCAGGTTGGCGATGCTTCGCAAGTGCTCACCTATGACACGGTCCTGCCCGGACTCTCGCAGCATGTGCTTGATTTGCCGCTGCCTGCTATGCCGGAGCGAACGATGACGCCGCATCAGCTTACCGCTTATTTGGATGATGGTACTGAGATGACCGTTGCAGGCACTCTGCAGCTTATCGCTGAGGCAGATATGAATCCAATCGTGCACCGCACGCTGGAGGTTGACGGTTCGTTGGAAGATGTAGAGGATCTTGCTGGCATTAATCTTTTTGAGGAGGGTCATTCCAGAGTTGTGCCCCATAACGGCATCGAGGACCTTAGCGGCATGTTGTGGTTGACGCATGACAGCGACAATTTATATCTCTCCGCGCGAATCCACGATGATGTATTCTCCCAGACAAAGTCTGGGGATGCCATGTGGAGCGGGGACAGCATGCAGTTCGCTGTTTCCTTAGGTACACCGGGCGAGGCGCCTGAGTGGTATGAATACGGGATGGCGTTAACGCCAAGCGGGCCTGAGCTGTATCGATGGATGGCGATGACCGGCGTGCTTGCGGGAACGACGGTGACTAATCGCGAGCTGGAAATTACCAGAGACGAGATCGGCAAGGACACTATCTACCAGCTAGCGCTCCCTTGGACGGAGCTCGCGCCGATAATGCCAAGCGACGGCATACTCAGCCTGTCATTGCTTATTAATGAAAATGACGGAAATGGGCGCAAGGGTTGGCTGGAATGGGGCGGAGGTATAGGCTCCAATAAGCGCTCAAGCCTATTCAAGCCTATGGTCATAACGGCAGAAGCACCGATGATAGAGCCTACGGCTTCTCCTGCGGATCCGACGCCGACTGTGACGCCAATGCCTACAGAGGCGCCAAGCCCAACTGCGACGGCATTGTCAACTGAGGCGCCAAGCCCGACGCCGTTGTCAACGGAGCAGCCGACGTCAACACCAACATCATCTGCCACGCAATCGCCAGCAGAGACGCCAACATCAACTGTGGTACCAACGCCAATAGAGTAGGCAACTTTAGCTGCGGTACCACTCCTTGAATCAACACCGGGTCAATCGGAGTAATCGTATCATGAATCCTTGTAGTCATATGAGAACGTAAATTCTGATACGCTGGCACGGATGCCAAACAAAAGGGACCGTTACTCGCTTTTCGCGGAGTAGCGGTCCCTTTCATATCCGTTATTAACTGTCAAGGAGCAGCGACTTAAGCGGCACCATCTTGTCTTCAGGCACATAATATTTGAATTTGTTGTCGCTGATTTGTCCGAGCAATTGTCGGCGTATGGGGCTGGCGTCCTTTAGCAGGCTTTCATCGGCTTGATGATAGTCGATTGGCCGCATCCAGATCGGGCTATAGCCGAGAAACAGCTGCCTTCTCGTAAATGACGATTGGTTAGCAGAGCCGGCATGCCATAGATTTTGGGCGAATATAAACACATCCCCCGGCTTCCCGCACACTTGGACTTCACCGTCGAGCTGCTGCCGAACATCCTTGTTGTTCGGGTTATAAGGCTTCTTATGGCTGCCGGGAATAACCTTCGTATTTCCGCGGTTTGGCTGAGACATATCGCTAAGAATGTAGCAAACCTTTATATAATAAGTGGCTGTCAGTCCAGCAATGGATGGAAACTTTGGATGAGGACCGTCTTGATGCCAATCGATGAAGCTGTGGGAGGCAGTCTGAACATCGTTCGGATTTGGCTGCCTTACCGTTAAGTGGGAAATATGAAGCTGAATATTATAACCGAGCAGATTAACGATTAAGGGAAGAATGGCCTCATGATCGATTAGCGAGGCAAGCTCGTCATGCCGGGCTATGCTGTTGTAGATGTTATGGGCGAGCGACTCCGGCTCTTCTGCAATAATTTCATCAATGGCCGTATTCAGGCGGTTTATTTTTTCCTGCGGCAATACATTTGGTAAAACCAAGTACCCCTGTTCATGGAATTGCTCCATTAGCTCCTTCAACTCAAGCGCTGCTATCGTCATTGTTCATTCCTCCTACTTGTAATTAATTTAATTATAGCTGACTCTTAATTCGCTTATAATGTATGTAACTCTCATCTTTCTTGTATATAATTTCATTCTGTGGAAGTGAAGGTGATAACAAGCATGCGGTTAAGCGAGCCGGAACTGCTCTATCATGTTTATGTAAAGGATGCCAAGCATTTTCAGAAGACGGAAGATACCTACGACCATTGGGCGCTATTTATCGTTGAGGAAGGCAGTTTTGATTATCGAATGGGAGGCTTGAGCGAGAGAGCAACAAAGGGAGATATGGTGTTGTGTCCGCCTGAGCTTACCTTTTATCGACAGACGAACGGTTTGTCCTTTCATCTTGCGGGCTTTCGTTGGAAAACGGCGGGAGAGGCGGAAGTTGACGCAAGATCAGCGTCCTTCCCGCAAGGGATTCTGAGGCTGCTTAACCATAAAAGAATGCAATCCACCCTTTCATTGCTTCGGGAGGCGAGGTTAATAAACGCTGGTGCCGCGCACGAGTACAAGAGCCATTTGCTGCGAGATTTGCTCTACGCTTATCAGGTCGAAAGCTTCCATTCGGAATCCGGCTTATTGCATAGCGAGAATCCGCTGCTGCAGCTCGCCATACATAAGCTTCGGCAGCAAGCCGATTCGGGGGTGGGGGGGTCGCTCAAGTCGATTGCGAGAGAACTTGGGATCAGCCAGGTGCAGCTGACAAGATTGTTTAAAGGAGAATTCAAGCTCACGCCGAGTGCTTATTCAGCCAATCTTAGAATGGAAAAGGTGAAGCTGCTGCTCGCTCATTCCTCGTTAACGCTTGCGCAAATAGCTGAGCAATGCGGGTTTACCGATGAGCATCATTTAAGTAAAAGCTTTAAGAAATGGAACGGAATAAATCCTTCCGCCTATAGAAAAGCATACGCAGTGTGAAAACAGCAGCCCCGGAGAGCAAAGCTGTTGCCGGTATGTACAAGCAGCCTTGTTGAGCTAGCAGGCAGTTTAGCACAACATTTACTTGTTTTGAAACGTCTGTCCAATTGGAGCGTACCATTTTATGATGTGCAAATTCGTTGACTTATTCATTGAGGAGATGAGACATGTTCGTATCCAAAAATTCGATCCGTAACGAATCTTTGCTTCATATTCTGGAGTTAAGACATAAGCTGATTACAGGGAATCTTGCGAATGCCGACACGCCGGGATACAAAGTGAAAAGCGTCGCGTTCGAGGAAGAATTGGAGAAGATGATTACCGCGGGGAACGGAGACAAATTAAAGATCAACCGGACCAACGAGAGACATCTCCCGCAAACCTCTGAGTTGGGGGTCATTCCCTATAAAATAGTTGAACGCAGCCACACGACTATGAACAACAATCGGAATAATGTCGACGTTGACAAAGAGATGGCCAATCTGGCTGAAAACCAACTAGAGTACAATTATATGATCGATCGTGTAAACGGTCATTACAGTAAATACAAAAAGCTGTTTGCCGATTTGAAATAGATCTGACTGTGAGCCGGGCGCTAGCGCCCGGCTTATTTTTGCATCTTGCGTTTATTCAAATAAGGAATCTTATACGTCTGGATGGAAAGGGGGAGTTTCGCTTGCGATTTAAACTTTATAGTAGAGTGTCCTCCTGGATGATGGTATTTTAAAGGCTGTGACCCGTTACGTACTTCCATCTTACCGAGGCGCATGTTTTTTTGCTAAGCTGTTAATTAACGCTCTACAGGAATGCTAACGGGACTCGTTAGTTGAACAAACAAGGAGTAGTTTGCTGCGGCAGCTACTCCCTGTCTTTGTTAAGCTATACGAACGGGCAGGATAGTTCCAATATGTGGTGTTACAAGTGTTAACGATAAGACTGCAGCCAATTTTGGAGAGAATCTAAATGTTAGGTGATACGCTCAAAAACTCAACCCGCTCTAATCTTTCCACGTCATCATCATGTAAAGCTGCTCGACGCTTTAGGAGTTCATATGTCTCGTTCCACTCGTCAGGGTATCTGGTCCTTTGAATTCGCTTATTCAGCTCTCCAAGGGCATGCTCGACTCTATTTCTAAATTGTTTCCATACCATCTTAGCTTTGAAATAGTCACCGTTATTACGAGTAGCATTCACTATGTCATAACAGAGTTTATCCTTTTTTGAAATCTCCATACTGATTTCATCAACTTTAAAAAGAATTTCTTTTTTGAGTTTGGCGTCATGCTCTATAGTTGCGACCATTTCTGCCATAATAGAAAGTATATTATGATTATTTTGAACGGAGTGATTGAAACGTTCAGCAAGTTGGATAGTCATAGATTTTCCCCTCCTAATTATGGGAATAGTTTATAGTTTTATAAGGTGCTATTACCATTTTGGTTTTATATAATACTATTCGTTAGAAGGTACTTTTTTTAGTCACTAAGCAAGTGATAATAAATTAAATTATTTCTGGATTTCGTTGTGTTACTCAATTATCTGGGTACAATTGCTCCATTAACAATGACGGCAGCAGGGCTAATGATCGGTTGCTTCATTACGCTCCCTCAGAGATAAACTAAACGGGGAACGATAGCAAGACAACTAGAGAGCTGCCGCCGTGCGGTTGGGGGAGTGATTGAGGACGGAGACTTTCAAAGAAAGGGCCTACGTCTATTTATTGTATTGTGTTTTTCTAGATATTCGGAGCGCTTCTTATACTCATCGTATTAAATGGTGGAATCCTGCAACTTGGGATCAGGTGATTCATTACAATAAAGTTTTGTTCCTCTTTAGCCCCTAAATGCGCTAACGGGAGATGTCACTTAAACAATCAGCTTGCAGGCGTCACCTGGCAGGCTATTCAGCTATGGACAGTAGAGCGTGGCGGAAAGCCAGCTAAGTAACTTTGAAGTGTTGGGCAGTTTTATTTGGAGATATAACGCTCGGATCCTAACGGAGAACTTTAACTCAATAAGGACACAACGGCAGTTCATCAAATGATGAACTGCCGTTTGCTATTTAGAGGGCGGATTATTGGAATTATCCATGTGAGACTCTCCACTATCCCTTACAGATAAACCTACATGATTTGTATACCGACTTCAAAAAAACTTTAAAACCTCGCAGAGCTTGATACTGCACGGATTCGGCTCATTCTTTCATTATTTATTTATTGGCCGTCTCTATAATGAAATGTGGTACCCATTCATTCGACAAGCCTCATCGTAAAGGAGTAAAAACATGAGAAAATCATTATTATGCCTATTGATTGCATTATTAGCGATCGGGACTTCATTATCGCAGATTCAAATCGCGCACGCGGCCGATGATGAATTTGCTTTCACCACGAGCAGCAATGGCGCCACCGTTACAGGTTACTCGGGTACGGATTTGAACGTGGTCATTCCCGCCACGTTATCGGGGGTGGCGGTAACTTCGATTGGAAGATCGGCGTTCGATACCAATGGGACGGGCAAACCCCAAATTACGGGCGTCGTTATTCCGAATAGCGTGAAGGAGATTCAAACGTATGCCTTCCGTTATACTAGACTCACTTCATTAGACCTTCCGGACAACTTGTTAACGATCGGCTCCAGCGCCTTCGAGAACAATCCGCTTACAACCGTCGTTTTTCCGGACAGTGTGACGACTATTGGTAACTATTCTTTTTATATGAATAGTTTGACATCGATTAAATTATCGGAAAATTTGAAGACGATTAATGGCGGGGCTTTCGACACCAATCACATTACGAAATTGGTCATCCCGGCCGGTGTAACGAATGTCGCCAGTTCCTCATTCTATAATAACAGCTTGACCAGCGTAACGGTGTTAGGCGCAGGGACATCTTTTGGGACAGGCGTCTTTTCTAGCAATCCGGGGAATCTCAAACTATTCGGAATCGCGAATTCTCCTGCAGCTACTTATGCAGCGAATAACGGTCACACGTTTGTTGACGGAACGGCGTTGTTTCAAGCGGTCGCGAATGCTAAGGCATCTTTGAAAAACTACTTGCCGGGTACCGCCGTAGGACAAGTGCCAGCCAATGCTTATATCGATTTGACCGCGGCGTATGACGCCGCCACCGCATATATCTATGGAATCGGGAACGCGACCGTCGCCTCCGACTTGGTCGCCGCCGCAATCCCGTTGACCGCGGCGATCTCGGCATTCGAGGGGCAAATTATCCCGGCGGGCAATCCTGCGGCATTGGGGACGGCGCTGACTGAAGCGGGGCAGGCATTCTCCGATCATACAGCAGGCACGAACGCGGGACAAACATCGGAGGGCAATCGCAGCGCACTACAGACCGCGATCGACGCGGCGCGGCAAATCTTTAATCAGGCCGGCATTTATCGGCAGGATGAACTGGACGTCGCAGTCGCTGAGTTAGATGCGGCGATGGATACGTTCATGGCTGCGATTATACCGGCTGGAGATCCGACAGCGCTCGGCGATACGCTAGCGAATGCGCAGCAGGCGATGACGGATCATCCGCAAGGCGCAAACGTGGGGCAAACGTCGACAGGAACGCGCATTGCGTTGCAGATGGCGATCAATACGGCGCAGCAGATTCTCCAGAACGCTAGCCAATACTCGCACAGTCAGTTCGATGATGCCGTCATCTCGTTAAGTTCAGCGATTCAAGCCTTCAATGCCGCGATCATCGGACCCGGCAATCCGACTGCGCTTGGTGCAGCGATTACAGTTGCGGAACAAGCGATGACGGATCATCCGCACGGCACCGGAGTAGGGCAGACGTCAAGTGGCGATCGCGACGCGCTGGAAACAGCTATCGATACGGCACAGCAAATTCGAGATAACGCGGGCGACTACACGCAAAGTCAGTTGGATGCGGCAACAAGCGTATTGAATGCGGCGATCACTACATTCCAGCAAGCCATCGTGCCCGTTGGCAATATATCGATGCTCAATACGCGGTTGACGAATGCTGAGCAGGCATTGACGGACCATCCCGAAGGCACAGGCGTAGGACAAGCGCCAGCGAACGATCGCAGCGCTTTGCAGGCAGCGATCAACGCCGCGCAAGCGATCGCCGACGATGCGGGGAACCAAACTCAGGGTGAGTTGGATGATGCCGTCGCCGATTTGGAAGCGGCAATGGCTACGTTCGAAGCCGCGATTATTCCGGCAGGAATTGCGACGAATTTGGAAAACTTGTTGGCGGATGCAACCGAGATGCTGGCGGACAATCCCGAAGGCGCAAACGTCGGACAAGCGTCGGCGAGCGATCGCAGCGCTTTACAGGCAGCGATCAACGCCGCGCAGGCGATCGCCGACGATGCGCTGAATCAAACTCAGGGTCAGTTGGATGATGCCGTCGCCGATCTGGAAGCGGCAATTGCTACGTTCGAAGTCGCAATTATTCCGGCAGGGGATACGACGTATCTGGAAGACTTGTTGGCGGATGCGACCCAGACGCTGGCGAACCATCTCGAAGGTACAAACGTCGGGCAAGCGTCGGCGAACGATCGCAGCGCTTTACAGGCAGCGATCAACGCCGCGCAGGCGATCGCCGACGATGCGGAGAACCAAACTCAGGGTCAGTTGGATGATGCCGTCGCCGATTTGGAAGCGGCAATTGCTACGTTCGAAGTCGCAATTATTCCGGCAGGAGATACGACGTATCTGGAAAACTTGTTGGCGGATGCAACCGAGATGCTGGCGGACCATCCCGAAGGCACAGGTGTAGGACAAGCGTCGGCGAGCGATCGCAGCACTTTGCAGGCAGCGATCAACGCCGCGCGAGCGATTGCCGAC
>NZ_JBFRGD010000039.1:0-36559 GCF_052115165.1 Paenibacillus sp. 2TAB23
CAACACGCTACGTTTGGTGGCGATGGCGGAGGGGAACCACGCGTTCCCATACCGAACACGACCGTTAAGCCCTCCAGCGCCAATGGTACTTAGACCGCAGGGTCTTGGGAGAGTAGGACGTCGCCAAGCACGAGAGACCTATCGCATGTGATGCGATAGGTTTTTTTGTTGTATATACGTTATGATATTAATATCCGAATGAGGGAGGCGTTAAGAAGTGACAAGGAAAGTTGAAATCAGACCATTGGGCAACGACCATTTTGATGAAAGTATGTTATTATCGCAATTCGCTTTCCAATACGAGAAATCAGCAGATGAGCTTATGGAAACGAAGAAACAGTTCGCAGTGGAACCGGCAGCCAGATATGCTGCATTTGTAGATGAGCAGTTCGCTGCTCAAGCAACAGTATTGGAGCTTCAAACCTACATCGGCGGCAAAGTGTTTAACATGGGCGGACTTGCTGGTGTGGCGACCTGGCCCGAGTTCAGAAGACAAGGCTTAGTTGCACAAATACTAGTTCAAGCATTGCATGAAATGAGGCAGAAAGGACAAGTTATCTCTTATCTGCACCCTTTTGAGTTCGGGTTTTATCGGAAGTTCGGCTGGGAGACATATACAGAAAATAAATCTTACACGATACAAAAGGAACAGCTGCCTGCAAGATTCCTATTTGAAGGGCGTGTTGAAAGGTTTAAAGGTGATTATGAGCTGCTCTCTCATTTATATGAAGCATATGCATCTCATTATAATGGTTCGTTAGTGCGTTCCGATCTATGGTGGAAATATCGGATCACCAAACGGAAGCCAGGCCAAATAGTCGTTTACTATGACGCAACGGGTGAAGCGCAAGGATATGTCATTTATGAGGTGAAGAATAGCCGCTTAACCGTGCACGAGCTTATTTATCTTAATGAATCAGCAAGAGCCGCGTTATGGTCGTTTGTATCTCAGCATGATTCAATGATTACAGAGCTGACAATTACTGTACCTATGGATGATCAATTGCCGTTTGTTTTAGCAAACCCAAGAATCAAGCAAGAGGTTATTCCTTACTTTATGGCACGAATTGTGGATGCAGAGCAATTTATTTCGCAATATGTCTTTAATGAGTCAGCTACAGATGATTTGATCCCGATTCAACTGCGAGATGATAAAGCTCCGTGGAACAACGGTCTATATTTACTGAATATAGATGGTTCTGGTAAGGCTGTCTTAACGCCAATAGAAGCGAAAGAAACGCATAAAAACCCTATAAAAATGGATATTGGGGCACTTACAACGATGCTGCTAGGTTATTTGCGACCGACTAAGCTTGCCCAATTAGCAAGGATTAATGGAGACAACGAGCATATTAAACGCTTACAAGCTCGAATTCCCGAACGAACTACGTATTTACCTGACTTTTTCTAAGGAAATGGTTCGGTAATGCTCTTTCCAAACACGTACAATAGGGATATAACAAAGCTATTCATCAGCCTTGACAGCCTATACCCCCTCTGCTAATATTGCTAATAATATATGTGAGACGTACTTAAAATAAGGGAGGAACATACTCGTGTGGGAAACGAAATTCGCCAAAGAAGGGCTAACGTTTGACGACGTCCTGCTTATTCCGCGCAAATCAGAAGTGCTGCCTAGGGAAGTTGACATCTCGATTCGATTAAGCGAGAACATTAAGCTAAACATTCCGCTCATTAGCGCAAGTATGGACACCGTTACAGAAGCCGCTTTGGCGATTGCAATAGCTCGTGAAGGCGGCATTGGCATCATTCATAAGAATATGTCGATTGCACAGCAAGCGGAGGAAGTAGACCGTGTTAAACGTTCGGAGAGCGGTGTAATTACTAATCCTTTTTCGCTTACGCCTGATCACCATGTTTACGACGCAGAAGAGCTAATGGGCAAATATCGTATTTCAGGTGTGCCGATTGTTGATCAAGATAAGAAGCTTGTCGGTATTTTGACTAACCGTGATCTACGTTTTGTTCATGATTATTCCATTAAAATAAACGAAGTCATGACTCGTGACAATCTTGTAACCGCACCTGTTGGTACAACTTTGCAAGAAGCAGAAGTATTGCTTCAGAAGCACAAGATTGAGAAGCTTCCGCTTATCGATGAGTCGAACACGCTTAAAGGACTTATAACGATCAAAGATATTGAGAAAGCGATCCAATTCCCTAATGCGGCTAAGGATCAGCATGGACGCTTGCTTTGCGGAGCAGCGGTAGGTATTTCGAAGGATACGATGGATCGTGCAGAAGCGTTGGTTCAATCGGGAATCGATGTACTTGTCGTAGATTCGGCCCATGGCCATCACATCAATATTTTGGACGCGGTTCGCAAGATTCGTGCTACCTATCCTGAGCTTACGATTATTGCAGGCAACGTTGCAACGGGTGAGGCTACACGTGACCTAATCGAAGCTGGCGCATCTGTCGTTAAAGTAGGTATCGGGCCTGGTTCGATTTGTACGACACGCATTATTGCTGGTATCGGCGTTCCACAGATTACGGCGATTTACGATTGTGCTTCGGTTGCACGCGAATACAATATCCCGATTATTGCAGACGGCGGCATTAAGTATTCCGGCGACATTACGAAGGCTATTGCATCTGGCGCAAGCGCGATTATGGTCGGCAGCTTGTTTGCAGGAACGGCTGAAAGCCCGGGCGAAACGGAAATTTTCCAAGGTCGCAGCTTTAAGGTATACCGCGGTATGGGCTCCCTTGGCGCTATGAAGGAAGGCAGTAAGGATCGTTACTTCCAAGAGAACGAGAATAAGCTTGTTCCGGAAGGCATTGAAGGCCGTGTTCCTTACAAAGGACCGCTCGCTGATACGGTTCACCAGCTGCTTGGCGGATTGCGCTCAGGCATGGGCTATTGCGGTACAGCATCGCTGGACGAGCTTAAGAACGATACGCAATTTGTTCGAATTACTGGATCTGGTCTTCGTGAGAGCCATCCGCATGACGTGCAAATTACGAAAGAAGCTCCTAACTACTCTCTATAACTACACATGTTTCATAGAATTGAAACGAGGCAAGGAAAAGCGATTGAATCGCATTTCCTTGCCTTATTTTTATGAAGGATTACTCATACTACTTAGGACCTGAATAGGTTTAATTGTTAGGGTTCGATATGTTACAATTAACAACGGACAAACCAAGTGGGAAAAGGGGAGACGACGTTGAAGGAAATGGTAAGACCGGTACGGTTAAAGTCGGTCATCGCTGCAAGTCTGGCGAGTTGGATGGTCATGCTGTCGCTTGGTTCTGCGGTAGTTATGGCAGATGGATATCAAGGAAGGCCCAGTACGGAAAATTCTTTAGGCTTACAAGTTAAAGCAGCTATTCTAATTGATGCGGATTCCGGTCAAGTATTGTATGAGGTAAATTCGGATGAACCGCTTCCTGCGGCGAGTATGACCAAACTAATGACGGAATATATCGTACTTGAGGAAATTTCGAACGAGCATTTATCTTGGGACGAGGTCGTAACGACAAGCGCGGAAGCTGCTTCAACTCCTCCGGATGGCTCATCGGTATTTCTAGCACAAGGCGATCAACATACGGTTAGAGATTTATATAAAGCAATGGCTGTTGGCTCTGCGAATGATGCAACGATTGCATTAGCATCGCAAATTGCAGGCAGCGAGCAAGGCTTTGTCGTAAAAATGAATGAAATGGCTGATAAGCTAGGTCTTAAAACAGCTATTTTTACAAGCGCAACAGGTTTATCGGAGACAACGGTTATTTCCGCGGCCGAGATGGCCAAGCTGGCACAAATTATTTTGAGCGAGCACCCTGAATTTCTGGAGTATTCCAAACTGCAGGAATATAAATTCCGTGAGCGTGATAAGGATCCGATCGTTAATATCAACTGGATGCTCGGTACTAACACGAATCAATCCGGACTCAAGCATTTGGCCTACGAAGGTGTAGATGGCATGAAGACCGGGTTTATTAACTCGGCAGGCTACAACTTCACAGGTACGGTCAAACAAGGTGAGCAGCGCTTTATAAGTGTGGTTATGGATACCGCTACGAAATCCGCACGTTTCAATGAGACGGCAAAGATGTACAATTATGGTTTCAGCACTTTTGAGAAAAAAACAGTGCTTCCTCCGAAATCCGTGGTAGAAACGGTACAAACGGTTAAGATTAAGAAGGGTAAGAAGAAAACTCTTCCCGTTGTGACGGATAAAGACATTACCTTTATGGTGAAAAAGGGCACTGACCCTAAGATCGAGGTTGTTGACAGCACCCTGAAAGCAGAGTCAGAGCTAGTAGCCCCTATTCCGTCTGGAACTGTTGTCGGTACGGTAACTTACAAATATACGGATGCGGAAACAAAGCAGGAATTGAAGCGAACCGTTAATTTGATAACGACAGAGGATGGCCAGAAAGCAGGCTGGTTTCGCCTAATGTTCCGCGCAATTGGAGATTTCTTTGCTGGTTTGTTTAACGGAATCGTCAATTTGTTCTAATCCGAGTTCGAAACAAGGAAATAAAGCAAATCAAGGCTTGTCGATTAATCTTGGTTCCTGTAAAATCAATGGTTAGAACAACTGCGGTAATATACATTTTATTGGATGAAAATAGGAGGATTTGAAGCATGGAAACAGGTACATCGCGCGTTAAACGCGGCATGGCAGAAATGCAAAAAGGCGGCGTCATTATGGACGTTATGAGCGCCGAGCAAGCAAAAGTAGCAGAAGCAGCAGGGGCAACAGCGGTAATGGCACTTGAGCGCGTTCCTTCTGAGATTCGTGCAGCAGGCGGAGTAGCTCGTATGGCTGATCCGACCATCGTAGAAGAAGTGATGAAAGTCGTTTCTATTCCCGTTATGGCTAAGGCTCGTATCGGTCATTATGTAGAAGCTAAAGTGCTCGAATCCATGGGCGTTGACTATATCGATGAGAGTGAAGTGCTTACGCCGGCAGATGAAGTGTTCCACATCAGCAAGAATGAATTTACAATCCCATTCGTATGCGGAGCAAAAGATCTTGGAGAAGCTTTGCGCCGTATTCAAGAAGGGGCAGCAATGCTTCGTACGAAGGGTGAACCAGGAACAGGCAACATCGTTGAAGCTGTTCGCCACCTTCGCTTGATCAATGGTCAAATTCGCAAAATTCAAGGCTTGTCGAAGGACGAGCTATATCATGAAGCTAAGCTTCTTGGCGTTGCTTATGATTTGCTTCTTAACGTTCATGAGACGGGCAAGCTTCCCGTGGTTAACTTCGCAGCAGGCGGTGTAGCTACACCATCTGATGCGGCGTTGATGATGCATCTTGGAGCAGACGGCGTATTTGTTGGTTCCGGTATTTTCACATCCGAGAATCCAGAGAAATTCGCCCGCGCGATCGTTGAAGCGACAACTCACTACCAAGATTACAAGCTAATTGCTGAAGTATCGAAAAACTTGGGTGCTGCGATGAAGGGGATCGAAATTTCCAAGCTTAACTCCTCAGAGCGTATGCAAGACCGCGGTATCTAATAGATGTAATATGCAGGTGCCGGCTTAGCGCATATCGCGCAGCCGGCCCTTGCCCGTAAAGGAAGGCGAATAGAGCGATGAAGATAGGCGTACTAGCGCTTCAAGGCGCAGTTGCAGAGCATATACGAAGCTTAGAACTGGCGGGCGCAGAGGCGGTCGCCATTAAGCGGGTTGAGCAGCTTGATGAGCTTGACGGACTTGTTATACCAGGCGGTGAGAGTACGACGATTGGCAAGCTGATGCGGAATTATGGCTTTATGGAAGCAATTGCAGATTTCTCAGCACAAGGCAAGCCATTGTTCGGAACTTGTGCGGGACTAATCGTATTGGCGGATCAGATTGAAGGTCAAGAGGATGCACATCTGCGGCTTATGGACATGACCGTAGCCAGAAACGCTTTTGGCAGGCAGCAGGAAAGCTTCGAAACAGATTTGGACGTGAAAGGCATTGATGAGCCTGTCCGTGCCGTCTTCATCCGTGCGCCGTTGATTAAGAAGGTCGGCTCCTCCGTAGAGGTTCTCTCTACCTATAGAGATGAGATCGTCACTGCAAGGCAGGGACATTTGCTTGCTGTATCTTACCATCCCGAGCTGACTGACGACTACAGGCTGCATGCTTATTTCGTGGATATGGTGAAGGAAGCGGCTGCAAGCAAAGGGTAGTCTTTACGAAAATAATATAAAATCACTCCCTTCAGAGAGGGGCTTTTGAAGCATGCTGGACGTTAAATTGTTAAGAAATGAATTTGAAAAGGTTGAGACGGCGCTCCGCAATCGCGGCGCTTCGCTTGATCTGATTGCTAGTTTCCCCTTGCTTGATACGAAGCGCCGGGATCTTATCCAAGAAACGGAGACGCTGAAGAGCCGTCGCAATACGGTTTCCCAAGAAGTTGCCAAGCTCAAAAGATCGGGCGAGGACGCTGAAGCTCTCATCCTTGAGATGAGAGAGGTAGGCGACCGTATAAAGGAGCTGGATGACGAGCTTCGTTTGCTGGAGGTACAGGTAGAGGAGCTTACGCAAGCGATTCCGAACATTCCTAGTGAAAGCGTTCCGGTTGGCAAATCGGAGGAAGACAATGTAGAGCTCCGCAAGCATGGTGAAGTACCTAGCTTTGACTTCGAGCCGAAGCCACATTGGGAAGTTGCGCAGACGCTGGGCATTTTGGACTTTGAGCGTGCTGCCAAGGTTACAGGCTCTCGGTTTACGTTCTACCGCGGCTTAGGCGCGCGTCTAGAGCGTGCTCTGATCAGCTTTATGATGGACTTGCACAGCGACAAGCATGGCTATGAAGAGGTACTGCCCCCTTATATCGTAAATCGCGACAGCTTGATTGGTACAGGCCAGCTTCCTAAGTTTGAAGAGGATCTATTCAAAATTTCGGATTCGGAATATTTTCTTATTCCGACTGCTGAGGTTCCCGTTACTAACCTTCACCGTGAAGAAATATTGACAGTGGACGAGCTTCCCAAATATTACGTGGCATACAGCTCATGCTTTCGTTCAGAGGCAGGCTCTGCGGGGCGTGATACACGCGGCTTGATCCGGCAGCATCAATTCAATAAGGTCGAGCTGATCAAGCTGACAAAGCCTGAAGACTCCTACGATGAGCTTGAAAAGATGACAGCTAACGCCGAGAAGGTGCTGCAGCTGCTTAATCTGCCTTACCGAGTTTTGACGCTTTGTACAGGCGATATGGGCTTCACAGCAGCGAAAACATATGATCTTGAAGTTTGGCTGCCAAGCGCAGGTACGTACCGCGAAATTTCCTCTTGCTCGAATGTAGAGGATTTCCAAGCTCGCCGCGCCGGTATCCGTTTCCGCAGAGACACGAAGAGCAAACCGGAATTCGTTCATACCTTGAACGGATCGGGACTTGCGGTTGGGCGTACGTTCGCCGCTATTATCGAGAACTTCCAGCAAGCAGACGGCTCAGTGACGGTTCCTGAAGTATTGCGTCCTTATATGGGCGGGATCGAATCGATCGAAGCTGCAAAGCTTTAAATTTTTTTTGCCACAGGTCAAAATATAGTTGCAACTATGTTTTGACCTGTGGTACAATATTTCTTGTGACAATTGAATGCATGGAGAGGTACCGAAGCGGTCATAACGGGGCAGTCTTGAAAACTGTTAGGGTGCAAGCCCACGTGGGTTCGAGTCCCACTCTCTCCTCCATATTTTTCTATGTTGTATATGAACAAGTCCAGACGCGAAAGCGTTTGGGCTTTTTTTGTTATTCTTGTTCTCGTATAAAATAAAGCCGCTCTTCGCATGTTATACGGTGTGGAGGTGCTTTATTAATGGGTAAATCAGATGAGCTGCAAATGAACCAGGAAAACCTGGCGGACGCTTGGCGGCAAACCTTGCCGGAGACGCTGAACAGCGCTGACCGAAGCAGGGTTCTGCCTGATGAGGCGGATTCTAAATCGCTGCGTGTAACGATAGACACAGCAGGTCACCAAATGTACTCCTTCGATTTCAAGGTGACGTATGTAGACAGCCGTGAGGTAAGGGTAGAGCTTGTTGATGTAGAGAAGGACAAAGTATCCGTGGATGAACGCGGTGAAATCATTCAAGAGCTCATTCAGGACTATACCAGACATTTGCATGAATGTGCGCAAGCGCTGCAGCGCTTGACGCATGTGTAGAGGAGTGATCAGCCGATGACAAAAGCAAAGGGAACTGCGGATAAAAATTTATCAAACGTGGTGGATGCTTTGGATATAGAGGCGGTTAATAGCCATCATGCTCAGCAACTGCAGCAGGACAAAAATGACCGCAGGCATCAGGATGCATTGAATCATGATCAACCAACAGATTTGGAGCATCAGAAGGATTAGTGTTTAGCTGCTGCTTGTAAACGAAATACGATAAAGGAGGCGATTCTTTTGTCAAAGCCAGACAGTGTACCGGTTCCGGAAGGCAATCCTCAAAATAATAAGCAAAAGCAAAACGGTGGTGGACAGCAAGAGCCATTATCCGGTTCGAAAAAAACAAAGCAACGGAACCATGTTGACCATCTTAACCCGCAGGGTTAAATCGAGCCTATAGTCCTTTGCTTAAATAGATCAATCGTCCCGTTTCGGCTATCCGAAACGGGATTTTTTGGATATAACTTCTAAAATCAGGTTTTTTAGTATAGAATGGAGGTGCTCATAAAAAGATAGGGGAGGAACTTATTACATGAAGAAGGTACAGAAAATAGCGGTGCTATTGCTTGCCGTTATTTTGATCGTTATTGCGGGCTGCAGCTCGGGCAAGCCACCGAAGCAAGCATTGCAAGCGGCAATGACGAAGATTACAGAAGCGGACTCATATGCAGTAAAAATGTCATTCGGTTTAGACGAGCTTGAGGTACCGCAGGATGCGGCTGCTCAAGGAGATGCCGCTGCAACCGCAGCTATTGTTGGCATGATCAAGGATGCTTCCATCACGGTTAATGCGGTTTATCAAAAGGAGCCCATGCGTACTGATTTGAACATGGAGATCGTCATCCCGGGCGATATGCAGATGAAGCTGACGGTTCCGATGATTGTGACAGAACAAATATTGTATGTCAAAATACCACAAATTCCGATGCTGCCTTTGCCTGAGACCATTACAGGAAAGTTCATCAAAATAGACCTGAAGGAGCTCGCTGAGCAGCAGGGTGCGGCTGAACTGGACCTGACTACACAGCAGAAGCTTGGCAAGGAGCTTGGAGAGGCGGTTCTTAAGCATTTTGATGAGAAGACCTACTTTAGCGAGCCTAAAGCTTCAGATGCAGGTTTGCCTGCCGATCTGAAAGCGGATCAGGTTATAACCTTCGAAATTAACGAGAGCAACTATCCGAAAACGGTAGACACGATCATTAATCAAGTACTGCCTGAGGTGCTGGACATCTTGCTTGCGAATGAAGCCTCGCTGAAATCGCTGCAGCTGGAGAAGGCTGATATCGAGAAGCTGAAAACAGAGCTTGATACGAACAAAACCGAAATCTTAGACACACTTAAAAATGATGTCAAAATTAATTCTGCCAAGCTAACGGCCGCTATCTCTGATGGCTATCTCTCTTACCAAGCAGGCAAACTAAGTGTTGCTGCATCGGATAAAGAAAGCGGGCAGAGCATGAAGCTTGGAATCCATTATGATGTTGTATATTCAGATTTCAACAAAGCGCCTAAGTTCGAGAATGATATCCCGACGGACGCGATCTCGATGGATGAGCTGACTCAAATGTTCCAACTGCCAACAGGTCTTTAATAAAACGAGAAAAGAAGCAGCCTCTGATATTTTGGAGGCTGCTTCTTTGTGTAAATATAAGACTTTATATGTTTCACGCGATCAAGTAATTTTCTATTTCTACGAAAAACGTATACTATCCTCTTGCAGAGGACGGCGAAGCCGTTTCTTCTTATCAGAAGGGAAGGATTAAGCGACAACCATTGATTTTTTGAGCAGTTCCTTCATCATCTGAGCCGCTTTTACTTTAACGTTCAGGCAAGCGGATATTTCAATCTGGACATTGCCGTTCAGAAGCTCAATGCGCAGCTGCTCCGCCGTGCTGCAGGGGGTGTCCAATCGATTAATGACGCTGCCGAATTGCAGCGGCTGGTGAGAGTCGCTGCCAGCGCTCACGCGCATTCCAAGCTCATCAGCGAATTGCCTGACGTCGTGGGCCATACCCAGTCCATACTGGAACAGATCCTTGGCATTAATATCAAGACAATCGAGTCGCTGCAGCGTCTGCACGGCGTGATGAGTAAGAGGTGTGCTCTCTCTCATGGGATGAGCGCCGATACGCAGCAGCGGCTGATCATCGGTTCGGTCAAGCAGCTCTTCCAAAGGAATGAAATTGTCCTTTAAGGTATGTGGTTCAAGCTGTCTGCGCAAGTCACGAATCAGGACACGATTGCCAATGATTAAGATATGGCCTTTGTTCGCTACGTCCACCTCCATGCCGGAGAACACCTTCAGGCCTTCAACGAGATAATAATCATCCTTGTAATCAAAATGATGGTCTAGCTGATCCAGCATATCCAGGAAATGAAGCGTATTAAAGTGCTCGGTAAGAGCTACCGCCTGCAATCCGTTTTCCTTCGCTTCACGAGCCATAGCAAGGAAATAATCGATAGAAAAATGTGTTTTTTTCGAGAGCTTTCCGTGTGTGTGCAAATCAATGTTCATCATCTGCCATAATCTCCATTCTGTTAGTTAAAATGAAAAGGATAGATAGTGCCCGAGACTGAATAGCGCAATCACATAGATGAGGGAACAGCCAAGAAAGACGAAGTCAAGCGCTTGAACCTTCATATGGGAGAGCTTAAGCTTCTTCGCTTCCGGGCTAACCAGTGCGTACGTGAAGCCTCTAACCTCTAGTGCTTCAACAGTTGTCCGCGTCCGCTTAGCCGTATTCAAGAGAAGGGGATAAAACGCGCGCACGCCGATTCTGGCCATGTAGATCAGACTGTTCACGCGGAGGAAGCCTTTTTTGGCAGGGGCTCTGCCCCTCAAACGAAAGGAATGAATGAGATTATGATACTCTTCGATGAGAATAGGCAACATCCGATAGCCGTAGGATACGCCGAAGCTGAACTGCCCTGGCATGCCTATGCTAAGCAGGGCATCACTGAGCTTCTCGGGATCCATACTGGAGAAGACGGCAATGCTGGCGAGCGATATAAGCAATATTTTGAGTGTCAAGGTTAGGAGCGGCCAGACAGCCTCTAAGCTCCCTCCGAACAACAAGGAGCCTAATAAGATATAGCTAATCTCGCTGACGAGGCCAATCCCCATGATGATGAGCACAAGCGGGCTTACTTTCGATGAGAGCGTAAGGACAAGCATTGGAATAAGCAAGCCCAGCAGAACGACTTTGTTATGGATGAACCAAGGAGCTACCGCGAAAAAAGAATACCAGACGAGCAGAATACGCGGGTCAAACCGGGATAGAAAGGTAGACTGCCTGCCAAAAGCAGTACGCATGAGTTCGATTTTTATTTGCTCCACGCTTAGCTTGTCGAGCATGCTCTGCTTAATGGCTTCCAATTGCAGCACTCTCCTTGCTTCTATTTGCGTAATGCGGAGAGGAGGGATCTCCGACGACTGATGCGATGAATTCAGCTACCGACAAGGAAGGTGGATCTATCCCCAGCCTCTGGCTGAGCTGAGTAATCTGCGGCGCTAGAAGTCCGGCCTTCTCCAGTACGGCAACGTGGCTGAACAGGGAGCGTTGGTCGGTATCAAGCGCTACGGTACCGTTATGCATGACAATAACGCGGTTAGCCCACTCGGCAACAAGCTGCATGTCGTGCGTAGCAATGACGGTTGTTTTGACCTGGCCATGTAATTGCGCCAGCATGTCGGTCATCTCGCGCCGGCTTGAGGCATCGAGGCTGGCAGTCGGCTCATCAAGGAGCATAACGGTTGGGCGCATAGCAAGGCCGATCGCTAGTGTTGCTCTGCGCTGTTGACCGCCGCTGAGAAGCCTGCCGTCGCGGTCCTGCAGGTCCGTTAATCGCATGCGATGGAGAACCTCGTCTACATAGGAGCTATAATCTGGGCTGTTGCGGGATTTCAAGAAATATTCCACATCCTTGCGGACCGAATCTTCTATGAACATTTCTTCGGGGTTCTGATACACATATGCGACATAGTCAGCCAGCAGCTCAGGCGAAGCCTGTTTGGTGAGATGGCCGCAAACATCAAGCTGGCCAGCACTAGGCCGTCGGATGCCCGAAATGAGTTTCAGCAGCGTCGATTTGCCCGCACCGTTATTTCCGACTAGAGCGATGCGATCGCCCTCGTAGAATCGAATGGACATATCCTGGATAACAGGATACATCTCTCTTGTGATGGTTTTGTAGCCATAGGAAACGTTGGTAAAGGTGACTAATGGATGAGATGCTGGAACGGATTCGCGAATGGGCTCGTTGATGACCAAGGCATTATTTGTCCGGAAAAGTATCCTTGCTTCACTGAAATAAGCGGCTGCGTCTTCGATTGTAATCGGGAATAGCCGGTCTTGGAGCTGCACCTGATCTGCAGCTGCCTCTGCATCTCGCACGGCAAGCGTGACCTGAGGGGGCAAAATATGCAGAGCAGCAAGCTCATCGACAGCAGATAACGCGGCCTGAACGGGCTTGACCCAGCGTATTGTGCCACTATCCATTAGGATAACCTTATGGCAGTAATCAGCAATAAACTCGGTGTGATGCTCGATGACGAGTATCGTTTTGCCAAATTGTTCATTAAGCAGTTTAAGCTTCTCGTAAATAAGCTTGGCATGGTAGGGATCGAGCTGGGCGACAGGCTCATCAACAATAATAATATCTGGATCAAGCGACAATGCCCCAGCCAAAGCCGTAAGATGCTTTTGCCCGCCGCTAAGCTGCCAGATCCACTGCTCCTTCAAATGATCAATGCCAAGCATGGCTAGCGCGCGCAGTCCGCGTTCACGGTAATCGGCATAGCCGTAGTTAAGCGGTGCAAAGCAAGCCTCGTCATAAACGGTTGGACGTACAAGCTGGTTCTCGAAATCCTGAAAAACGTATGCAACCTTGCGCGACAGCGAGGAAACCGTTTCTTCAGCAGCGGTCAGCCCTGCGACTTGAATAGAACCGCTTAAATCTCCTACGTAATAATTAGGAATTAATCCGTTAAGGCATTTGCATAAGGTGGATTTGCCGCTGCCGTTTGTTCCTGCAATCGCGATAAACTCACCGGGTTGGATAATAAGATTAATATCTCGAAGCGCTGTCCCTTCTGCTCCAGGATATTGGAACTGCACGTCGTGCATAGCTATTATAGGTGTCAGCTCCTCCGGTCTCCGTTCGTTTGCTTCCTTGCCTCCGGCGCTCATAGCTTTATGTTTCCTGACGTCCGGGCAGACTTGGCTTTGGCACGAAACGCCGCGGTTAGAGTCAGAATAAGAACAATAAGTGCCGCGATAGCACTAACCCAGATGAAGCCGCTGCCGTATTGTTCAATAAACTCAGGCTCCCAGACAGCAAAGTTAATATCTGATTCAGCTAAAAACTCAGCAATTACGCCAACAAATACAAAGAGGATAGCGGTAATGAGAAGACGCGGCGTCAAAAGCTGACCGAATGAAATGGTTACTCGGCTGTCACGTGGCTTCATGCCGAGCAGCGGTTCTATTTTGCCATATAGGCGGGGAACTAGAAACAGGGTTGGCAGCAAGGAGAAGAAAATGCCTGTAATGAGCATCGCATTGAGGAAGCCCACTCCTTCAATAAGCAGAATGCTCTCTGGTATGCCGGGTACGGCTTCCAGATCTTCAATGCCAAACCAGACCTTGCCGATATCAACGATCGCGCCGAGCATTTGGTCAATGCCGACCGCAACGAAGGAAGCTAGTGCCAGCTGCTTGCGATTGCGAGGGTCGCTGACAAGCAGTCCTGCAATGTACATGGCTAAAGTGAATTCGATAAACTTCTCAAGCTCGCCGAGCCCTCCGAATTGACCAAGCAGCAGCTCTCCGAATATAACCTCGCCGAACGAAGCGCCGAGTGCCGCATACAGCGGATTAAACAGGATACATAGGGTGAGGGGAATAAAAGCAAAGTACTCCACCTTCAATTCAATCGGACCAAGCTTAAACTCAGGAATGAGCTCAGAGAACATGTTGGAGATACCGTACAAAGACATGGATAGAATGAAGACCATTAGCTTTTGCGATTGCGTTAACTCGTAACGGCGCTTAGGCGCTGAAACCATTGTTATTCCTCCTAAATTGTTTTGTGAAGCGGGCCTTAGGATGAGATAGACTCGCTTCGGAATGAATTCTTTTACAATATTAGGGGGCGAATGTTTTCGGATGGTCAACGAATTGTATGGATTGTGTAAAATAAAATACATAAAATATTAAATGAAATATAATTATCATTATTGTGCAACAAATGCTATAATTCTATTAGACAAATGAAGGAGCATCAACAGATAGGAGATAGCGTAAATGACAGCTTTTCAGTTGGAGATGGATCTCGACAGCATGTCAAAAAGCCAGCAGAAGATTGCGAATTATGTAATGGGCTCGCTTCAGCAAATTCCATATTGTACGGAAGAGGATATCGCATTGGCGGTAAATGTCAGCACGGCGACCGTATCCCGTTTCTGGCAGGCCATAGGCTTCGCGAATTTAAAGGCTTTCAAGAAACATCTGCTGCAGAACGAGCATGCAACGCCAGCTCACAAGATGAAAAAAATATTAAACAAGATGGTGCACGAGGAAGCAGATGTCGTTCAGGAAATGCTGGACATGGCATCAGCCAATATGAAGGTCACTTCAGAGCGGGTAGAGCGGAACTCCTTCTACAAGGCGGTTGAAGCGATTCAGGCGGCCCGGAAGGTATACGTTTTTGGCACGGGAGCTTCAATCAGCTTAATCGAGCTTCTACGATTCCGGTTAAACCGGGTTGGCGTCGAGGTAGAGGGAATGGCCGGGAGCGGCAGCGAGCTGCTCGAATCGCTTGTTCATGCCGGGCAGCGAGATGTCGTTGTCATGTTCGGGTTTGTCAGGCGATCTCCGGAGTTGACGGTACTGCTTGAGCATGCTGCTGTGGCAGGCTACACTACGCTGCTCATTACAGATCTCCTCGTATCCGATATGCTGGAGCAGAGCGATCTTGTATTGCAGGTGGATCGGGGCGAGCTAGAGGGATTTCATTCGATGGCTGCTCCGGTTGCCCTTATAGATGCGATAGCGGTAGCTGTGACCAAGCGGTTAGGGGAGACGGCGTTCGAACGACTGGACCGGCTCCATTCGTTGCGCAAGAAATATGCTTCTCAGTTGCCCAAATAAAGAAGACGCCGGAGCTGACTGCCCCGGCGTCTATATTTATTACTTGAAGAAGCGAATCGTTAAGGGATAGCGATAGCCATTGCCCTCGGAAGCGCGAATAGAGCCAATGATGGTGAATACGAGCCAGAATACGAATAATAGTGGTGTCGTAATAAAACCGATGACAACGAATATAAGCAGTCCGGATATAAAGGTATAGATCATATTGCTGATTTGGAAATTGAGTGATTCTTTGCCGTGCATGTCAACGTAGCTGGATTGGTCTTTTTTCAAAAGCCAGATTACGAGCGGGCCGATAATATTGCCGAATGGAATGATTAATCCGCTGAATGCGAGCAAATGTGCCAGCATACCGTACGTTTTCTCTTCTTTGTGGAGCCCGAAAGGCTGGTTCATCTTATGATTGCCTCCTAATGTAGTTAAATCGAAATAGTTTCTTATGTACTTATACGTCGGTTGGATGGAATAATGTGCAATATTTTAAAGGTTTTTTAAAAAATAGGAGGCATAGGAGTTGTAATCGGGAGGGTCTTGCAAGTCTTCAAATGGAGGCAGATGCATGTGGCCGCAAGCCGGTCATGGAATGGAGCTTAGCTATTATCAACAAAACCTAAAATGAGGCTTTGGGGGCGGACGAACTTATTGGCGCTCAGTTTGACAGGTTTGATAGGCTGCCGGGGAATGAACCGGGCAGTCTTTTTGCTGTTTATCGAGCATAAGCACCCACCACTTTTATCAATTATTCATCATTTTTATGATCAGGATGAAAACGGTGAAGCAGATACAATAGTGATGATATTCAAACCCGGGTGAACTTCGGTAAGGTTAGGACATGAGGCGAACACAACCGGATTGAAAAGATGAATCAAGGAGCAAAGGAGAGAAGAAGCAGCATGAATGACAAGGAACATATATCCGCTGGCGCTGCGGTTTCGGCCGCTATAACGGACAGTCGTGCGTGGAGGCTTGGCAAACTGAGGGAGCGCTTGTGGAGAGAGAGGTATTTGTTTCTGCTGCTGCTGCCGGGACTTATTTATTTTATCGTATATCGTTATATTCCCATGCTCGGAAATATCATCGCCTTTCAGGATTACAGTCCATTTCGCGGTTTCTTGCACAGCGAGTGGGTAGGGTTTCGGCACTTCAGTAAAATTTTTAGCGACCAAGAAGTGATTCGAGTGCTGTGGAATACGATTTTTTTATCGTTTTTGCAGATTGCATTCGCTTTTCCGGTTCCCATCGTTTTGGTGCTTATGCTCAATGAACTAAAAAATGAGAAGTATAAGCGTTTTGTGCAGTCGATTATCTACCTGCCCCATTTCTTATCATGGGTCGTCGTAATCGGGATCGTAACGATCTTCCTGAAAACGGAGGGACTTGTCAACAGGTTGCTCGACATGTTCTTCGGTCTGGATCCGATTCCGTTCTTGCAGCAACCTGGATGGTTTATGCCGCTAATCGTTCTTGAAGTGATTTGGAAGGAAGCTGGCTGGAGCACGATTATTTTTCTGGCTGCATTGTCCAGCATTAATCCGAGTCTATACGAGGCTGCCGTCATGGATGGCGCCGGCAGATGGCGAAGGATTTGGCACATTACGCTACCTGGACTGCGTAGCACGATCGTTATTTTATTCATTCTTCGCTTGGGGACGGTGCTGGATTCCGGGTTCGAGCAGATTTTCCTAATGCTGAATCCCTTCACCATGGATGTAGGCAACGTGCTGGACACTTATGTGTATTTCAAAGGCATTCAACAAGCCGATTTCAGCTTCGGTACGGCGGTCGGTTTATTCAAGAGCGTGGTGGGGCTTGTACTCATCTTAACAGCCAATTGGTTCGTTAAGAAATTCGGCGAGGAGGGCGTTTTATAGCGATGATTAACGATAAATCATTATCTAACCGGCTGACGGATGTATTAAATATGGTGTTACTCGGCTTGCTGGGGCTGCTGATGTTGTTTCCCTTTTATTATATTTTTGTCATCTCCTTCACTTCGCTTGAGGAGTATTCCAAAAGCGATCTAATCTTATGGCCCAAGCAGTGGGTGACCGACGCGTATACCTATATCTTTCATGCGAAAGAGTTTCTTCGTTCCATCGGCGTAACCGTTTATATTACTATCATCGGCAGCTTGATCAATCTCGTTTTGACGGCGACCATGGCCTATGCTATAACTCGGAATATATGGGGGCAAAAGGTGTTCCTGCTCATGGTCCTTTTCACGTTCATTTTTAATGCGGGCATGATTCCGACTTATCTCGTGGTTAATGCCACAGGACTAATCGACAGCTATTGGGCGCTGATGATTCCCGGCGCGATTAACTCCTTTAACCTGATTGTCATACGCCAGTTTTTCCTCAGCATTCCCGAGGAGCTTAACGAGGCGGCTGTCATCGACGGCGCCAATGATTTGAGTATTTTCACACGGATTGTCATTCCCTTATCCAAACCCGCGTTCGCAGCTTTCGGTTTGTTTTATGCGGTGGTCAATTGGAACACCTATTTCAGTGCGATTTTATATTTGAACGATCCAACCAAATGGACCGTGCAAGTTATTCTTCGTCAAATCGTCATTCTGAACGATGTGACGGATTCTTTAACCTCGGCAGCCCGGGATGCAGCCAGATCCGGGATCATGCCCCCGGGCGAAGCGATCGGCATGGCCGCCATCTTGCTGGCGACCGTACCGATTCTACTCGTCTATCCTTTTCTGCAAAAGCATTTTGCGAAAGGGGTGATGATTGGCTCTGTGAAAGGATAGCTTTTCTCTTTGCATGGTTAGTATGAAGGGGTTACTGTGTAGTACAATTTCATAATCTGGAGGGGTACAATCGATGAGAAAAAAATGGACAATAGGAATTGCTGCAGGACTTGCGTTAACATTGGCCGCATGTTCGTCCGGCAACAACAACCCGCAGCAAAGTCCGGCCGCGGAAAAATCGAATACGTCGGCAACGGCTGAAGCAACGACGAAGAAGGTCACAATCACGACGCTCGAAGGAACCTGGAGCTCGATTCCTGGTCCGGATGGCGACGGGTTAAAGCGGCTGAACGAGAAATTTAACGTCGACTATAAGCCGCAATTCGTTCCTTATGATCAACTAACCAGTAAATTGCCTGTTGCGATGGCTTCGGGTGATCTGGCCGATGTGATCGGCATGGAGAGCGTGGACGCGAATTTCGTCAAATGGGCAAAGCAGGGCGCTTTCCTGCGGCTGAACGATTACATCGACAACTACCCCATGCTGAAAGCGATCCCGAAGAGCGTATGGGATGCGGTTACCGTTGATGGGCAAATTTATGCGCTGCCTCATTATTTTCCGGCCAAATACGGCAAGAAGGCTGTCATTCGCCAAGATTGGCTGGATCAACTGGGCCTTGCAATGCCTACAAACTATGAGGAACTTAAGAAGGTTGCCGTTGCGTTCACGAAGGATGATCCCGATCAGAACGGCATAAACGATACGTACGGATTCGGACTTTCCAAGCAAATTGTCTACGGGGCCGCGATGGGTGCAGCTTGGGATACGGGCTGGTACCATAAGAACGATCAGGGCCAGTATATTCCGGGAATGATTTCGGAAAGCTTCAAGGAGCAAACGCAGTTCCTCGCGGATTTATACAAAGAGGGTGCGCTGCACAAGGACTGGGCGGTTACGAAAAACACGGATGTCCGTACCGACTTCTACGCCGGCAAATATGGAATCTGGTATGAGCAGCCTACAGGCATTGATCAAAACTGGTTCAAAACGATGAAGGAACAGGTACCAGGGGCGGAGATCGCGGTTATTCCAGCCTTCAAGCAAGCGGACGGAGAGCAGGGCTTCACGGCATTATCGGGATATTATACGATTACCATGCTGAATGCCAAGCTGAAGGATGAGCCGGATAAAGTCGATCGTTATTTGCAAATGCAGGATTATTTCCGTACCTTTATCCCGGTCGACGAGCGGAACCCGCAAAACCCCGAATATGACTGGCAGTGGGGCGGCGTCGATGTCGGCTACAAGATGGTGAATGGCTCTGTTGTGGTAGAGCCGCCGCCGGCAACGGAAAAGCGACCGACCGCGTACATGAAAGTGGTCAACTGGGCTCCGAACGATGAAGCGAACGAGCCGGCCAAAATGCTGGCAGATCCATTCGCAAAGAGCTTCGCCGATTCCACAGTGGAGCTCCTCAAAAATACGAAGTTCTATATCAATCCGGTCAACCGGATCTCATCCGAGGTATTGATGTCCAAGGGCTCGGAGCTTGATATGCTGCTGCAGGAATGGCAGACCAAGATGATTGTCGGCCAGGAGCAAGTTTCGGACTGGGACAAGATGGTGGACGAATACATGAACAAAGGCGGGAAGGAAGTTATCGACGACGTGAACCGCCTGCTGAATGATGGGGGCATTGCGGGCGAATGGAAATAGCTCATCCGCATTAAAAGAGCCGGGCACGGAGGCAAATCCGTTGCCCGGCTCTTTTCGGCTTCTAGCGAAGCTCGTTTTTGCGGAATTCACTTGGCGTAAAGCCCGTAAACTTTTTGAACATGCGGTTAAACGAATTAATATTCTGATATCCGACGAACTGGGCAACCTCCTGAATGAGCATATCCGGCTTCAAGAGCAGTGCCTTTGCTTTGTTGATCCGCACGGAATTGACGTAATCCACAAAATACTCGCCTGTTTTCTCTTTGAAATAACGGGATAGATAACTGCGCGAAATGTTGAGCTTATCGGCCATGGCATCGAGATTAACGTCTTTGTCGTAATGCTGCTCCATGTAGTCGTACACAAACTGAATGAAAGGATCGCGTTTTTCCTTGATATCCTTCACTAGCTGCGCCGAGTTCGTAATCAAGGTGGTTATCAGCTCATCCAAATGCTCATAGGTGTAGCAAAATGGCAGTTTTGTGAGCGCGATCCGTGCTGGAGAAGGATCGATCTGGCGCTGCATCAGAATTCTGTGCGTGCGGAGGATGACGTTTTCCGCAAAGCGCAGCACGCTTTGTGCGCTTTGGCTTCGCTTGTTCATTTTCCCCAAGATTCTGCGAACGAGCGTAAGCGCGAAGGCGTCATTGCCACTAGACAAATTGGCATCGAGCTCCTCTTCCTGAGCGGGGGATAAGCTATCTTCACCGGGCTCTCCCATCGCCTCGACGATTTGCGTCTCCGCATTAAAAGCCCGCAGCTTCAACCGTTCAATTCCGATTCGATAGGCTTCATTCCAATCGCGACTTCCTCCGGAAGCCGTCATGGTCAGGAAACAATAATCCCGCTCGGCCTTAAGCATATGTTGAATGTGCTCCAGCGTCAGCCTGATGTCCGGATCGTCTATTTCGGTGAATACGATAGAGAGAATTTGATCCTTTTCCATTTGAAACGTAACCGCATCCGCGTAAGTCTGGACAATAATGCGGCCGATGTATTCCCGAATGAACGAAGTGGCGCGTTCCTCGTTCACATCCAGCAGAGAAAGCTCCGACTTGCAGGTAACCTCAAAGAGGAGAAGGACAAAGGGTCGGTCCTCCGTAATCCAAGCGGAACTTGACTTATGTTGATGGCGGATTTTCTTTAATGCGTTGGAGTACGCGTAGTATTGCAGAAGCGACTCTTTCTCGGACATGTCCTGGTGTATATTTCGGCTCGTTTGCAGAATATCGCTGATTTTCGTATGGATGATATTAAATTCCTTGATCCCGCTTTCCCATGGCTGCGGCGTATTCCACTTTGCAATGGCTTCAATAATCCGCTTCACTGGCGTATTCAGCCGGACGCTGATTAAGAACGAGACGACGACGCTGATCGCAATGCTTAGAACGAGGAGCAGCACGAAGGAGAAGTTCCAGCGGATTTGCATCAGAATCGTTTTGTCGGGAAGAACGTGAACGAAGGTCAAGCCGTTAGAAGCACGGTTATAGAAGTAGTAATCGCTGTCCTTCATTACGAAGCCCGAAGTGTCCGTGAACGCGGGAAACTGGATATCTGATGATTTTGCGGAAGTGTAGATCGGCTGCCCCTGCTCATTGAGAATGTAGAAGAGGCCGTCTATCGTCTGACCCAGCTCGTCATAAATCCGATCGGCATTGGCCATCGCCAGCATATAGAAGCCCGGGATTCCGTCGTTTTTTACTACGATCGGTAAGAGCTGGCTTGTAACTGTCCGTACCGTACCGTTTATTTCGACGAATGAAGATTCTGCCAGAAGCTTGAATGTATAAGGCTGCTTGTGCTGCTCCTCCCAGAAGGACACGTCATAATCTTCACTCTTATAGAAACGATCGAACATCGTTTCGGTATCGGCGCCACGCCCCTTTTCGAGCACGAATCCGGAGGATTCGTTCATCAGGAAGAGATTGTCCAGATACAAGGATCGGTTCAGGAGAAACATCTGAATCTCCTCCATGGTGGATACCGCCTTCGTATAATCGACGGTAGCGCTCTGCATGCTTTGAATCTCCAGAGAAAACGTCAATACAGAATGGTGGATGCTCTCGATCAGACGCTCGTAGTTTTCCGTCGTTTTTTGCAAGCTTACTGTATTGTGATTGATGACTTCCTCTTTTAGGTTCCCCCTGTAATAGACGACGGAGTACCAAATAAAGGAGACTAATAGGGCGATGACGATCAGGAAGCCGATCAGCAATCGAATGAACAATGAGGACGTAAATTCTTTGAGCTTGAATCCAGACAAAACGTTAGCGGGAGTTGGATCGGCTGACATGGGTGCCTCCTTTGCAGCGCTTGCGTTCGATATGTCGCTTTATCTTAATTAAAGCATGAACGGCCATCCGTTGGGTATCACCGTATTTTTAACTTGTTCACGCATTGTTGCATTTTTGCAAATTTAAGGGATAACGACGAAATCAGCTTCTTTTCAAAATGGTGCGGCCGTGCCTATAGTGAAGCATACGTGAGGCGCCCGCGTAAGCTTGGTTAGGACCGTTTGTCATTTCAAGATGAAAAGAGGTTCGATTATGGTCAAGTTTCGAATTGTTAAATTTCTTTCTATTTCACTGGTTACAATGATGTTGTTCTCTGCTGCCGTGAATTTGCCCGGAGCAATTCCGGTGGCTCAAGCCGCAGCCCCTGATGCTTTCGTCGCGGAATGGATGCATGAAGCCGAAAGTATCGTCACCCCGTCGCCTTGGGAGAACGCACAAGGTTCAGGAGAACAAATATCGGGAGGGACTTATTTGAGCGTTCCTGTCAGCGAGCCTAAGCAGGATCCCCCGAACGGCGCGCGGGAGCTGGCGTACCCGTTGCAGATCGAGCAAACGGGCGTCTACAATATATGGCTACGCGTCCTGGCGCCGAGTGCAAGCGCGGATTCCTTTTATCTTCGGGCAGGGTCGGATTTGCAATTTACGAATTACGGACCGTCGCCAAGCTCGGACTGGCAGTGGTTCTCTGTCACGAAGACGCTGTCCGCCGGCCAATCTGATTTGTTGATTAAATACCGCGAGCCGGGTTTTGGGTTCGACCGCTTTCTGGTTACTTCTGATACCGCTTACATACCTGCAGGCTTGGGAGCTCATCCGGGAGGCGATGACTTTGAGGCAGAGACGCTGTTCGAGGCGGAAGCGGGGGAGGTGCAGCTCCCTTGGGAGCAAGTAGACGAAGCGAACGCGTCAGGCCAGCGGTATGTATCGGTTCCGGCGACGAACGATAATCCGACGCAAGGTCAGGTCCCTCTGCAGACGGCGCAACCCGAATTGCGTTACCGGGTCTACGTTCCTTCGGCAGGAGATTATCATGTCCAATTGCGTCTGCAGTCGCCGAATGAGGGAGCGGATTCCTTCTATATGGCCGTCGACAATGGCAATTATATGAACCCTGGGCCCAGCGAGACAATGGAGGACTGGGAATGGTTTCACGTGAAGCAGAGCTTTGATTTGTCTGTCGGCATCCACGAGATCAAGATCAAGTACCGCGAGGCGGGACTTAAAATCGATCAGCTACGGTTGACGACGCAAACGTCGCTGCCTTCCGACGGAGGGCCTGTAATTAATCCTTATCCGGCGCCGCCGGTAACGCCGCCGGAGGATGAACATCCGCGCCTGTTCGCCAGAAGCGGTGATCTGAATGGGCTCAGAGCGAACTTGACGAAGGGAGAAGTCAAGGAAGCATGGGATCGTCTGAAGATTTCGGCTGAGCGCAACTATGACGGAATGCTTCCGGCACTCCCCTCGGGAAATATAAATCTTGCTGTTCTGAAAACGATCAAAGCGAATGCGCTTATGCATTTACTGTATAAAGATACGCCAAACGGATTAGTCGCCGGCAATAAAGCGGTATCGATGATGAACAATTATTTGAACACCGTGCAGTTGTCGAGCGCGAACGAAAGACAAGTTGGAGAGACGGTTCTTTGGGCAGCCGTTGTTTACGACTGGTGCTACGGTTTAATGGATGCGAATCAGCTTGCGGACTTCAGAGAGCATATAATCACGTTCGCTGGAATGATGGATATCGGGTACCCTCCGACCGAAGAGGGGGCCGTAGTTGGCCATGGCAGCGAGGCGCAGCTAATGCGTGACCTGCTAAGCGCGGGGGTAGCGATTTATGATGAAGACGAAATTTTGTACAATATGGCAGCCGGGCGGTTTTTCGCTGAATATGTGCCTGCGCGCAACTACGCCTATCCTTCACACGCCCATCATCAAGGCGACTCCTATGGGCCTTACCGTTATCAATGGGATCTGTTTGCTTCTTGGATTTTTAAGCGAATGGACACTGACGGCGGGCTAAGTCCGGAGCAGCAGTTCGTGCCTTACGAGTGGCTGTATAACCGGCGTCCCGATGGCCAGTTGATGAGGGACGGGGATTCATACTGGTGGAATACACCGTTTGGACAATATTGGTCGGAGCAGACTCCTTACTTATTGTCTTCCGGTTATTACAATGATTCTTATTTGAGACATGAGTTTCTGCAGCAGCATAGCTACAATAATGCCGGGGTGGATGAGGTATGGCTTATTTTGTTCGGCGATCCCGATCTTGCGGGCGAAAGCGAACAATCGCTCCCGCTGACCAAATATTTTGACGATCCGTCCGGCAGCATGACCGCCCGCACGAGTTGGGCAGGGGGCGTAAACTCATCTGCAGTCGTGGCGACGATGAAGGTTGGCGGGACGAATTTCGCTAATCATCAACACTTGGATGCTGGACAGTTTCAAATTTATTACAAGGGCGGGCTGGCGATCGACTCCGGCCTGTACGAAGGTACGAACAGCAGTTACAACAGCGAGCATCGTCTCAATTACAGCCTTAGAACGATTGCCCATAACTCTATGCTTGTCTATGATCCCAATGAAGTAATGCCGAGTGGCGTCATCAACGATGGAGGTCAGCGTTATGTCATTCAGGAGCCCGACACCTTGACCGAGCTCCAAGACCCCAACTATGAAGTGGCAGACGTACTTAAGCATCAATTGGGTCCAGACGAAACAACTCCTGATTACAGCTACTTAAAAGGTGATCTAACAGAAGCCTATTCGGACAAAATGGAGGATTTCAAACGATCCTTTGTATTCCTCAATTTGAAAAACGATGACCATCCCGCAGTGCTGATCGTATATGACAAAGTAACCGCCAGCAATAGCGATTTCAAGAAAACCTGGCTGCTGCACAGCGAGAACGAGCCGGTTATCGAAGGCGATACCGTTACGTTGCAGCGAACCGATTGTTTCAATGCTAACAACAATAGCTGCTTTAACGGCAAATTGGTAAACCGGACACTTCTTCCTGCAGGCAATGATGCAAGCATACTGCCGGTAGGCGGGCCGGGCGAGGCGTTTATGGTTAACGGCATCAATTACCCGACTTCAACCGGAAACGGTAACTTTAATGCAGAAGCCGGCTCATACCGGATTGAAGTATCTCCGAGCGATGCTGCCCAGCAGAAAACGAATCTGTTTCTGAACGTTATGCAGGTAATGGATGCGGAAGGCGGGCCAGAGCCGCTTGTGACAGAATCTATTTCATCGGATGATATGGTCGGCGCGAAGATTGGCGATAGGGTTGTCCTGTTCTCGAAGAGCGGCTCCGATTTGGCGAATACGGCAAGCTTCGTGCTGCCTTCCGCGAATGCCGAGACTCGCGTGCTGGTGACGGATTTAAGCGCAGGGTTCTGGACGGTGACCAAAGCAGGCGTTGCCGCAGCGGTTCAGTATGAGGTGACAGCGGACGAAGGCACGCTGTATTTTGCGGCGAACGGGGGCGGTACCTTTACGCTGCAGCGATCGACGGCTCGGACGCTTCCAGCTCCTTCCATGTTGCAATCGCTTCCTGTTCAGGAAGCCCAAGATCCCATTACTCTGCTGGTAGATAATACGGTGACGACCTTTGGTCAAGAGCTGTATTTAAGCGGCGATCAAATCACATTGCCGTACCAGCGTCTCGCATCCGTACTTAACCTAAGCTCGAGCCTGCAAGGCTCCCAGCTTACGATGAGCAAAGCCGGATCGATCATCGTGATGACGGTGGGTTCTCAGGAGGCAACTGTGGACGGTATTCCGATAAGTTTGCATGCACCGGTTACGTTAAGAAACAATGAGGTCTACATCCCGTTAGAGGTGGCTTCGTTTGGCGGTTGGGCTACGGTGAAATGGGACTCTTTCAGCCGCAAAGCGGATCTGTTCCCCGTTCAGTCGATGATCGAGTACAGCGTAATTAGCGTAAAGGATGGAACGTCGGTCGAAACGGCGGCTCACGCCACTGACGGGAAATGGAGCACGGTGTGGTCTGGAAACGGTCCGAACGCTGCATTAACCTTTGATTTGGGCGAAGAACGAAAGGTAAGTCAAGTCGATATCGCTTGGCTAGACGGCCAGGAGCGAACTTATGAATATAAGCTGCTGACTTCAACAGATGGAACGGCTTGGACACAGGTGTTCAATGGGGAGAGCAGTCTCGGCAGCGATAGCTATGAATCGACATTCTTTGCTCCTGTTTCCGCAAGATATATCAAGCTGGCAGGCGGGGGATATGCTTCGGAAGGGGGACATTTCGATGAGACAGCTATTAGAGAGGTGCGAATTGCAACTCCCTATTACAAGGTCGAAGCGGTTAACGCAATCATTGGCAAAGGAGAAGACGCCATTGACGGCAATTACAATACAACCTGGGTCGCGGAAGGGGACGGCTCATGGATTGAATTTGACCTAGGAGAGCCGCATCCGATTGCCGGATTGGGAAGTGCATGGCATAGGGGAAACGAACGCGTGCAGAAATACGATGTGTTGGTCTCCGACGATAAGAACCAGTGGAGGGCTGTTTTTCAAGGGCAAAATAGTGGGACGACAACCAAGCTTGAAGACATTGCTTTTACGCCGCCGGTAAGCGCCAGATACGTACGCATTGTCGGACACGGCAATAGCGGAGGCTTCTGGAATTCGCTCACGGAAGCCGTCATCTATAAGCCGGCCCCTGTGGATCAGGAGGCAACGGACGACGTTACCGTCAAGCTGAAGGACAGTGTCGGCAATCCGCTTAGCGGAGGCATTGTCAGTTACTATGACGGCTCCTGGCGAACGTATGGCGTGACGGATGCTTCGGGTTCGGTCAGGAAGGAACTACCGGACGGCAATTACACTTTTGTCGTATCTTATGAGGGGACAAAGAATGAGAAGTCGCAGCATATCGGTTTGAACAGGGCTGTGGAGTTTCAGACGGTCAGCGTAAATCTGCAACTGAAGGACAGCCAAAGACTTCCGCTTTCCGGTGGCATCGCAAGCTATTATGGTGACGGATGGCGAAGTTTCGGAGAGGCGGCCGGCGGCGAGGTCCGGAAGGAACTGTTGCCCGGCGCCTATACCTTTGCCATGACGTATGCGGGGAAGATAAATGAGAAGGTGCAAGATATAAGGACTAATCCTACCGTGGTATTTCAGACCGTCAATACGGTCATTCAACTGAAAGATCAGCAGGGTAAATCCTTGGGTGGTGGCACGGCGAGTTATTATGCGGGGGGCTGGCAGAGCTTCGGGGAGACGACCGGCGGCGAGGTCCGCAAGGAGCTCTTGCCCGGGACGTATACCTTCGCCATGACGTACGAGGGGAAGATTAATGAGAAAGTGCAGGATATCCGGACTGACTCCACGATCATCTTTCGGACAGTCAAAGTACTCATACAACTGAAGGATGCGCAAGGTATGCCACTGGAAGGCGGCAGCGCGAGTTATTACGCGGGGGGCTGGCGGGGTTTCGGGGAGCTGGACGGTGGCGAGATTAGCAAGGAACTGCTGCCTGGTGTTTACACGTTTGCGATGAGCTTTAACGGGGCGGTCAGGGAGATTGTCAAAGACATCGCCGTGGAGCCAAACGTCATCTTTCAATTTCAATAATCAGCAGTTGAACGTTAGAAGAGACAAAGGTCTCGCAAAGGGGAGAAAAGTGGAATGACATATCCGGCAGAACCGAAACTCACCGAGCTTGCAGGAAAAATAATTGAGTACGGGCGGCTAGCCCACGAAATCGGCGGTCAGGAGGTTGCAGGCGTCTGGTCCGGCATTGAGGGGCATATGCAAGAAGCAATTGTGAAATTAAACGAGATGTCCATCGATCAAGAGCTGGAGAATCAGGAGCCGAATGATCTTTTGGTCATTCAATCACTTCGGGTGGATGGGCCAAGAAGGTTGTGGGACTCGCTTGATATGATGATTTATAAGGATAAACTGGAAGGCGCGATGCTAGCTCGTTTCGCAGGCTGCACGTTAGGCGCGCCGGTCGAGTTCTGGAACGTGCATGATATGGAACAATGGGCTGCTTATATCGGCGATGCCTTCCCTCCGCAAGCCTACTGGTCGAGCATCAAAAATCCAAACGATATCCGGTACGGGAAGAGCACCTTCTATGAGTATACATTAGCGGGAATGAAAGGCGTTCCGGTGGATGACGACATTACCTATACGATTCTTGGACTGCTGATTGCCGAGGAGCATGGCATTGATTTTAGAACGGAGGATGTAGGGAAGAGCTGGCTAAAATATTTACCGATCGCTTGTACTGCGGAGGAGGTTGCACTCCATAATCTAAAAGCCGGCATTCCGGCGCTGGAAGCGGCCGAGGTGAACAATCCCTATTATCAATGGATAGGCGCGGATATTCGCTCCGATCCGTGGGCTTACATGGCACCGGCATATCCTGCGAAAGCGGCAGAGTATGCCTACCGGGATGCCTATTTGAGCCATCGCAGAAACGGGATATATGGCGAAATGTTTTTCAGCGCGGCGCAATCCGCAGCATTCGCAGTTGACCATCCGGAACAGGCGCTGCGGATTGGCTTGAGCGAAATCCCAAAGGCATGCACGCTCTATAAAGACGTGGAATGGGCGTTGTCTGTCAGCAAGGATATACGGGACTATAAGGCGGCAAGAGCCGCTGTGGACGAACGCTTCAAGGGAATGTCCGGCGCGCATACGAACAACAATGCTTGTTTGACTGTATTCGGGTTAATGATCGGAGGGACAGACGTATCGAAGGTTATCTCCGAGACTGTGGCCATGGGGCTCGACAATGACTGCACGGCTGCGACGGCCGGCAGCATCGTCGGTGCAATCGTGGGCAAGTCGGGGATTCACGCCCATTGGTATGAGCCGTTCGAGAACACCGTCACCACCTATATGAACGAAGCGGAAAGGTTTCGCATTAGCGATTTGGTTGAGCGATTTGCCATGCTTGCGAGACAGACGTATAGTGTAGCGGAACGGTAGGATTATAAGTTAAAGCCTCGAGGCCAAAGAGTGGCACTCGAGGCTTTAAAGTATCTCGGCCCAAGTATACAATTGTTCCGTTGCCATGTGTTCGCCCTGCACGCGACCCGTGGAATCCGCAACAATCGCTACATTAATAAAGCGAAACGCCAGTTCGCCAGTTGTGTTGTGCTTGAAATCTTATACTTGTCAATGGAATGACACTTGATACGAAACGTTTCAAATTCTTGCATGATAGTGAATTTCCCCGGAGCTGTATATTTTCTTTTATCCATGAAAAATACTCCACGTACAAATCATCGTTTATGGTTGAATTAATCAAAAAGGAATATCCTTTCGTAGTCGTCACTACGAAAGGATATTCCTTTTAATTAAAAGCTGCCCGGTGCGGGTGGATACGGAGGATGCTGTTGATGATGATCCTTTTTGAAAGCTGCGTAAAAGAGGAAGACAGCTGTCGTCAAATGAAGAATCATTCCTAGAATAGGAATCCATGCTAGAACGGATGTTACGATGCCTAGAATGCTTCCTACGATCGGCTTATTATGCTGGGAGCAAAAAACGAGCGTAATGATGTGTAGAACCAGCGTTACGAATAGTACCGTATAGCCAGATAGCATAACGAGCGTGCCACCAAGTAAGGGAATGCCTAATATTCCCTCAAAAATCGCGGTAACAAGTAGCAGAGTGCCTGCGGCCTTCATACCAATACCTCCTTAAATGTTAATTACAGCGAGCTGCGCCCCGAGAGTCAGAGTGCTTCGTGAGCTGGGTTTGTACTTTGTACGTCAGAGAATAAGGCTTGGTTGCAGCGTTTAAAGCCTGTTTAGATTCGTGGAGCAGGAATGATTCGAATAGGCCCTGCCGACCGGCAGGGCCTATTCGAATCAAATATACGTTTATTTCAAAAATTTGCCGATAATTCCGCCAAGTCCGCCGCTGTTGTCTTGCACATGCCCTTGTCCATGGCCATGGCCTTGGTTCCCGCCAAACGTGTTGCCGAAAGCACTGCTCTGCTCTTGTGGCGTATACCGTTTGTCATCCATGCCAAATTTAACGCCGCTTTCGCGCTCGTAAGGCTGAAGAATGACAACCTGGTTAGGATCGTTGAATTCGTACATGTAGGATTCACCAGACGTTTGGCCGATTAGCGTTTTCCAGTTAACGTCGAGCTTCACTTTTGGAGAGGGTCCTGTCCATGCCACAATGGCATCCGGATCCACGCGGCAAGGTCCTTGTAGAACAAGTGGATTGCCTTTAGTCTTAATGGCTACTTGTGCGCCATGGCCATTGTAGGATAGCTTGGATGTAAACAAGCCGCGCTGAGATATAATGCCTGAACCAATAATAGTCACGCCATAATGGCAAGACTCTGTAAAAGCAAGCAGGTCTTCACTCTCGACACTAACGCTTTGCCAAGCGCCGCCTTGCTCCAAATTAATAATGGTAACATGGGAATTATCATCAGCAAGATATACAATACCTTGGCCTTCGACTTCCATGATTTCCAGGTTTTCGCCTGTTACCTTACGCATGCCGTGATTAATGACTTGACCAACAATGTTGCCTGAGTTCGTACCGAGCAAACGCTTGGAATATTTAAACTTGCTATTATAAGCCTGATCGGCTACCATTGATCCTTTTTTGGCAAAGAACTGGCCTTGTCCTTCTGCTTTCAGGAACAATTCGCGCTCGACTTGAAATTGAAACGGCATGTAGGCGATACCTCCGAATAATTAATAAATGATTGCATGGTGAAAAAGATCGTTACATTGCACCGTAGTGAGCGCAGATGCCAGCAAGATCGAGTGTTAAGCCTGTTCCGACCGCATTGAATTTCCATTCGTTTCCGTGACGATAGACTTCCCCTGCAAGAATCGATATAGAGGTCGAATAGTCCTCGGAGAGATCGAATCTACAAATTTCAGCGCCGTTTGCTTGATTTACAATACGTATATAGGCATTGGATACTTGTCCAAAGTTTTGGTTTTTGCGAATAGCCTCATCAATCGTTACCGTAAAAACGATTTTCTGAATATCCAAGGATACTCTCGACAGCTGAATTTCTACCGTTTCATCATCGCCGCTTCCTTGACCGTCGCGGTTATCTCCCTTATATCGGGTCGAACCATCAGGGCTGACTAAATTATTGTAGAATACGATATGGCTCGATGAAGGAACGGTATTGGTTTGCCCAAGCAGAAACACTTCAGCGTCCAGATCGTAGCTTTGGCCTTGCAGCTGATTCGTATCCCAGCCCAGCCCAACTTTCAGAAAATCAAGCCCAGCATTGTTTTTGGTGAGATCAAGCTTCTGTCCCTTGGCGAGCACAAGTCCTCCCCCAGGACTGGCTTGAGGAGCGGGAGCTGCGCCAAAAGGATTGTTTGCTGGTCCGCCTTGAATGCCTCCTTGAATGCCTCCTTGGATACCACCCTGGATGCCGCCTTGCTGAATACCGCCTTGTTGAATGCCACCTTGGCCTCCAAGTACATTCGATGGTCTTCCTGAATTAAATTCAATACCCATATGAATTGCCTCCTCCATTCAAATTTAAATGAAAACCCTCATTATTAAGACTTGGTGAAAATTGCCTCTTTTGTAGAAGGATATGAAACTATTTGTAGTATATCAGATTGTTATAGAAGATTATAGCGCCGGGTATGGGAGAGAAATGAAGAAAAAAGGCTCGCCGGAATGGCGAGGCTTCGAAGATGAACGATTCTTGTTTCATTTAGCTACGGAGTAGGGCGGATATTCTTGGAGAAAATTTCTGCATTATAGGCGGAGATCATTATGTTAATTTCATTGCGTATGTATGTACTCGTAAAGTCGATTTGTTCTTCAAATCCGCGGCAGTTATAGCGATAGCTCAGCTTTTCACTCGTACCGCTATTCACACAGACGGCAATGCCTCTGGAAACCAACATCCTTGTGTTTGCCTTTAGGTCTGTTCTCATCTGTACGATAATAAGGTCTGCAGCTTTGGCGAAAATAGCACGCAAGGAGCGGGCTCGCCGATCCAAATCCAGCCGGTTCCGTTCAACAGCTGCAAGTGCCAGCGGAAGAATAATAGAGCGTTGTATGAGTTCCATCTCCTCTGCAGCAGGCGGATTGAAATGGTTTAAATTGTTTACGTTCAATAACGGCATGGCCATTCGTAAATCACCTCATGCACATTATAGGGGAACAAGTGTTCCTCAGTCAACTGCTTTCCGTTATCAAATGAAACAAAAAAATCTTCCGCGATATAATCGCAGAAGATTGTAGGACACATGGATATCGATCGTATATAAAAGAAATGGCGCGCCCGAGAGGGCTCGAACCTCCCACCTAACGTTTAGGAAACGTTTGCTCTATCCGGATGAGCTACGGACGCGCAGCGATATTAATTATAGCATGTGTGCTTTTCAGGAAGCAAGGTGAAGTGAGTTGTTTTAAAGAGAATGCAATTATTGTCGAAAATATTCTTCAAACCTACATGAATAGCAGGACTCAGGAGTGGAAGGGCGAATAATTGTAAGGATAAGAGCATGAACGGCTGGAGGAATCCCTCTCATGGAAGAAATTCAAATCGAACCTGTCGCTTATAAATTGGATCTTTCGCCGGAACAAATGCTTAAGATCATCTTTGAATACACTGCTAAAATAGCGAACGAAAAAAAATTAGAGACTGTTCTTGTCTTAATGGCCAATTTGGGCCGGGAAATGGTCGTTGCTGACCGGTGTACAGTGTGGCTCATTGATGCTGCACGTAATGAGCTTTTTACAGTGGTAGCGCTTGATGCGGGTGAGATTAGAATACCATACGGAAGCGGCTTGGTGGGGAATGCAATCAGTACCGGCCAGCCTATATTCATTGATGATGCCTACGAAGACCCTAGACATAATCCTGATCATGATAAACTGACAGGCTATCGGACAAGATCCATTATGACGATTCCCTTTCGTAATAATCAGGGAGAGGTCATAGGCGCATATCAAGCTATTAACAAGCTTACTGAGAAGCAGTCATTCTCGGCTATGGATATGGAATATCTGTCGCTTGCGGCAGCATATTCCGGAAAATCGCTTGAATCTACGATGCTGCATGCAGAGATTATAGAAACGCAAAAAGAAATTATACTTGCGATGGGCTACATTGGAGAAGGACGCTCCAAGGAAACGGGGAACCACGTAAAGCGAGTCGCGCAATATTCTTATATTTTGGCCATTGGCCTTGGGATGAGCGAGTCCGAGGCTGATATGCTGCGAAGCGCGTCGCCTATGCACGATATCGGTAAAGTGGCAATTCCGGATGCGATATTGCAAAAGCCAGGGAAGCTTACCCCTGAGGAATATGAACAAATGAAAGAGCATGCCACTATCGGCTATCGATTGCTGCGAAAGTCAAAGAGGCAGCTGCTTCAAGCCGCTGCCATCGTTGCATGGCAGCATCATGAGAAATGGGATGGGACAGGCTATCCGCAAGGTCTTGTGGGCGAGAGTATTCACATCTATGGAAGAATCACGGCCTTGGCAGATGTGTTCGATGCGCTGAGCAGCTCCAGGGTATATAAAGAAGCGTGGTCACTGGAGCGGATTCTAGCTTTGGTCAATGAGGAGCGGGGAAGACATTTCGACCCGAGAGTGGTGGATGTTTTTCTGGAGCAACTGCCGTCGATTCTCGAAGTTAAGGAACTCTATAAGGATTTGTTAGAAACAGAATAATGATCAAGCAAGGCCTCAAGAAGCAAATCTTGAGGTCTTTTTTTATGTGATGAAATAGAATTGCACCTCCAGTTTGTTTGGCGATCATTCGAATTTGCTTGTACTTTAGTTGCGCTTATGGGTATTCACCGTGTTCAAAATCGGTTTTGGACATAGACTGATTTAGCTATTGTAAATTTCTACTATTTTTTTGGTTTTTTAGAAAATAGCAGAGGGGGGAGTAACCGTCTATGAACAAGAAGGTTCAAACTCAAAGGTTAAATGAAGCGATTCAGAAGCTGCAATCAGCAAGAGCCCTAATTAAGACGAAACGATTAAGGCATGCCAAGCAACAAATTCACGATGCAGTCTCTTCATGCGGCTGTATCGTTTATAAAAAAGGGAAGAAATAGCGCTAGGGTTAACAATAACGGAGGTGTGTAGGATTGGCGAATTCTCGGGCGGGCTGTCTGCGAAAATTAAATTTAGCAATTATTGAGCTGAGGAAAGCAAAAAGGCTTACACGCAAAAATAAACTCCAAAGCGCTCAAAAAGACGTAAAGGATTCGATTCATATTTTGAATCGAGCATTGGACTGTCTGGATGGTCCTTATCTACATCCAAAACCGCATCCAAAACCAAAGCCAAAGCCGAAGCCGTGTCACAAAGCGAAGAGAGGTCCAAGGGGTCCTAGAGGCTATCGGGGCTATAGAGGTTATGCGGGTGAAGCCGGTGCGCAAGGGACTACCGGCGCAGCTGGTCCTGCGGGGGCTCGAGGGGTAGCTGGTCAACGAGGAGCAACGGGTACGGGATTAAATGGCGTTGTGGCTTTTGATCCGAATGCGGAGCCAGGCTACCAAGTGGGTCAAGTGGTTACGTTTAATGGCAGCACATATGTTGTGAATAGTGCGCCTCCTTTCGGAGATCCGGATACCTCTCCTAGCTATACGCTGCTTGCAGCGAGAGGTGCAACAGGTGTAACAGGGGCTACCGGTTCTACGGGAGTAGGAACTGCTGGAGCGCCTGGCCCAACGGGAGCAACAGGAACAGGGTTAGAAGGTGTAGTCGTGTTTGATCCATTGGCGGAGCCAGGCTACCAAGTGGGTCAAGTGGTTACGTTTAATGGCAGCACATATATTGTGAATAATGCTCCTCCTTTCGGTGATCCCAATACTTCGCCTAGCTATACGCTGCTTTCAGGTGCTGGCGCAGCAGGTACAACTGGTGCCACAGGGGCAGGTGTAACCGGCGCTACCGGAACGACAGGCCCTACAGGAGAAACGGGCGCTACCGGGGCTGGGCTCGAAGGTATAGTTCCTTATGACCCGCTTGCAGCACCTGGTTATCAGGTAGGTCAAGTCGTTACGTTCAATGGAAGCAGCTATGTGGTAAATACACCTTCTCCGATAGGAACACCGGGCAGCTCGCTTGATTATACCCTGCTTGCAGCTGCGGGAGCAGCAGGTACCACAGGTGCGACAGGAGCAGGCATAACCGGAGCAACTGGATCGCCAGGACCAACAGGAGAAACGGGTGCGACTGGTGCTGGACTCGATGGTGTAGTTCCTTACGATCCGCTCGCGGCACCTAGTTATCAGGTAGGCCAAGTCGTTACGTTTAATGGCAGCAGCTATGTGGTAAATACGCCTTCTCCGGTAGGAACGCCTGGTTCTTCACTTGATTACACCCTATTGGCAGGAGCCGGTGCAACGGGAACGACTGGTGCAACAGGAGCTGGTGTAACGGGAGAAACGGGATCTACTGGCGCAACAGGTGCAGGTTTAGACGGTATCGTTGCTTATGATCCGCTTGCGGCACCTGGTTATCAGGTAGGTCAGGTTGTAACTTTTAATGGCAGCACGTATGTAGTAAACACGCCATCGCCAGTAGGTACGCCAGGCATTTCACTTGATTACACACTTATTGCAGCAGCAGGAGCTACAGGTGCAACAGGATCCGGAGTAACGGGTGCGACTGGGGCTACGGGCATACAAGGCATAACCGGGGCAACAGGAGATCTTGGAGCGACAGGTGCAACAGGAACAGGTATAACAGGGGCTACTGGAGCAACGGGCGTGGGTTTAAGCGGAATCGTTGCATTTGATCCGCTTGCGGCACCAACGTATCCAGTAGGTCAAGTCGTGACGTATAACGGCAGCACTTATCTTGTAGACACAGCACCGCCGACAGGCACGCCAGACACATCGCCGGATTATACGCAGCTCGCGGCAAGTGGAGCAACAGGAGCTACGGGAGCAGACGGGGCTACTGGAGCGACAGGCATACAAGGTTTCACTGGTGTAACGGGAGATGCTGGAGCTACTGGTGCAACTGGAACTGGGATGACAGGAGCAACAGGAGCGACGGGAATAGGCTTAAGCGGAATCGTTGCATTTGATCCGCTTGCGGCACCAACGTATCCAGTAGGTCAAGTCGTGACGTATAACGGCAGCACCTATATCGTAAACACAGCGCCACCGACAGGCACGCCAGACACATCGCCGGATTATACGCAGCTCGCGGCCAGTGGTGCAACAGGAGCAACAGGTGAAMCRGGAGCGACTGGTGTTACAGGTGCGACAGGAGAAGGAGTAACCGGTACGACTGGAGCTACGGGTGCAACAGGAGCAACRGGTGAACCGGGAGCGACTGGGGTTACAGGTGCGACAGGAGMGGGAGTAACCGGTACGACTGGAGCTACGGGTRCAACAGGAGCAACAGGTGAACCGGGAGCGACTGGGGTTACAGGTGCGACAGGAGCGGGAGTAACCGGTACGACTGGAGCTACGGGTGCAACAGGRGCAACAGGTGAACCGGGAGCGACTGGTGTTACAGGTGCGACAGGAGAAGGAGTAACCGGYACGACTGGAGC
>NZ_JBFRGD010000040.1:0-26223 GCF_052115165.1 Paenibacillus sp. 2TAB23
AGGGCATGACTTCGCTTCCGTTACAGATGAGCAACTCGCTGATGCCATTCGTTTGATTAACAACCGTCCTCGTAAATGTCTCGGGTGGAGGTCGGCTCACGAAGCCTTCATGGAAGAGGTGTCGCACTTAGCTTGACAATTCATCATATAAAAAACCACATGGAGTGTATACTCACATGTGGCTACAAAAAATAACCCTATTTATATAGTTATACTCGGTTGAAAAACCCAATTACTTTCAGATTTCAATTCCCAATTCTCACTAAAAATAATAGCATTATATGTCCTCGCACCTGTATCTTCGTTACCTCCTCTTAACAGTTATATCTTTGTCAAAGAAATGAACCAATATAGTTGCGCCTGAAGAAAATAGAATTTCATGAGATAATACGTTGTCATCTACAGGTAGTAACTCATGGTATCCCCACTCTTCAAAACCATTATGGCTATCGTCAGAATTTTTATTGAAATTAATGCTTAGATTAATAATCTTTTTGTACTCAAAAACCCATTCTTCTTGCTCGTATTCTACAACGATATTGAGACTTGTCGGTGACGAACTTCTTATTTCGCCTTGAGTTATTTTGCATTCATTTACTTTACAATCATGAAAGTTATTATTATTAAAGAATCTAACTAGTGTCTTATCCAGTCTCGTAATCAAATTATTATGCTGATCCCAGTAAATTTTAGCATTGGTCTTCCATTCCTCCATTGCACGTTCGCTTTCTTCTAAATCCAACGAGTTAATTGACTCCCACAAATCATTTCTAAAGTACTTCAATAATATCTCCTACTTTCATATGATAATAATACGAGGAAAAACAGGAAAAACAGGTACATAAGGATTATTAGGATTTTGCGGATCGTAATAATGGTAATGTGGATCATAATAATTAGAATCCAGTTTAGCCTTATTCTCATCCCAACCCCATTTTGCTTTTTTCTGCAAATCTTTCTTCACCCAGTTTGGTGGCTCTCCTGGACTATTCTTAGCTTTATCATGCATTGATCCATCTTTGTTTTGAGACCAGTGCTTTCCATTTGGTCCATTTACATGAATATGGTCTTGAGTTGCTGTTCCATCATCCCCAGGGTCTTTTCTATAAGTCCATCCTGCCCCTAAATCAATATTTTTCCCAAATAAATATCCAGCTTGTTTAGCTGCATCAACTTCTGCTTGTGTTGGATTAGCTATTGTCTGATAATAATTACTTCTAATTTTATCCGCTTCTGCTTCTAATTTTGTCTGAAAACCTTTTAGTAGAGAAACATTCATTTGATAATATTGAGAACTTCGATCTAAAGATTTTAACATTTTATTTGATGCATCCCAAGCCTCAGTATATGTTACAATCTGATTTCTAACACTCTCAGGTAAGTTAATATCCCCACTTTTCGCATGTCCTGTAGGGTCGATATATCTAAGAGGATTGTTCTCCACATAGGTATACAAATTCAAACTCAGCGGATTTGTTATCTCCCCTTCATACGTATCCTCATTAATAAAGCGCCCTATACTTGGATCATAATACCTTGCCCTTAGATAATACAGACCGGTTTCCTCATCGTACACTTCTCCAGCGTACTTAAACTCATTCGCAATGCCTTCTGTTTGTTGGGTAATATTACCCCATTCATCGTACGAATAGCTATTCACGATGTTACCACTCGTATCGACAATCTGAATGACATCACCATGACCGTTATACAGATAATAGTAATCTTTAGCAGTAGCGACTTCCTTTTTCACGAGGAGCCGGTCTCCGCGAACATAATTGGCGATGGCTTGGTTATTGGCATCTACTTCTGAGATCACTTCGCTATTCTGATTGTATCGATACTGTGTGACATTGGATCCCGAGGTCTTCTTATACCGCATACCATCAGGCGCATATTCAAAGGAGGTAGTATTGGATCCTGTGGTTGCGGCAGTCAATATATTAAATAAATCATACGTATAGCTTTCTTGGTCCAGATTTATAGGGGTTTGACTGGTGTCGCTTAATGTTAGTCTGTTTCCTTTACTATCGTAGGTGTAAATCGCGGCACTACCGTCTGATCTGGAAATTGTGAGTAATCTGTTTAATTTATCGTAAGTATAGGAACGAGTAGTCGTGACCTCATCCTTTACCATCTGTGTTGCTGTGACAATATTCCCATTATTGTCATATGAGTACGTGGTGGAAGAGAGAACGACCATGCCTTTTTTGTTGGTCATAGTCTGCATACGGTTAAGTGAATCATAAACATAATCCGTCTGCAATGTACTTCCATCAGCAAGGGTTGGGTAAGTAATCGATTGTACTAGTCCATTCGGGTAGTACGAGTAGCTTACATTCACTGCATTCGTGTAATTCGCAACAGATTGTCCGTTGCTTTGAACCTTCTCCAACCGGAGTTTGTTGAATTTATAGTTTGTGTAGAAGCTAGCAGTCCCTCCATTACTCCACACAGTTGAGATCCGATTGTTCTTATCATATGTCAAATTTAACGCAGCTGAGAATCCTGTACTTTGAATGCTTATTTTATTTACTCGTTTCAAATGGTCAATTTCCGTCAACATTTGACTTGTCATGACACCATTTACATGCCGCTCGGTAATATCGAGAAGGATCCCGTTACTTCCTACGATATTTTTGATTTGCTGAGTACTTCCATTTCCACCTGTTACGGATTGTACTATATTCCGGTTATGCTCGTCATACTGATAGCCAAAAATTGTTCCATTTTTATCTTTCCGTTGGCTTACCAGACCTAAGTTATTATAACTGAACGACTCAACCTGAGATGCAGGATCTGTTTTTGAAGATATTAATCCATTCTCTGTATAGCCATTCGTCATCAATACTTGTGGTGCATCCATTACATTTCCTTGTATCGTCGTTTGGATGATTTGACCGTTTGCATCATAGTTATATCTCGTTATTTGGTTAATCGCATCCTTGAGACTTACTAAGCGGTTTAAGGAATCGTAGGCGTAACGAGTTGTCACACCTTCAGCATTCATATTCCCATTCGGGTCTATGTATCCTACCAAATTCCCGACAAGATCATAGGTGAATGTTTCAGCAATTACTTGTTGCCGTTGAGGCCAATCCTTGTAAGCTCGTGTGGAGACATGTCTCCCGCCATAATCAAAATCTTGCTCCACGTAATTGGCTTTCAAATTATCTTGCGCTGGATTTGTACGATAAGCCGCAACATTTCCTGCCGCAACGAAGTACTGAGTGACCTTTCTTGATTTCAGATTGTTCTCGCTTACGAATAAGTTGTTATACGCATCAATTGCCTCTTTTTGGTTCCCCCATGCATCGTAAGCCACAGATAGCGTGTTGCCCATGGGGTCAACCTGATTTACCGGACGTATTAAATCATCACTCAGGTATTGCATTACTTGTAACACACCGTTATTCGATTCCAAATCATAACGTAAGAAGCCAAAACCATCATAATATGACTTTTGGTTGGATAATATCGTTTGGGCATTGTTAGATTTCTGAACATATTTACGTCGGTTATCAACCATCGTAGTATGCAGACCTGCATTCTGCGCCAATGCACTTGAAGGGATAAATGTATTGGTATAGGTATATTCATCATAAGCGTCATATTGCACACCATTCAAATTTGTAAATGCAGGATATTGAATGGAGACAAGTCTTCCTCCTGTATCATAGGTATAGATGGTCTTTTGATTCCCAACTACCTCTTCTCTCAATAAACCCAATCCCACATCATAATTCATTGTTTTCTTAATGGTTTGAGTAATATTCTGACCGCTACTGTTTTTTGTCGTGAACCGGGTCCTTGACTCACTTGGGTATGCAAAGGAAGTGGACGTATCAAAATAAACCTCCGAAATGGCATTCTGACCGTTACCCAAATCCTTGGTTTCCTTGACGTATTGCACTTTACCTGACAGTACAGCACTTGCATTTGAGCAATTTGAGGTCACACTGTTATTAGCACTTATCGTTTCGTAGCAATACGTTGTAACCTCTTGTTTTGGATTCTGATAGCTCTTTAACCTTCCATCAGTGTAGTACTCATAGGTCTCCGTTAGAGGCACGGTTGCGTTTAGTTTCTGATACCATGACTTCGTTTTCACAAAATAAAAGATGGGATCATAGGTATACGAAATCGAGTTCTTGTCCTTTATTATAGAATCATTATATTTGTCTAATGGTAACGGTTGAGATTCTTTTGATATGCCTCCCCAGTCCGTATATTGAAAGTCCCATAACAGCTTATTCGATGTGCTTGGTGTATCTCCAGCAGCGTATTCCTCGCTTTGCATACTGACTGGTCTCTGTGTAAAGACTGGATGAAATCCTGTGGTTGTAACAGTCTTTTTCTCCCCGTTGGATGCGGACGTTTCAGTAGACATAACTCTACCTGTTCCACTAAAATTATTTTTTGTGCTAAGTCCATTCGTGTGAGATATGCTCTGCACAGTTGAAGTTGATGAATAAGTATATGATTCTGGTATGTTGTTTGGGTTGTAATACGTCGGATACCCTGTATAATCTCCTGAGTAAGACATGTCCAAATGATTATAGTTACCTTCCAGGTTATAATTCTTTTTTACTTGGTCATATCGCTTAGAGACCCTAAACTCGTCCCCAAATCCGCCTGGGCCTAAATTGCGGACTGTTTTATCGTATTCGTATCTCGAACTTGAATTGGAATATTCTGACTGTGTCAATAATGAATAGGAATTGTAACCAGCGTAACTATCTTGGGATTTTCTATCATAATGAAAGTACCCCGGTCGCACACTATAATGGAAGTACGTTTTTTCATTGATCTGGTTCTGAATATACCCTAGTCTAGGAACATACCCATCAGGATTTCCGTTAAATAATAAATCAGATCTCCGTTTCACATATTTCACTTTTTGTTTTTCTAATCCGTCTGGATCAATAACAGATACGATGATACTTTCCTGAGTACCGCCAGTTTGTAAGGAAGATTCGTAAGAGAAATTTACAGTTCTACCTGTTGTATCAATTATGGATGAAATGACTTTATACGTCTGGCCATCATAAATATGACGATCAATATGATTGAACTGAATCGTATTCCCATAGCGATCCACTATACCAAGGAGTCGTCCATCTGCTGCGAAATACTCCCTTTTTTTATCTGCGTATTCTAAGTAGTATGCAGAATTAGCTTGACCATTCGAGAATAATCCTTGCGTATCTTGCATCATTTTGACGTCTTTCCCTTGATACCCCTCTAAATGCGTAAAATTGCCCAATGTATCTGTCGCATTGAAATTGACTCGATATACTGCCCCATCTCCGCGATGATAATATAAATAACCGTCCTCTAATTGTACAGAAGGGAATTGAAAGGACCATCCCATGCCTAAATCATATCTAGAGATGAAATAGTTAAACTTTTTCATTTGCCCGCTTGAACCGTAGTGCCTCATATAAGCAAAAGAATGATTGGAATCATACATAATCCCGATGTTTAAATCAAGACCATCTCTTCCAGCCAGATGGATGTCTGTACGCTTTAAAGTCAACTTGCCAGATGAGGGATCGATGGTCTCACTCGTTCCATTTTGATCTGAAAATTGCTGTTTATTCGTCTGATTGATTTGTTGCTGTGTAATTAATCCATTCATTACGCTATTTACGTCTGAGCTGTTCACTCCCGCTGTAGCACCTTCCGGGAAGATATACAAGCCTAGAACTATCAGAAGTGGGATAAATAGATGCCATTTTTTCATTATGGGCTAACCTCCTGCAGATGTTGGCTTTCAGCATATTGGGGACCATATACGACATCTGTAACAGTTGGGTCTACATCCGTTTGACCACCCTCTTCTATTCCGATAACACCAGGTGATTGCAATAGTGCAATGGCTTGATCCAACGCAACCTCGCCATTCTGATCTACCGATTCTAATATCGTTAGTTTTTCAGCACTACTCATAGCAACTTCTCTTAGTTTCATTTCAATCTTTGGGTATTTCTTTAACAATATATCCAATCTTTCTTCTTTTTCGTGTTGGATTCGCTTCTCAATCTCTTCCCACTTTTCATTTGTTTGATCTTTTTGCTGTACCAGCTCTTTAGGGTCAACCAACCACTCGTTGCCTATGTAATCGGAGTAATAGATATCTTCGATTAAAACGCCGCTTAAAATCAATTGCTCAATATCTTGTTTGGTATAGTTATATATATCCGCTTTGTGAAGTCGTTTAATTCGCTTCTCATTTGCTTTACCTTGAATCTCTTCTACAACTCGTTCCCACTGAGGATCGTACACTGCCCCCGTGACGGATACTTCCAAATCTGGTTGTACAACCTGGATGGCTTCCGCACTTACCCCGTTATTTGGAGCTAGGGCTGCATCATTCTTTTTGTTCTCTTTAGCAATGGCATAACCAACCCCGTTTACCGCTAAGATCGAAATGACAAGAGAAAAAAAGATGGTCTTTCTGCTTAAATTCTTAAATGAGTTCAATACTATCACAACTCCTTATTGTTTCTTTATTTTGGAAATCAAATTTCCGTTGTCGTCATAGATAGCATCATATTCCGTATAGGATGGTAGGACGATCATATAGTCCAATCTCCCGTTCTTGTCATAGTAGTATCGGGTATGCGGCAGTGTGCGGTTCTCCAAAGTCAATGCTATCGGATCCGAAGGTAGCGATTCGCCTGTTGCATTAAAGGCGGATATCTTTACTTTGTAAGAACGACTGCCGTCGTCGGTCATACTCGTGCGCCTCGTTTTGCGATAGAGGTACCTAGGATTATCCCATAACTCGCCATAATTGTTGTTTGGATTCGTCGTATAATTTTCATTGAAAACCTTATCCTGACTTCCATCTATCCAGCTTTCGACAAGCTGTAGCTTCGGAAAAATGAATTTCCCCTTCGAGGTCCATGAGGTGAAATTACTGACCGGGATTCTCTCGTAAACATAGCCGTTAAACAGATGCAGGTAATAGCCTGTCGCCCCAGCCACCTCGTTCCATGACAAATTGATATAGCCCGTTCCCTGCATCGACCATTCATTCACGCCAACTGTGCCGGTAACCACTGGCTTGCTCAGGGTAATGGACGGGATTGTGTATGTGAGATGTAGATTGGCGCTTGAGTAATTAATATAGTTGGATCCATACGGAGTCCCCGGTACGAAGAAGAGACTTAATGTGATATTCCCGCCTCTGGCATAAATATTAGCATTTGAGAGCGGAATCCATTTGACACCGTTAAAGCTTGTCGTATATCCGCCGTAAGGATTATACGGGGTAACCTGTCTATGATTGAATGCATTAGCATTCGGATTATCATTCCAGTTCGAAGGAGCATAAGCCTCATTGAACCAACCTGCAGAAATTGAATTCTTATTAGTAAAATAGGAGCTGCTGATATTTAGCTCCAAGGATGCCGATGTGACTACTGCATCTGAAGGCAACGATGAGGTATACCATCGGATGAAGCTTTGCGTTTCAATATATGAACCACTGCTCTCCACTCGCCCCCCACTTATGCCGGTAGCTGTACCTGTGGGTAGATAGGTAGGCGACCTCTTTTCCCATGAGTAACGAGTTAAGCTTGTGCTTGATATGGTTGGATCGATGACGACAGGATATTGAAGTCCCGATACATCTGCTTTCATTAACAGTAACTGCTTTCCATTCTCGACAACCAATTCCTGAGACACATCCCGTATCTTCCCGTTAGCATCAATAAGCCACGCCGGCATGATTTGCAGTTCTCCTTGACGCAGATCATTACCGATCTTACCTATCACTTCAAAACGAAATTGTGTGGGAGCATCCGGCGTCCTCAGCACGATCGACTCCTTCAATCCCGAATTCTGAGATTCCAACAGGACGTCCGTGTCTTTCCATGCATTCTTGTAGATGAGAACATGATTGGGATCATTGTATAGATGGGAAGCATGATCCGCAGCGATAGGTTTAACGGCGTTTCCCGCATCAGACGCAAGTCCGATTGGTATTATCGTAAGCCTATCGGTGCCTTTCCCAATTGTATAGCCATTCTTAAATTTGTTAGAAATTTTCAGGTAGTAGGGCACTTTCGGCGAACGAAAATTGAAATCACCGGAATCCTTCAATTTTTCCTTTTCCACTTTTGTACGTGATTTATATAAGGCCTTTATTTCCTGCGACGATTCTATAGACAATCGTTTACTATTGATGTCCGAATCGGTTAAATTTAATTCTGAGAGAAGCTGCAAGTTATTGTCCTGAAACTTTCCTTCTTCATCCTTATAGTGGATCTCCTCATTGGCAAGAACTGTTTCAAATAGTCCATCCTTTAAAGTAAACGTTTTACTGGAAGCCGTACGTTGATCAATCAACTCTACTTTGTCCTGATTCATAGACTGTTCCACTGATTGCTCCGAGATTTTGTCCGCAGCGGCCATGTCTGGTAATGCATGATTTGCTGCCGGTGGGTTCGCTCCCGCTTCTCCTGACGTATAAGCATAGCCGGACAGCGAGAGGCACAACACGAGCAACAACACCTTTCTGCTATTATAATATTGCTTCCACCACTTTCGCTTTCTGACTATAAATCTGTCCATTCTAATTATCCTCCTTATACTCTTTCTGTTATGGTGAGTGTATAGAATTAATAAATAATTTCTGCCTTTTTGCAAAAAAAGAGCCGCTTCATTTGGTTAAGTGAGAGTCAGGCTTCACTACCAAAACAGAAGCGGTGTCTTCTATCGAGCTCTAGTGGGAATCCCCGTTTTAGCTTGATCCAATCGTCCTATTAAGTCCTTCATACAGGACTTGAAAGGCTCCCTTCAAAGACTGTTGTTCCAATTCCTCCGTCAATTGAATTCGTTTTTTGATAAGACGCAAGTTTTCGCTTCCTGGCCGATGGTGATAGACAATCAACAGCACGAGCAACTTATCCAGGCTGCCACATAATTCGTTGAACATCGCTATATGGCGATCTTGCAGTCGAATGTAATGATGCTTATCCAAGTACTGTAGACGGTTGAAGATTCCCCGCTTATTTTCGCACAGTTTTTTGATACCAAGAATAATGCTTCTATCCATCAACAAAGAAGGATACACTTCAATGCAGGCACTAATCCGGTTCTGCAACCCATCGTATATCGAAATCCCGGACCATTCTACAAAGTTTTTAGAAGGCCCCGTTCCTGTTCCGTCTCTTTCCCCGATAACGACTTGTCTGATCCCACCCGATAAACAGTTCTCCACAGATTCAAGAATTTTATACACATTCGGTCTGCTTTTGGGTTGAGGCAAGCCTTTAAAAGAGGTCGCCGGCATACCGAAGCGAAACAGCCGATAATGCCCGTCAAAATCACCGCGCATTTGGTTCAGTCCTGCCTGAAACCCTTGTTCGATTTCATCGAAGGAAACCAATTCTGTCGTCCATCGATTCTCCCTCATCGCAAGGGTATGGAAGACCTTCTCCTGTTGATTGAAGCCGAACAACAAATACTCATGCATACAATGGTGCTTCTGGTAGTATTCCGACTTGCGGATGTAATAGTTATCGCACCCTAAGAGTACATAACCGCCTTGGCTTATTCGATCCACGGTACTTTTTACGATAGCAGAGAAGTCGCATTGTTCGAAATGATCGAATTCCAACGCACCTTGATATAGAAGTTCTAAGTCATAATGCTCCAATCGATAATATTGGATCCAAAAGTCCTGTATCGGATCCCCTTCCCAAATGCCCATTTCTAGTTCGATGAACCGCTCAACGAACCAGGGGACGTAGCGATCATCCGCTAGGAGCGGCGCGAGCTTCATAAAATGCCAGCAATCCGTTGTAAGACCCGTATTTAAATTGATGGGTAGAATTTTCTGCATAGCTTCCATCCTTTAGATCGGATTTACTAACTGAACGATTCTGTATAGGCACGTTCCGTTCTTCATTTCTTCCATGAGATGCGTTCCGGAAGTCGCGGCCATTCTCTTCGAGCGATTAATTGATGGTCTCAAACATTCTGGTTTCTGCCTGCTTTCGCCAGTCCTTCGGATCCGTCAGATCGGAACCGGCAGCAAGACCGGGTATTCCGCGGAATAAGGAAATACCCTCCCGCAGTCCAGACGCCTCCATTCCGAAGTTTCCATTTCTAATACGGTTTTGCACAAGGGACAAACAAAAAGAAGCGCCGTCAGACTCTTCTTCCTCAACGATCAACCGCTGGCACTGCTGTAGTTGCTGATCGCCTTTTTCCAGAGAAGCCGAAAGCCTACGAGCATGATAATCGGGACGCATAAGCCCCATATGAGCTGATCGATCCTTAACTCCTGCATAATCCACAAAGGGCCGAAGTTCGTAATCACCATAAACGGCAGAACATAGATGCCAATGCGGCGTGCCCATTTGGAATATATTGCCATCGGCATATTATTGGCATCCCATATGGAATAGAAGATCATGGCTAGCCCTCCCGTATTCACGAACCAAAAGGAAAGCAAGGCGGGAAAGAACATTAAGCAATAGGTCAAAATGGTAGCTACTACAAGAAACAAGCCATACGCAACAAGATGAAAGAAAGTAACATGGATCTCCAAGGCGTTCCATCCGATAACGATCATGACGCCCCCCGCAATCACGTTCGGAATCGGTGTCCCGAAGTGGATATAGCGAAGCGTGACGAGAAATTGCAGCGAAATCGGCTTTACAAGCAGCAAATCTAGCGTGCCTTCTCTCACGTATTCCGATATCTTCAAAGAGTTATAGAAAAACAATCCCGAATAGATCCCGGTCATCAGTGTAAAGGTGCCGACGAACAACAGGATGCCGTCCGGAGTAATCGAACCAATATGCAAATCAGTTTTGTAGACGACAACCACATACAATAGCTTCGCAATCAGATAGGCTATTTCGACACCTATGCCTAGATAAAAATTAAATCGATACTCCATTTGAGCCATAAAGCAGTTTTTTGCAAACAGCCAGTAGATAACCAGGTAGTTCTTAAGAGTATGCCACCACGCGAACAACATTCAACCTCCCAATCCGAGATAGCGCTTCATTCCGATTCGCCAGAGGACGCGAGAAAGGGTATACATGATAATGATCCATAAACCTTGCATGCCAATGCCAACGATGATCTCTTCTCTCGCAAGTTGTCCGCTGACGACATTCGCCGCGAAATAGATCGTCAGCTTGAAAGGAGAATAGTCTAACATGGCATTCACCCACGGACCGAAAATATCGACCGGGAACACCCCTCCGCTAATAATAATGACGAACAAGCCGGTCATCTCAAAAAAATACGAAATCTCCGATAGCCAGAAAGCTATAGCGGCTATGGCATAAGATATCAACATGTTTAGGATGAACGCCAATATGACAGCCACCAAAAACAGCAAGATACGTTCGAGCCTCAAGGGAGTGCCGGCATATATCGAATAACTTATCAACACGGTAAAAATCGCACAAACCATAAGGCAGTTAAAAAACATCTTCTGTCCGATGAGATTAAAAAAACGATAGCTAAAATAGTGAATCGGTCTCACCAGAAATCTATTGAGATGTCCGTCCTTAATGTCCAGCGCCATTTCATGTTCCACATGAGTCATGACGATCCGAGTCGTGAATGCGGCAAATATCGTATACATAATCATCTCATGGTAGGAATAGCCGAAATAAGCCTGATCCGGATTATCCGCGTACACGGCGGACCAAATGAAATATTGGATCATGATCGGGAAAAAGGCGCCGAATAAAGAAAAGATTAAATCCATTCGGTATTCCAGCGCCGATTGCATGCCGAGTTTGAATATACGGTTATATGTTTCGTAGGAACTCATTGCGCACGCTTCCTTTGGTACATCGACACGATCATCTCTTCCACGGGTATGTCCTCGATCAAGATATCCTCTATGGGCAGCCGGGCAAGAAGCTCTCTGGAGACGGCATTCACCTGCTCCTTCGGGATTTCCAGCGTCGCTTGGTAATCTTCCGCATGTCGAATTCCGGCGTACGCCTGGAGCTGCTCCAGCTTCACGCATTCCGTGAACTTAAGCTTGATTACCTTGGTCTGATTCATCGCGCCATTCATTTCCTTAAGATTCCCGTCATAGATCAATTGGCCATCCGAGATCAAGAGCAATCTGCTGCATAGATCTTCGATGTCCTTCATGTAGTGGCTGGTAAGCACGATCGTGGTCTTGTGCTGTTCATTGTAGTATTTCAGGAAATCCCTTACTTTTTTCTGGGTCTCGATATCCAGCCCGATCGTCGGCTCATCCAGAAACAACAATTGCGGCTTGTGAATGAGTGAAGCGATAAGCTCCAACTTCATCCGTTCGCCAAGTGACAGCCTCCTGACCTGGACGTTCATCACATGCTTGACATGAAGCAGCTCCGTCAATTCGTCCAACGTCTTACGATAAGCATCGTCTTCGACTTGATAGATGTATTTGTTCAACAAGATGGATTCAATGGCCGGGAGATCCCACCACAACTGGCTTTTTTGCCCCATCACGATGGCGAATTTTCTCTTGAATTCATTCTTCCGTTCGCTCGGGTTGTATCCCATTACCGATACGCTCCCGCTCGTAGGATGCAAGATGCCGGATAGCATTTTTAGCGTCGTCGTCTTCCCTGCGCCGTTAGGTCCTAGGAAGGCGACAAACTCACCCTGGTCGATACGAAATGAAATGTCCCGGACCGCTTCCTTGATCAGCGTTTTGCGATGCAGGAGATTTTTGATGGAGTTCCTTACGCCGAGTTCTTTGGTGTAATATTCGAAAGACTTTCTCAGTTCCTTCACTGCAATGATTTCCATGTTAGGCTCCTATTTCTCGCGATTATCGCCCGTAGTGGTACAGCAGCCCGCATCGCGAGCAGATCGGCATCAGTCCGCAGGATAAATGTTCACGGTGCTTGCCGAAATTCTCCCCGTGCCAAACCTCTTCTATGCTCTGATCATGAATATTTCCTACGGAAAGTTCCGGGAAGAACTTGCATGGCGTGACGTCCCCGTTCGGTAAGAAGTCCATCCTGGTAGAAATCGATAAGCATTTCGTGCGGTTCATGCCTACAATCTGCTCTCCTCTAACGAACGGACCGATTTCATCCTGATTTAGCGCCGGCATGAAACGGACTCGAATTTTCCAGACATGCTCGGATACCCGCCTCACCTCCTCCTGCAGTTGCGGAATAGCATCGGGAGATATGCGATACGTGAACGAATGCCAGCTGCATGAATGGCTTTGGTAAGGCTTCAACCACTGCAAATGCTCGTTGAAGTGTGCATCCATCACATGAGCGGATTCAGGCGAGATATACCATGGATAGACAAAGTAGACGGAATCGATCCCCTTCTCTTCGAAGTAGGTCATGAACTCGAACATTCTGGGTATCATCGCGTCATTCATTGTCAGGCTTACCGAGATTTTCCCAAGGTACATTTTTTTCCTCTGCAATTCCAGCAGCGTGTCTATTGCCCGGATAACCTTCTTAAATGTTCCCTTGCCGCGGATCGCATCATTTTCCGCTTCGAAGCCCTCCAGACTGACCAGCAGGACCAGATCATCCGAAAACTTCAGGATGGCGTCCATCTTCTCCTCGATCAGTATCGCATTTGTGCAAATCGTCGTTGTCCGAATATCTTTCTCGAGTCGTTCGGCAAGCAAATCAAACTTGGAATAGTAAAGCGGTTCTCCGCCCCATAAATAGAGTTTAGATTTCTTCGGGAACGTAAATGCTAAAATACGATCAATCGTGTCGATATCAATTTCTCTTTTCTGCTCGGACTTCGCCATATCCCAATGGAAACCGTCCTCATTCCATTCGTAGCAATGCTTGCACCGAAGGTTGCACCCGTTATTCAGTTTGATGCCAACGTCCTCCGGGATTTCCATTGCATAACGGGGATTCGCTTCCCTGGCACGGCTTGCGCGGGACATGTTCATAATGGTTCGTTTCAGGTTGTGAAACACGTCTTGATCAAACTTTGCCATCGTTTTCGGTTGCATCGTATCGGCCTCCTGGGAACTCTATTTCTTTAGCAAGTAGCAAATTTCGATAGAGGGGCTCTAGGCTTCGATTAGAGAAGTTATCTTCAGCCCATCGCTCGAACCAGATTCCAAAGCCATGACCGATCCAGAATGACGCATTGACAGCTTCATGCTTGGCGAACGGCTCTAGGAAAACGATCGGCGTGGCTGCTGCAAACGACTCAAAAAGCGAATAGCCTCCCGGTTTGCTCACAATCGCTTTGGCATTCCGAATGACATCGAATAGAGGTGGGTAATGGTATCGGTTGTAGTAAGTCAGGTCTTCGCCATGCTCAACGACCGCCAACGGTGGGAAACCATGTTGTCCATCTTCATCGGTTAACCAAGGCTGCCATTGCGGATCATGCATATAATGCGTGATTTTCTTATGAGGATTTATTTCCTCGGGAGAAAATGCAAGCACAGCGACACGATCGCGATATGCAGCAAGTCGTGTCATCGCTTCGCGGTAGTTCCCGATCCCCCAGCCGCCGCCATGTACTACGATTCCCGCATCTCTCTGCTTGAAGGGTACCGGAGGCAGGTCTGTGATCGGAAATTCTCGCAGGATACAATTATGCTCCGCGCTGAAAAATCGTATATTCTTGAATGCGTTGCATCGTTCTCCGTATATTTCGTAAGAAACGGAGTCTCCGGCGTCCATCCGGAGCAGTTCAACCTCAAGCGGCGTGGGGTCCATCATCTCCCGGTACGCTTCCAGCAATGGGATCCAAAAACCAGTGAACGCGACGAATCGTATCCGCCGTTCTTCCTTCCATGCGTTCAGCAGCCGTTCTGTTTTCATAGGATCCAATGCATTACCGACATCACGCGCGAATTGCGCCGACTTCTTAGCCAATTGGAAATGATTATGAAAGGCCGTCCGCGTTGCGGGTATCTTCGATCTAACCTGATCGAGGTATACATTCTCCAACACGCAGACCTCGACAGGGACCCCTTGCCGGCGGCACTGATACTTGATTTGAATGGCTGGAATATAGACCCCCATGGAGTTGCCGGAGCAGAGCAGCGTGATCATACGATTAGGAGAGTCAATCATAAATGGACACGTCCAGTTTCATTAGTATGGTGCGCAACACCGCTACAAGCCTCTGTCTCTCTTCCAAATTCTCGGCGAATACCGAGATGTACAGCCGTCCTTTGATCAGGTGATTTCTCTCTTCGGCCCGGGAACCTCCCTTTATCCTCCCTTCCTGATTGACCAGCAGCGCGGCAGAAGAGAGTGGAACAATTCCGCTTCCACCCGGTTGAGGATACAACAGGCTGGCGTCCTGCATTTCGCACAGGAATCGTCCATAATCCAATTTCTTATAATAGCCTACCGACAGATACGATAAGATGCCCTGACACCGTCGGTTCGACAACGCTCGGTTTAGATATACATTGATTAGTCCCATCGACTTGCGTGCGTTAATTTCCACGATCGGAATTAAGGTACCATCCGTAAGCTGCATCGAGTCTACGCATACCGGCCCGAAGTATCCTTGCCGGTTCAATGCTAGCCCTACCTGTTCCATCACTTGAAAATAATCCTTGCATTCCAATTCATGTTTTTCATCTTCACGCATTGCGGCAGAGCCCTGATAGGCAAATTGATGATTCAATATTTCTTGCATGCCAATGAAGGAAGTGCTGCCATCGGGAGCGATTTCGAAGTGACAGGAGAAATCACGCGCTACCCTTAGCAGTGGTTCCACGACTAGTTCCGTCACCTTCCCTCGATGCTCCTGGGAACGTATGTAGGCAGTCATTCTTTCGATTGCATGGGGAGACTTGAGCTTGATGTTCCCATTTCCAGATACACCGAAAGGATCTTTAACCAGCGCCGCTCCGTGCGTAGCCAACATCTCGTGGCATACAGCCGCCAGCTCGGTCGCATTGGTTACCGAGGCCCCCCGTCGGACACCGGTCAATTGCTCGGACAATTCCGTTGAGTACATTTTCGAATTTACATGCTTGACAACATTGTATGAAGGGAGTTTTTGTTCGAAGAAATTCAGCTGCAGTAGCTCAGTAGTTTGCTCCAGTACCGCGTAAGGAGCGATTCGCTGAAAACGTGTCAGCCATCGCTGGTAGTGTGTGTTTCTAAGCAAAGGATGGAAAATGTTCTCCCCCTGTTGCACATCTGCGCATTCTAAGTGAGAGAACGAAAATCCGATGCGATGGAGATAATCCTTTTGCGCATGATCTATCGAAAACCGTGTGATTAACCCGTCATTAGCCGCACAAAACGGAAACAACAACTCATCCATCGCCATTACGATATACGCTCTTTGTTCATCAAGGATTGCCGGCAGCTTGCTGAAGGATGAATCCTTCCAGTAAGCTTCCGAGTCAAAGCTTCCAGCATGTACAACACTATCCATGTTGCGGTTCCAGTCGATTCAGGAACGACATAAAAGCCTCAATCGAATTTAGATGCTCCAAATCGAAATTTTCATAATCAATCTCAACCAGGAACGTTTCTTCGACTTCCAGAATGAAACCGATCATTTGCAGGGAATCCAATCCGACATCGTTGATCAGATCCGAATTAGGGTGCAAGGTATCCGTTAAATTAGCATCCTCCTTCACTTTGGCAAGAATCTCCTTGATTTTATCGAACATTCGATCGCCAACCTCCTCTATTCTGACTACGTAAACGTTTACCTTTGGATTATATTACATAAATGTCAAATTAACAACTAAATAAATAATAATAGCCATGTCTCTGGTTGTTATGTATAATCTGAGCTGAGGGAGCCTCTCCCAGCACTTTATGCGAAGGGTGATGAGGATGACAGATCACCAGTACTTGTTTATTTCCCCCCATTTGGACGATGCGATCCTCTCTTGCGGCGACTACATCGATTATCTCTATCAATGCGGGCATCGCATCGTTATCGCTACCGTCTTCACGGGAGAAGATACGAACCCCTCTCCATCCCCGCTGGCCAAAATCCTGCACAAAAGGTTTAATCTTCGTTTCGGGGTAATGGAAGCACGCTTAAATGAGGACCAGCAAGCTGCAGCCGTGCTAGGGGCTTCATGCATCCACTTAAATCTCCAAGAGTGCATCTATCGAAGAAATTCCGACAATTCTCCCAGCTACCAGAAGTTGGATGAGCTCTTCCGCGCCGATTTATCGTTGGAACAGCCGGTTATCGAGAGGGTTGAGGCCCAGTTATCCAGGACCTTGGATTTAATGGACTATATACAAGTCTATATTCCGATCGGTATCGGCAGGCATGTCGATCATGGCATCGTAAGGCAAGCAGCTGAATGCTGGGCTTGGAATACGTCTGCCTGCGAAGCAAATCAGATCGCCTATTACGAGGATTTACCTTATAAGCACTATCATACCGATCCGAATTGGCATAAGGAACTTGCTGCCAATTTAGAGCGGCAAACGGTGCAGTTATCAAGAGCGAGTATGAGAGCGAAGCTATGGGCGGTCGATCACTATAAGTCTCAGCATCGTCTTCTCTGGAAATCCCGAATCGCGATGCTTCGACAAATGCTGGCGAATACAAGAGGCTACGATGAATCCGCAGCGATTGACCTAGATAATCAAAGCTATCGGTTTACCTATTACACGCTTAAAGCATTRCCTAGATCCTTAGAGAGCGGGCGAGGCCTAAAATGATTGAAACCAGAGACGCAATCTCCCTATGGAATAGCATGGGAATGAGGGGAAGCGGAAGCGTTGGAATGGATATTGTAGCTGAGATTTAAGATGATCACATCATCCGCTCCGAAATGTGCATCAAGGATCTTGAGCCTGTTCGAAAAAACTACATGATGAATCGCTGCTGCAAAAGGGCTGTCGTATATTTACGACAGCCCTTCTGTGATGACTAGATTTGTAGATCCCATTTGGGGTGGTACTGGTAGAACAGATGATAGCTGGAATCGAAATACGAGAAACCAATTGGATTATTGATCCAGCCGATCTCAGCCGAAGCATGGTATGTAGGCTTTAACTCTTGTTTCATCTATGTTTATGAAGTCGAATATGTTCGTTGGCATTCTGAACAGTGTACAAGAAAATTCCTCCAAGGTAATGAGATAATTGATGATAAGCATGAAGCATGCTTCATGATCTACTATCCGTTTGTACGCGATAAGATGTTAATTCCAATGCATTTCTTCCATCGACACTATTAAAGTGAACGTTTACGTAAACGTTTAAATGAAATACACTTTTGTCTATCATAACGATTCTTATCTTTCATGTCAACGATATCCAGTGCAAGCTTTATACACCACGTGAGGTTAGTCAATCGTATTTCCTATGCATAATTTTTACGGTATTCATCTAGTGTAGCATCGAATCGGGTTTTTAATAAGCGATAAAGCATTTTCGTCCCTAATGTAGCTTTATAATAAAATTTGATAATTATAAAGCTAGATACCCTTGGTTTTTCGTTAAGGAGACTAAGTATTTTTAAAAATAGTTTGATAAAACTGAACTTAACGACGAAGGGCTGCCGTCATGCAGTTGTTTTGTAATTCAACTATCTCTCTACGTTAGTGTAATGATTAACTTTGATACGTTTCTCCGCGCTGTCTGTATCGGCAAGCTTTAAGATGGTTTTGGAAGGAATTAACTTTCTATCGTCGAATGTTTAGAGTGTAAAAATGTTTGAGGGGGAAAATTAATGTCCACGAGTACATCCCGAATTATAATAAATGCGGTTGCTGAGCGGGTGTGGGATACAATAACAAATCCTGTATGGGTCAAACAGTGGCAGTACAACAGCGATCTAATAACCGATTGGCAAATCGGCAGCGAGATTCGGTTTCGAACCGAGTGGGATGGAAATGTTTATGAACAGTGGGGCTCGGTGCTAGAGTTTACACCAAATCAGTCTCTCGGATACTCCCTCTTCGCTCCACGACCCGGCTTGGAGGATATACCCGAAAATTACTTCACGATGAGTTATGTCTTGAGTAAGGATGGGGATACCACCATGTTGACGTTTCAACAGATCGACAATCGACTGGGCTCCGACAGCAACGATGAGGAAAATAACGTGACTGAGGACGATGAACAATCCGTGTTATTGATACTTAAGCGACTAGCGGAGTCCACCCATTGATAAGAGTAAACTCTCAATGCTTATTGTTAGTTTTGGAATAAGTATATAAATTAAACAAAAACCAGCAAAACCATTGTAAACTCTTGCAATGGTTTTGTTTGGCTTTATTTTAAATTCAGTTTACGCATAACTGTGTGGAACAGTTCTCCAAGTTCGTTGTGACTGGTCGGCTCCATGCCGATTATGAGATCCTTTAAGCGATGTTTCTGCCCAATCCCCTCGATCCACCGTTCTAATTTCTCGAATCCTTCTATTGTATTTGAGAATGTTAGATGTCGCTTACTAAGTACGACGCCGCGAAAATTAGTTGCTTGTGCAACATGCGTTTCCTTCGCGACATCTATACCCACAACAAGATGAGGTCGAAATTCGTTCAATTCGCTGATTTTGTCCGTCTGATTGTTTAAAGTTCATAATATGAGCGCCTCATTGAGGGTGTTGGGTTATAAACCCGTCGACAAACCCATCATACCGAGGCGCTCCTTTTTTGACAAACGCTATTACTTAGCCTTAACAGGAATGTTTCGTTTAATGAAGCACCGTCATTCTAAGGATATATAATTGATCTTTATTCCAAATTATCAAACTATGTTTTAAGTCCACGGTGAGCAGATTCAGAAAAATGTCCACTTATCTTCCTGTCAATCGTCGTATGCAGACTTCATTTCCCATATCTCAAGCGACATGACCGAAGTCGACGCATCACCTAGAAGTTTCAGCCCCTGTGCATCATGCCGGAATGGGAATATGCGTGTTGTCAAACTTTTCGTTCCGTTAATGTAAGACTCGATCATGGACTTATCCAGATAGATGTGCAATTGAAGATTGCCGCCTTCCAAATCTACCGGACCGCCTTCCATGCCTTTCTCCACATCAGGCTCCAAACTCGACTTGTTTCGATCTGCCATGAAGCTTCCATTCGAACGGTCATAGTACAGCAAAGTCTCTTCCATCTCGTCAGGTGACACACGAACTTTGATCCCACACCGTTCAGCCTCGCCCGGTTTAAGCTCAAGCTTGATCTCCAGCATATCGCCTTTTATTGCTCTCAGCTGTTCATCTGCCATATCAAGCGAGAGGTCCGACAACTCGAGTAGTTTACGGCCTCGTAAGGTCTCAAGCTCCGCGACAGGCTTAATGCCTGGCCGACCGTCAGGCCGCATGCCAATTTCCACTGGAAGGCCAGCATTTCCGAACCAACCAAGATCCCGGCTTATCCTCGGGCTCATGGCGAAAATGACGCTGAACAGAATAATTCTTCCGCTTGGATCCACGAATCCGCTTGGGCCGATCCAGTGCTCTCCCACATCGAACACCTGCGGTTCCTCATCGTCAGGAATAAAGACCAGACGGTCCCGATCCCAAGTGCCAATCCAGTAGAAAATATATTTGCAGTAGTGCGGGCTTGCGTGCAAAAACCAGGGATTAACGATGAAAATATGCTTCTCTTCCCCTTTATCGTTCTTATAGAAAGGGAATAAGAGCGGCAGTTCCCATGCATCGCCTGTCTTCGGGTATTTTTGCGAATCACCGACATAAATCGGATTGCGGTAGATCCAATCGATCATGTCTTTCGATGTGTACAGCAATGCCGTGCCGCCTTTTCCTGGTATACCGGAAGTTACGATCATATACCATATCCCGTTTTCCTTCCATACAAAAGGGTCCCGAAAATTCCCACGAAGGCCTACCCCTTCCGGCAAAACTGCGACATATTCCGGATGCTTGATCCATTCGACCAGATCATTATTCCCATCCTGCCCGAATGTACTTCTTGCCATGGCTACAGATTGGTCTGGATCCTTTCTTTTGTCTCCTGCGGCATAGAAGATAACCGGAACACCATCGTCATCGACCGCCGTCCCACCGGACCAACAGCCATCGGGATCGATTTCGCCTTTTTCCGGAGACAAGGCAAACGGCACATCGCGCCAACGGAGCATGTCTGGGCTAACTGCATGTCCCCAATGGATCTGATTCCAGTAGGGGCCCTGAGGATTATGCTGGTAGAAGATATGGTATTGTCCGTTAAAATACATCGGCCCATGCGGCTCATTCATCCAATGCTCCGGCGGAATAAAGTGAAATTGCGGCCGATGTCTATCGCCGTCATATCTGTTTCTACGCTGGACCGTATCCGGCTGGGTGTCGGGTAGTCGCCCAAAGTCGGCTTTGATCTCCTCCGCCGATAAGGCTGCATCGTACAATCGAAGCTCATCGATGATACCGCTGAACATATTGGTTGTAAAAACACCCTGCAGCACACTCGGATTATTGTTCTTGCCAACGAGCAGTTCGACAGGCGGCAGCTTGATTTCCAAATGTTTCGGAATACTTCGTAATTCCACTTGTATTCCGTTCAAATAGAGAACTAATTGACCATTCAACCCATCAAATACGGCGGCGACATGCGACCACGTATCTTTTGGGATCGTAACTGCCTCTGACCAGACCTCGTACCAAGCGTCGCCGTTCCCGATTTGGAAAGACCACGAGCCATGTCGAAACATTCCCAGCACAAATCCCGTCTTCGTCTCCCTGTCATGTTGATTAACAATTGTGGAAAGTCTTCCCCCGTCGCCGTGCTCATACGAACGAGGCGCAACCCAGCATTCTATCGTGAACGACTTGAATGTGCGCGTATCGGATGGTGCGGAAATCCAGGTCGAGTATCCGTCAAACAGAAGAGCATTGCCTGTGACCCCCTTCACCCAAAGCGGGTCACTGGACGGTTTATATTTCGCCCCATTGAATACATAATGAATATTGTCCTCACGTCCAGTGCATTGCTCACGAACCCGATTGCCCTTGCCTTCGTCAAAGCTCCAGTGCGCGATTAGATTTTGTTTCATAGCGAATCCTCCAATTTGGCATTCTTATATGTTGGTTCTTCATCATTTAACGTGTCATAACCGATGCGTTTTTGTAGTTCGATGGGCACATACCGATCTATCGTCCCGCGAGCCTGGTACCAGTACACGGTGGAGGCATATAGACATCGATTGCCATCCTCCCAATCATTCGCTTTATATTTCTCGATGAAGCCTTCGAATGATTGTATGAATGGAATATTGTCGCAGATATGGAACCGATTCACCGAAGTATGGCCATTGCCGTCGATTTCGACATAGGGCTGACAAGCAAACGCACTGTCGAATATGGGGAATGGCGGCTCAGCGGCCCAAGCGTACCCAATGTAGTCTTCGCTGCCTGTTCCGAAGGTCGAAGGAAACGTCTCACCGTCTATGAAGAACTTCTCGTCTCCTTCTCCCCACCACCAATCGATTGTTTTACGGTCCTCTCTTCCGTACCACCAAGTGTCGGCATCTTGATCGGGTTTTTTCCATGCATTATAGACATGAAGATGTACGCCGCAGAACCGTCCCGGGCCTTCGGCCAGCAGCAGAGGCCAATCCGGCCATCGGTCTCCGCCCTCCACATACCGCTCCTTCTCCAAATCGAGAAAAGCGTCTCGGTGCCATTTGGCATGGAATCGCAGCAGCTTGTCAGCCTGCTCCTTCATCATGCTAACGGTCCGGATATCAATCACGAGCGTCTGCAGCTCTGGCCCGTCATTTGCTATTTCAATGATAGCGCCTTCCGAAAAGGGCATGTACCAGTTGCAATAGAATTCGTTTCCGTCCATACCCAGCGGCAAGGCGCGATATGGCTTAATTCCGGGAGCGCTGCCAAAGAAATCACCTAGCGGCGCCCAGACAGACGGTTTATCTTCATGATCCCACTTCATGGAAATTACCAATTGCCTTAGCGCAATTCGCTGCTGATCCTCAGTTTGGTGAGCTAGCTCTGTTCGAATCCGGATCATGGAGATCGCTCCTGCACCTGCATGGTCCAGGGCAACCGATTTCCCGCCAGCTGGTATGGACAAGCTTACAGTCCGATCATTATGCGGCTGATGCTGATGCGGTCTGTGCCTTCCCCGATTCTGCAGCAATCTATCCGCCTCTGCAAGAGCAATAGACGAGTCCTTGTCGAACTTACCAGTAAAATCAGGCAGCTGCACCTCATTTGGGAACTGCGTATACGTAAAGTGATAATAGCTTCCCCAATCCTTGTCTAGCACCACTTTGCAGTGCTTCTGGAAGGGGATGGGGATATAACTGTTTCTTCCACGAGACAACGTAGGCGCTATATTCGGGAAATTTGCCGGACATCCCTCATCACTGAACTTTTCAAAATAATCGCGAAAAGGTTTGTCGATGACTGGTTCCATGCTATTGTCGAGATAAATCCGAATATGTCCTTCACCCGGCAAAGCCGACCAGACACGCCAGATGACTCCAGGCCCATCTAATTCACATGCTACGATACCGCTATCTTCCTCGCGAATATAGCCGCCACCATCGTCATTCGCCCCCCAGTTCTCATAGCGACTAGTAGCCTCATTATAGACAGAGCTTCGATCAAAGCTCGAGAAGCTTCCGCTTCTTTCACCCGCTACAGGCGGAACGGCCAGCACCTCAAGGTTGAACAAACGTTCGACCAAGTCGCGGTACGTATATGATGTTTGGACGTGTTGCATGCTCGCACTTCCTTTCATTTGTAAGTTAGATCTTGCCTTGATCATTTGTAGAATAACCCTTATAGTAACCATAAGGTCAATAGGCCTTTAATCGTCTGTCGATAAAATTCAGATCGTCCAGTGTAGGGGGCGTAATACGTGAAAAAAAAGTTCAAAATCGGAGAACTTGCAAAAATAAAGAGGATCGATGCTCAAACCTTAAGGTATTATGACCATATCGGCATTTTATCTCCTGCACTCATAAATGAACAAAATGGTTACCGTTATTATTCTGAAGAGCAATTTCTTGAAGTTGACCATATTAAATTTCTCAAATTGATTGGATTATCGCTGGAAGAGGCAAAGCAATTCAGGGAAATAACAAGTCTGAATGAAGCCCTGCGCAGGCTTAGAATTCAACAAAATCAATTCGAGGAAAAAATAGCCAAAATGCAAACCGTTGCGAAGAGGTTTTCTATCATTTTAGATACGATTGAGGAAAAGAGTTGTTCTTTTGAAAAGTTTAAGAATGAAATTGAGATTAAAGAATGCGGTTCGATTCGCGGGGTTATCGGAGACTGCCAAACCGTCAGTGACTGGTTTGATTTCGAGGCCAAATTACAAGAATTAATAGTCCGCTTTCCGAATTACTCGGAGGTCGGTCATAATCACGGCCTAAGCTTTATTTATAACGAAAAGTATTTGCATACAACGAATGATCAATACATTGATAAAGTCATTCTTCCTTTTGAAAAGGAGTTCCGAGGGGATGCCAACGTTGAAGAATATCCTCTCGGCGTCTGCATCGTCGCCTATCATAAAGGTGAAAACGACAAGCTCATACACATCTTCACGAATATCAGGGAGTACATTGCCGATCATAAATTGACTATAAGAGGTGATATTGTCATGACCTCAATTATTAGTTCTTTTATTGTGAATAATGAAAGCGAACATTTAGTCGAGATACGAATTCCATTAATGTAGACCGATGCATGGAGTATTCTAAAACGACTTTGCAATATGATACTAGCCAGTTCTTTCTAGTAGAACCTTTTCTCATTAGCTTTTGGGATTAAAGTAGCTGAGCCGAACGTAACTGCCCGTTGATCTTGATCCCGAGCGCTATAACGTTCACCCCTACTTGTCATGACCATGTTTGAGGCTGGTTGGAACATTTCTCTATGTTAGATGTCAAATGAGGAATGCAATAAGGAAGCAAATGCAATAAGGAAGGAAATTTTCTTCTGATGAGAAACAATGGTTGYCTATTAGCTTCTACGCTATTCTTGCAGCTTTTTATGGATTACGTCGTAGCAGAGTATTTAGCTTAAAATGGCCAGCGATTGAACTCGTCAATCGCAGGTTTACGATTAAGCACACTGTTACTAGCGGATCACTCTATGGCGAGCTCAATACAATTAAGAAAGACCGAACTGTGTATTCGATACTATAATGTTCGCCACAGTTGGGCGACATTGCTTTTGTCTAGTGGGGTTGGTATGAAGGATGTACAGGGGTGGTTGGGACATAGCGATTATTCTAAGACGGCCAATATTTATTTACAAATGGTGTTCCATTCCAAATTGGCTTCAGCCAACACAATGAATGAAGTCATTAATATATAAAAAAGCTCATCAGAGAAAATAACTCCAATGAGCTGTCATTTATAAGGTGGTACCGGCGAGAGGACTCGAACCTCCACGGTTTCCCAAACGATTTTGAGTCGTTCGCGTCTGCCATTCCGCCACGCCGGCACATTTGGATGATCTCCATCGCTCCTCTGGATAAAGAAGAGAACTACAAGAGAGAACTTTCGAAACTGTTTTTAAAGAATCCAGTAATACTGCGGCTTTAGCGGTTATATCGTTGACTTCCGCTCACGATTTTGAGTCGAGCGTCTGCCCTTCCGGCAATTCAGTGATAATGGCGTGCCCTAAGAGATTCGAACTCCTGGCCTTTTGATTCGTAGTCAAACGCTCTATCCAGCTGAGCTAAGGGCACGTATGATACTGCTGTAAAATCTTCTGGAGGCGCCACCTAGACTCGAACTAGGGGTAGAGCTTTTGCAGAGCTCTGCCTTACCACTTGGCTATGGCGCCATAATTATGGAGCGGAAGACGGGAATCGAACCCGCGACCCTCGCCTTGGCAAGGCGATGCTCTACCGCTGAGCCACTTCCGCATAACAATGGCTGGGGATTCAGGGATCGAACCTGAGAATGACGGAGTCAAAGTCCGTTGCCTTACCGCTTGGCTAATCCCCAACAACAAGCATTTGTTATAAAATTAATGGGGCGATCGAGGGGAATTGAACCCCCGAGTGTCGGATCCACAAACCGATGCGTTAACCACTTCGCCACGACCGCCATATTGTAATTCAGGTGCATAGACAAAAAATAAAACCCACGGGTGTGGGTCCTTTGCTAATGCTTGCATTAGCAAGTTACGCCCTGAAAACTGGATACGAAAGATAAGGTTTGCTGAACCTTCTTGCTGCTGTCTACCGGATGTATGGGTCACGGCAAACGTGTTTAGGATAAGCCCTCGACCGATTAGTATTCGTCAGCTGCACACATTGCTGTGCTTCCACCC
>NZ_JBFRGD010000041.1:0-25986 GCF_052115165.1 Paenibacillus sp. 2TAB23
GCAAGATCAACCTCATCAAGCACGCGCGGCAGATCAACCTCATCAAGCACGCGCGGCAAGGTTGCGGCTTCCACTTCTCTTATTTCAAGCTTCTTCGGATTATCCGTAATATCAGCAACCGTCCCGTTTACGCCTACGCCATCCTTCAGCTTGAGCAAGCCGTTATCCGCCATTAATGCAAGCGCACGTCCGCCATTGGACGGGTCGTTCGGAATAACAACCTGTGCGCCATCCTTGAGCTCCTCAATCTTTTGAATTTTTTTGGAGTAAGCGCCAAAAGGCTCGATATGCACACCGGCAACGTTGACAAGGTCATACCCTTTGTCTTTGTTGAACTGTTCTAAGTAAGGCGTATGCTGAAAAAAGTTGGCATCGATCTGTTTTTCATATAACTGCGTGTTTGGTTGCACGTAGTCATTGAATTCAATGATTTCAAGCTCAATGCCCTGTTCCTTGAGCATCGGCTTCACCAGCTCCAACAGCTCCGCATGCGGTACAGGAGAGGCTCCTACCTTCAGCTTTACCGTCTCAGGTGCTCCGGTTCCCGAGCCGTTTGCGTTGTTCTCCTCTGTTTTGTCCGCTCCGCAAGCCGTTAGCGCGAACATCAGCATCAGCGTCAATATCATATAGCTTGTCTTCTTCATGTTGATTCCTCCCATGTTGTTGGTTCATCTAGGTTGCGCGAATGTTATCCGCTTTATTTCCTGCTATAGCGTCTTACAAGCGCGTCTCCAATCGTCTGCAGCACCTGCACGAGCACGATAAGCAGCACGACGGTGACGAGCATGACATCGGTTTGAAACCGCTGGTAGCCGTAACGGAGCGCTAAGTCTCCTAGCCCGCCGCCGCCAATGACGCCTGACATCGCCGTATAGGAAACGAGCGTAACGGCTGTAATCGTAACCGCCGCGAGCAAGCTCGGACTCGACTCGCGCAGATGAAAGAGAGCGCGCCATAAACGACTGGCTGAGCAAGCAGCTGCCTTCGTGACGTTAAAAACAAGATAATGCCGAAGATCAGTCCGAAAATAATCGTAAATACGAGCGAGGCGAACAGCATATAGAGCGTATCCTTCGTCGCGTCCCAAATTTCCGGCAAGCGGAYATTCTCGAAGCTCATCATATGGCGTCTACCTCCAGTCCATCCTTGCGYARAACAGCGATGACCTGTTCGATATCCGCATCGTCACCAATCAGCTCYACGATGAGTTGACCATAAGGCGTCTGCTTCATACGGGATACCGTTCCTTGCAGWATCGCGAATTGCACGGACGTAGTCTTCACTGCATTGTATAGAATCGGTTCATACGTCAAGCTGCCGATGTAGGTCATTCGCAGCAAACGGCCCTTTCGGTGCTGCAGCAGCTSKCCGGCTGCGCTGTTCTCCGCTATCTGATCGACAAATTCACGAGTGACCGGATGCTCGGGCTTTAAGAAWACCTGCAGCACATCGCCGATCTCTACGATTTCACCTTGGTCAATGACAGCTACGCGATCGCATATTGCACGAATGACATTCATTTCATGTGTAATCAACAGGATCGTAATTCCGAGCTTGGCRTTGATATCGAGCAGCAGCGACAAAATAGAATTCGTCGTTTGGGGATCGAGCGCCGAAGTCGCCTCGTCGCATAGCAGCACATCCGGGTTGTTCGCAAGCGCTCTTGCGATACCCACGCGTTGCTTCTGCCCACCTGACAGCTGCGAAGGGTATTTGTCCGCATGTCCCTCCAATTGCACGAGCTTAAGCAGCTCATCGACCCGCTTATTCAGCTCTGCCTTCGATTGTTTTGCAAGGGCTAGCGGGAATGCGATGTTTTCTCTCACAGTCGACATGGACAACAGGTTAAAATGCTGAAAAATCATCCCGATGCGCCTGCGCTCCTGCTGCAGCTGCCTCTCCGTTAAACGCGTAAGCTCTACGTTTCCTACGTGAACCGAACCTGCCGTCGGCTTCTCCAGTAGATTGACGCAGCGCAGCAACGTGCTTTTGCCGGCACCGGAATGACCGATGATACCGAATATTTCACCTTTCTGCACCGTCAAACTTACATCCTTGACAGCTTCAACCTGAATACCGCCTGCACGGTACGATTTTTTTATGCCGTTAAGCTGTATCAGTCTCATAACCCCCTATCCATCAAGCAAAACCATATTGTATTAATGTGACAGCATCCCGTCAACGAATAAAATCTTCCAGTCGTCCTATTTCCGGCCAACACGCGGCATTTGCCATGCAAAGGATCTCTTTATTGTTACCAAAGCCCAATTTAATACTCGATTGCCAAGCGTAAACGGCTGAAGCTGTTCACTGGCGGCTAAGCTTACGTTTCGCGTAGAAATATAGAGAAAGTTGGCGAAATGATATACTTTCCTATATTTCAAGGTGAAACGGCTATTGCGGTCCTTTGGCGGCGAGGCGCGTTTCATTCCGGGAAATATAGAGAATGTAATGCCTAAGGATATACTTTCCTATATTTCAAGGTGAAACGCTCGACGGCGTCCTTTCAATAGACGCCCTCGTTTCGGAGAAACGCATAGAGAAAGGGTGAGCACACGCATTTCCTTTCCTAATCGTTGAATAAGCAGAAAGAAAAAAGCGTACCCAGCCATCAGCTGAATACGCTTTTCACTACTATGCTATGCTCATTCGACGTTAACCGCTGCCCGCTTTATAAAGCGCCTCAACCGCTTCAAGCACCTGCAGGGCATGCCCTTTGACTCTTATTTTACGCCATTCGCGGACCAGCCTGCCGTTCGCATCAATGAGGAACGTTGATCGTACGAGTCCCATATACTCCCTGCCGTACAGCTTTTTCAACTGCCATACGCCATAAAGCTCGCATACTGCATGCTCGGTGTCGGCCAGTAGCAGGAAGGGCAGCTCCTTCTTCGCAATAAAGTTTTGATGTGATTTGACCGTATCGATGCTGATTCCCATAATGACCGTATTGCGCTGCAGCATTTCTGCGTTTGCGTCGCGGAAGTCACAGGACTCCTGAATGCATGCCGTTGTCATATCCTTCGGATAGAAATAAAGGACGACGTTTTGGCCGCGGTAATCGCTTAATGAAACGTTCTCTCCATTTGACGCAGGCAATTCAAAATTCGGCGCCATCTCTCCTATTTGAAGCTCTGTCATTGCTAACCCTCCATAAAACGTTCATTTCCTTCCAACAACATTACCAGCAAGCATGTCTGCAATTAAGACCCTGCTCCGCGGTAGCGTTTCACGCCGTGATTCCAAAGAAAAAGACCAAGCGAGAAAACGATAATACCCATAACAGGCGTCAATAAAGCAAGCTGAGACAGGTCATCTGCTTTTTTCTCAAGGAAATAGGAGGCTGGAATAACGCCAACGAAGGCGAACGGCAGCAGCCATGTCAATACGAACCGGATCATTTTGTTATAGATATTTACCGGGTAACGCCCATAGTTCTGAATGTTGTACATAAGCGGAACGATTCCCGTCGGAGCATCCGAATAGAACGATATGGCGCTAAGCGCCGTATATAGTCCTGCATAGATAAGCACCGCTCCCAAGATGAGCAGCAGCATGACAAGCACGTCAAGCAATTGGAACGGAAGATCGAGCTGAAACCAGCAGAGCACCATTATAATCGCTCCAACGAAGGAGCCGATCAAGGACGGCGGATCAACGTTTTCGAGCAGTACCTGATACAGGCTATGCGCCGGCCTTGTAAGCACGCGGTCCATCTCCCCTTTGACGATATACCGCTCGCTGAAATTCCAAATGCTGAAGAACGTGCTGAACACGCCATACGGAATCATAAAGAATCCGTATACGAATACGACCTCTGCCTCCGACCAGCCTCCGAGTGAAGGCGTGTGCTGGAACACAATCAGAATAAAGATGAGATTCATCCCTTGAAACAATAAATCGGATAGTACTTCAATCCAGAAATCGGCCCGATAGGTCAACCGCGTTTTTGCGTAATTTTTAATATATTCCCAAAACAACGAAGCATATCTCATCTCTGTTACCCCCCTTGCACGAACAGCCGTCTGCGCGCAGCCCGCCATGTCAGCCAAATTGGAATCAGCAAACCTACGAACCAGAGCACTTGAATGCCGAATACATGCAGCACTTCGCTGCTAGGCGTTCTTCCCGTGAAGACGGAGCTGGGCAAATAAGTGATCGCTTGGAACGGCAGCCACTGCATAACGGCTGACAGCCAACCTGGGAAGAAGGCAATCGGCACGACAACGCCGGAGAACAGATCCACCATAACCCGCTTCATGCGCATCATGCCTTCATTGTTTTCCACAAAAAAGGCAAACAGCCCCGTTAAAATATTGATCTGCGAGTTAATGAGAAAGCTGAAGAAAAGCATGACCAAGTAGATAAGCCATGTCATGGGATCGGTCGGCAGCGATACAGGGAAGATTAGACATACGATAATCATACCCGGAATCATGAACAGCAGCATGCGGAATAAACCTTCGCCGAAGCCCTGCATCATTTTTACAAACAAATAGGAATAAGGTCTAATAAGCTGTACCGCTACGCTGCCGTCCCTGATTTCATTGGCAATCTCACGATCCAAATTATTGAAGTAAAAAGCCCGTGCCATCCAAGACACAGCCACATAGGTAGTCATCTGCGTAACCGTAAATCCGGCCAGCGACTCCTTGTCCCCATAGATCGCCTGCCATAGAAAGTAATAGGCGCCTATGTTAATGGCATAAATAATGATGCCGCTATAATAATTAACGCGGTAAGCCAGCATCATAATGAACCGAATCCGAATAAAATCAATATACGCGCTCATCATGATTACACCGTCTCCTTGGCGGTTGACGCTGAGCCGGAGGAGTAGATGCTTCGCACGATATCGTCTGTATTCGTTTCGATGATTTTAATGTCGCGAATTTCGACACCGCCAACGACACAGGCAAGGGCATCGGAAACGTTAACGGCGTGTGGAAGCCACATTTTGGCCGTAACCTCATTCTCCATCGACCATGTCACATCCAGCGATTCCGTCAGCTGCCGCAGCTTGGCGAGCTGCGTATGGCCTGCGAATTGAAACTGAATCTCGCGGCCTTTGCTCCAACGGTTTTTCAGATCGTCCAATCCGCCGTCATAAATGATGCGTCCATCATCCAGCATGATCACGCGTGAGCACAGCGCTTCAATATCCTGCAAATCGTGTGTCGTCAGTAGGATCGTCGTGCCCTGCTCCTTGTTCATTTGCATCAAGAAGTCGCGAATTTCCGTCTTTACGACAATATCCAGACCAATGGTCGGCTCATCGAGAAACAGAATCGACGGGTTATGAAGCAGCGATGCGACAAGCTCGCAGCGCATCCGCTGGCCGAGGCTTAGCTTCCGTACAGGTCGGTTAAGCAACTCGCCAAGCTGAAGCCTCTCCACCAGCTCATTCAGCCGCTTGCGGAAATCCGCTTCCGATACCCGATACACTTTGCGCAGCAGCTGGAAGGACTCAATCACGCCAATATCCCACCATAGCTGGGAACGCTGGCCGAATACGACACCGATGCCGTTAACGAACTTCTCGCGGTCCTTGAACGGCACATACCCGTTTACCTTAAGCTCGCCGGATGTCGGTACCAGAATGCCCGTAAGCATTTTGATCGTTGTCGACTTGCCTGCACCATTCTCTCCAATATAACCGCAAATTTCGCCTTGCGGAATTTGAAAAGAAATATCTTTAACCGCCGTGACCTCATTGTACTCGCGTTTGAACAAGTCCTTGAGCGCGCCGGATAAGCCTTCCCGATTTTTCTGAACGCTGAATTGCTTGCGCAAATCCTTCACATCAATGGCTAGCATGTGGATCTTATTGCCCCTCTCGCTTCGACATTTCCTAGGAAATACCGATCTTTATTTACCTAAAACGATAAAACTTGCTTCTGCATGTCGTTCAGCTTTATAATTTTATGATATGTAATCATACATTAGTTCACGCCTAGCGTAAACGGCTGAAGCTGCCCATTGCTCTTTAGCATTCGTTCGCTGATAAAATTTAAGCAATGATAAGCTTATGCTTATCCGTTCTTAATATTTCCGGCGTAACAAGCTCCGCTAACCTTATCACTTGGAAGCGGACCATTCGCTATGCCGTCTTAGCGCATGCTTACATTGAAATTTACCCACTATGGATTACAATGATTCCGCCCCATCTGAAAGGAGCACATTTAGCGAAATGTCTAACGAGACAAACGAAGTGCCTAAAGAAAAAAATAAAAGCAAGAAAAAGAAATGGAAATGGTTTTATATCAGCCTTTCCGTCATACTAGGCGCCGCCGCAGCGTTTATTATTTACTGGTCAGTAGGCGTATACGGCGCATTGGACGACTTTAGCGAACCAAAAGAAACAAAAGCACCTTTAGAGGAAGCAGAGGCTACGCCGGTTCCGATTCCGGAATGGGAAGGCAAGGAGCGCGTCAATATCTTGCTGCTAGGCGGTGACGCACGCGGAGTTGAGGAAGGCCAGGTGGCTCGCTCAGATTCCATATTAGTTGCTTCGTTTGATCCCGTTACCAAGAAAGCGCATCTCTTCTCTGTGCTCCGCGATACGTACGTGGATATAGAAGGTCACGGCAAAGGCCGCATTAATACTGCGCTGGCACTTGGAGAGTACCCGCTAGCCATGAAGACGGTCGGCGATCTTCTTGGACTGGAAATTCAATATTATGTTTATACCGACTTCGAAGGGTTTAAGCAATTGATAGATACGATCGGCGGCATCTACTTCGACGTTGAGAAAGATATGCATTACACCGACAACGCGGATGGCAACCGGTACGATATCGACCTCAAAAAAGGCTACCAGCTGCTTGACGGCGACAAAGCGCTGCAATACGTTCGTTTCCGTCATGATGCCATGAGCGACTTCACGCGCACCGAACGTCAAAGAAACTTCCTTCAAGCCGTATCGAAGGAGCTTCAGTCGACTTGGAACATCGTTCGCATGAAAAAAATTCTGGAGAGCGTTCAACCTTACGTCAGCATGAATATTAGCGTAATGGATATGCTGAAGCTCGGTCAGCTTGGCGTCAAAAGCCATGTTGCCAGCACAACGCAAATCCCGCCTATGGAGCTGATCGCAGAAGACCGCGTCGGCGGCGCTTCCGTTATTGGAATCAGCGACGAAGACGAGCTTCGCTCTTACGTGCAAATGACGCTGGAGCAAGACGATACCGTCCCTACTCCTACCGATTCTGCATCGCCTACGGATGAAGCGGCAGAAACGAATCAATCGCAATCGCAATAACCATACGTACACGCAACGGCGACAGCAGGTTGCGTGTATTTTGTTTCCGCAACGTTTATTTATTACTTACATTGGAGGCTGATTGCCATGAATACGAAACGACCAAATTCCAAGAAGCTTTATGAAGAAGCGCTGCAGCATATCGTCGGCGGCGTAAATAGTCCATCCCGATCATACAAAGCGGTAGGCGGCGGCGCTCCCGTATTTATGAAGCGCGGCGAAGGCGCCTACTTCTGGGATGTCGATGATAACCGTTATATTGATTATTTAGCAGCTTACGGACCGATTATTACCGGACATGCCCACCCGCACATTACGGAAGCAATCGTGCGCGCAGCACAGAATGGCATCCTGTACGGCACCCCGACCGAGCTCGAAATCAAGCTCGCGCGCATGCTGAAGGAAGCTATTCCTTCACTCGACAAGGTCCGCTTCGTCAATTCAGGCACGGAAGCGGTCATGACAACCATTCGCGTGGCACGCGCATATACGAAAAAATCCAAAATCATTAAATTCGCCGGCTGTTACCACGGACATTCCGATCTGGTCCTCGTCGCTGCCGGCTCCGGCCCGTCTACTCTTGGCATTCCTGACAGTGCTGGCGTCCCTTCCAGCATTGCTAGCGAGGTGATCACGGTGCCGTTTAATGACCTGCCCGCGCTAAAGGAAGCTCTAGAACGCTGGGGCGACGAGACAGCCGCAGTCATGGTTGAACCGATTGTCGGCAACTTCGGCATGGTCATGCCGCATGATGGCTTCCTAGAAGGTCTCTGCAAGCTGACGAGAGAGGCTGGAGCGCTCGTTATCTATGATGAGGTCATCAGCGCATTCCGTTTCCATTATGGCGCTGCGCAAACGTATGTCGCATTCCCCGACCACCAAGCTATCGAGCCGGACCTGACTGCATTAGGCAAAATCATTGGCGGAGGCTTGCCGATCGGCGCTTACGGCGGACGCCGCGAAATTATGGAGCAGGTCGCTCCGCTCGGTCCAGCTTATCAAGCTGGTACGATGGCAGGCAATCCCGCTTCCATCTCCGCTGGCATCGCCTGCCTCGAGCTGCTGCAGGAGCCTGGTATCTATGACCGAATGAACGCGCTCGCTACGAAGCTTGCAACAGGTCTACATGCAACAGCGAAGCAGTATGGCATTCCGCTTACAATCAATCAAATTCGCGGGTCATTCTCCGCCCATTTCTGCAATCATCCGATTACGAATTACGATGAAGCACAGGACACGGACGGCGAATTGTTCGGACAATTCTTCAAGCTGATGCTGGACCAAGGCATCAATCTCGCACCTTCCAAATACGAGGCTTGGTTCTTCACGACCGCGCATACGGAAGCCGATATCGATGAGACGATTGTCGCAATTCAGCAAGCATTTGCTCAATTAGCTTCGAATAGCTAAAAAGTAAGTTCAATCGCCCGCATACTATTAAGAGATTGATCATTCTCCTTGACTGATACAGCGGTAGCCGCTGACTTTTCGTTAACGTCATTAACTGCCGCTGTTTTTTATTGGACTAACGTCATCTGCTCGCTTAGAGCTTTAATCAACCAAGACTCTATCGCCCTTACTGTTGGGCTGAGAAATCACCAGAAATTCAACCTCATCGTTTGACTTATTGAACATTTGATGAGGAACCAGAGGAGCTATTTCTACTCCTTCTTGTTTACCTAGGATAACCTCTTTACCATCAATCTCGATGGTTGCAGAGCCTGATAGAACAAAGAAAAATTGGCGCGATTGTTGATGATAATGCTTTACTTCCGACGTGTTTGGCGGCATTCTCTCATGAATGATGCTTAAATCCTGATTTTTCGCCAAATGCCAACCATCGCAATGGTCACCCCAGATATAGTGTTCTGCATTATGTTTGCTTATTTTCATTTCAGCAGCTCTCCTCTTTTTAACTGTTGCCAATTCTGTGCTGTCCGGTTACGCATGCCCAGTCACTTCCACATGCGCCCCGCGAGAAAACATGTTTTAATATACCAAAGGAGCGTGATTCAATGGACATCCAATCGTTTCTACATCCCAAGGATGAGGTTTCCTACCTCATGATATCCTCTACTATGAAAGAAGCGCTAGATAAATTGGAGGCGAGCCACTATACGGCTATTCCAATCTTAGATGACAATGGCCTATATTTCGGTACGCTATCCGAGGGGGATTTGTTATGGAAGCTTAAAGCCACACATGGCCTCACCTTCGATAATATGCATGACATTCCCGTCGTCTCCATTAAGAAACGAATGAAAGTAGAATGCGTGGAAATCAATGCCGATTTGGACGATATGCTGGCGCTTGCGGCCGATCAGAACTTCGTTCCGGTCGTAGACGCTGATCGTGTTTTCCTCGGTATTATCCGGCGCAAAGATATCATCGAATACTATACCCGAAATATTGCTGATTAATCGATAGATTGGTCTTGGAAATCGAAAAGGCTGCCGTTCGCCGGCAGCCTTTCCTTTGTTCTTACTGCATATTGCGATGTCATTCTTCGTCCCCCACTCTTGCAAAGGCAGATCTCATTCCGTTCGTCCCACTTTTTTAGGGGTTAGTCTTTCGATTGCTTGAGATCCACGCTATTCGTTCTCACTCGATTCCGTCTTCTTAATGGTTGTGCCGAGTGATGTTAATCGATACAGACCGAGAACGACTGGATTAGCCTGCACCAAACCATCACGCAATAGGTCTTTGAGTAACCGGTTAACATCTAATGGATTCTCCGATGCTTGTGGTAGCTGCTCAGCAAGCTGTACCGGCGACTGCCATTCTGTCGTTAATGCCGATAATACTGATTGCTGCTGTAGAGTCAAGTTCATGCTTCTTCCTCCTTCATCTTGTTTACAATAAGCGAACCATTTAATGCTAATAGGGAACAGTGCTTTAAAGTTCCAATTCATTTTGGCATGAAACAGTCGTCCGTTAACTCAACGAACAAGAAAGATACTAGTTCATTTCTGATACAGCTTCTCGGCTACTCTTGGGAAGATTTTTGAACACCATATCGTAAGAGTGGTCAATCATCGCAAAGACATCCGACTCTGGTAAGGAACCATCCATTGTAATCGTATTCCAGTGCTTTTTATTCATATGATAGCCCGGTCGAACATTAGTATGTTGCTCTCTCAAATTGGCTGCTATTGCCGGGTCGCATTTTAGGTTTATGTAAGAATAGTCCCCTTTGTTCTCAAAAATAAGCGCGAACATTTTACCTGCAATTTTAATTACCAATGGATCAGACCCGAAGGGATAATCCTTGGTCGCTCCCTTTTTCTTCAAACAATATGCAATAATATCATTCATCAAATAAGTACCTCGCCTTCTTCGATAACACGAAATTCCTTATGGCTCATGTAATATGGTACAAAAAACCTTCTATACACTTAGAAAAGTGAATAGAAAGTTTTCATTTATTGCTTTTCCGATAATCGCGCGGCGCTAGTCCAAACATTCGTTTAAAAAACCTCTCGAAATTCGGCATCGTATTAAAGCCTGAGGCGTAGCAGATTTCCGTTATTGGCAACGATGTGCTGCATAGCAGCGCTCTTCCGAATTGCAGCCTTTTCTCTTGAAGATGTTCTTGGAATGAAGTTCCGGTCTGCTTCCGGAAGCATTCGCTGAAATAATTTGCCGAGAGTCCGACATGCTCTGCCACTTTATGGAGAGTAATCTGCTCACGAAAATGATGCTGAATGTAGATAACTGATTTCCTTATAGAAGGATGGACGGCGCGAACAGTAACGTTTTCCGTTGCCATATTTTTTTGACTCGTTATCCTAAATAGCTCAATCAGTATCCGCTCAAAGCTGCCTTGAACGATCATGTCGCTGCCTAGTTGCCAGAGCTGCGTTTCGTCCCAAATACGATCAAACTCGGCTTCGATCCTGCCAGCTTGTGCGCTTTCAAAAGTATAAGCGTAATGAGAAGCCTCTTCAAAGAGCATTTCGGCTAAAGCAGGACGAATAAATGAATCCTCAAATATAAAATCGTACAGACATATCGTTTCGCCTTGATCCGGTATAATCTCATGGAAATCGGCGGTTGTAAGGAGAAAAGCCATCCCTCTTTCCAAAGGAAATGACTCGCCGTTAAGAATATGGGTACCTCTGCCCGATACGATAAAGCCCATCTCGAAAAACTCATGCCAATGCGAATCAATTTTGTGCTCGATCACATGTTTATAAATACGGAAGGGGAACGACAACGATAAAAAGTTTTTGCTGCGCAGTCTCTCAGGTGTTTTATTGTTATCCATCTCCGTTCCCCTTTCATGCTTATGAAGGATAAACGTTGAACCACTCCGCACTATTCCCCATAATTCCCTTCAATTCCATAAAGTTCAAGACCAACTTCTTGTAGCTCCGATCATTATACATTTATGAATGGATTGCCTGCCAGATCCTTGCCTCTTGCAAGCCAAATTTTATGATTTTTGTTTTTCTCCTCATATACCTTGGCATCCGTCGAGAAATAACGCATCGTATATCCGCATCGACGAAACTCGCTCGTATTGGCAGCTGCCCCATGAATGATGCGGGAATCGTGCACCGAGCATTCGCCTGGCTCTAATTCGAAATAAACGGCTTTTTCATGATCTACTTTTTTTATTTCGGTACTAAAAATATTTTGGCTTCCATCAACCTCTTCATATTCAGAAAATCCATCTGTATGTGTCCCGGGAATAACGCGCATGCAGCCGTTTTGCTTCGTACTGCGGTCGATTGCCAGCCACACCGTTACGATTTTTTCAAAATTGCTAAGACGGCCGTTCCAATAAGAGGAATCCTCATGCCATGGTGTTTGCTTGCCGATCAGCGGCTCCTTGCATATGAAATGACTCGACCACAAGCCAATATTTGGTCCGATTAGCGGCTCAACCAAATCGAGCACTTCTTCGCTTAACAGAAATTTCAGCAGCCTCTCGTCACGGAAATGTGGTGTGTCCAGCTCGCTGTTCAGCTTTCTGCCAACTAGCTCCCATTGCTCTTCGAATATGTCCGACAGCTCTTTCATTTTCTCTTGACTGAATAGCTGTTTCTTATGAAGAGCATATCCATTTTGATTATAAAATTGAACTTCTTTCTCAGATAGTGTCGTGTACGCCATCATTATTCCCTCCAATTGATGTAATCTTTCGATGATTTCATCATAATGGGGGAGACATATTATTACTTCTCATTCTATCCGCAAAAGTATGCATATCTTCGGCACTATCTTTAAATTTCCAAGATCAGCAATCGCGAACTGCTCCATACTAGTTAAACTATCACTCCTCATTAGCGCAATACTTTTGTTATATGTTTCACCACGATTAATTGCCGTTTTCTTCATTTTTTTTGAATTGTATTTATTCTTGTCGTACTTGTTTTGATACTCGCTTGGTTTATTAGAAAGTTGCCTAAACCTAAAACAGTGTAAATAAATGCAGGTTCTAAAACTTCCGTTTATGATACGGAATACCTTCGCCTTCTTCGCAATACTGCTTAAGGCTGTACAAAAAAATAGCCCAGTTATAATTACATACGCGATAAAATGGGCTCACTTCCTTCCAATTCATCTGACGAAGAACGATAGAAGTTTTCCCGTTTTTTTCCTCCAGATCAAATGAAATAGTCGTGCCTATCCATTCAGGATCTGAATCCACGCAGTGCCACAAAATCTTTTTATCCGTAACAAGCTCATCAATCCGCATCTTTGTTAAGCCTTTACCCCCAAATCTGAACTCATTTATACACCCGATCTGATCATTGACTGTTAGTTCATTTGTCCATATTTCTGAAAGGCCCTTTGCAGTGGTTAATACTTCATATACCATTGAGGCTGGAACATTCACATTCTGTAAGTGCTCGATATTAGCCATATTGCTCATTCCCCTTCTTAATTAGAATTTAATTTATGTAATTAACCATTTGGAAATATATAAATATATTTTCAAATATTCTTAGATTATAACGCAGTACGGTAATATGATGTTTCTTATCGATTGCTCATTTTAAAAATAACGCATATGGAAAGTTATTACCTATATATCGTCGTTTGAAAAATGGCCCGAGTACAGCTTTAGCAACGAATCTTTTCTTTAACCGAATCTCAATCTTAGGGTTAATAGGGGCGTGCCATCTTGTTTCCAGACTGGTTCTCCGCGTTAGCTTTAACACCCAGCAAACCTTGCAAACGCGCAGCTGTATCGGTTGATGCGAGATAAATCATAATTTTTATCTCCGGATCGGTCGGCGGCTGTAGGGTCACATGCTCAAAAACCATCTCTCCAATACGCGAGTCGTTCCATCGCTTGTGACAGTCGGCGACAACCTGAACGTCATGTCGCGGCCAAACCTCCCGGAATACCTCGCTAATCTGCATAAATTCCTCAATGAGCAACTTAAATCTCAGATCATTAGTGAAGTATGCATAATCCGCCCGAAAGCGTGAAATCATGGCTTGTGCTTTGGCCTCCCAATCCTCATTGTTCGACTTAAGCGAGGAATCCATCAAAAACCGTCTCATCCAATTGGGTCTCTGCTGCATATTCTTTGAGTATGTCGGTAGTCGAAATACGATCTCTGAAGCTTGGTTCCACAGCAGCAAATCCCAATTTCTCCCCAAAATAAAAGCAGGATTCGGTTCAAGTGCCTCTATCGTCAGCTCTAAACCGACATTCAATTCATAATCTTCCACTTTTGCCTGTTTTACCGGACTAGCCAGAAGATGAAGATGGCTGCGTTCATCCTCATTCAATCTCAGCGCACTTGCTATGTTATTAAGTACATCCTCAGATGGGTTTACATTTCTGCCTTGTTCCAAAGAGGTATACCATGATACTCCGATATGAGCCAGTTGAGCCACTTCTTCCCTTCGAAGCCCAGGCGTCCGACGTCGTCCATAGGTTTGAACCCCAGCTTCCTCTGGTGTAAGACGTTTTCGACGCGAACGCAAAAATTCGCCTAACGAAATTCTGGACGGGATCAGTTCCATTGACCATTCCTCCTTATCCTGACACTGCCAATCATACGATAAAGACAGGAAGGAAGCCGATTTCACATTCTGTCATAATGCCAGTATAGCATCAGCAAAACAGAGGAGGAATTGGAAAATGAACATTTTTGTAACTGGAGCAACAGGTAAAATAGGAAGCCGCTTTGTTCCGCGTTTGCTGCAGCGAGGTCATCACGTCAAACTTTTAGTACGAAACGCTTCGAATGCGAGCTCGTTTCAACAGCAAGGAGCTGAAGTGATAGAAGGAGATCTTTTACATGCGGGCAATTGGGTTGATGCTCTTCGGGGTTCAGATGTCGTGGTGCACTTGGCTGCACAGTTCCGCGGAGTAGAAGAGAAAGTAGCCAGAATGTCAAACATCGATGCGACTATAGATTTAGCTCGCGCCGCCTTGAAGGCGGACGTTCCAAGATTCGTTTTTACGAGTACCAATTTAGTATACGGCTCCGGGAGTGAGTCAAAACCTAGCCAAGAAGATGACGAGTTGCGGCCTTTGTTGCCTTATTCTCAAACAAAAGCATCAGCTGAGAAAGAGCTGTTGCGGCTTTATAATGAGCATGGATTAGGATTACGCATGATTAGGCTTGCTTTTGTCTATGGTGAACGCGACCCTCATATCCCTGAATTTCTGCCGATGATGCGTACATGGAATCCCGCCAAACGATTTCATATGGTGCACCATGCAGATGTAAGCCAAGCACTGCTGCTTGCCGCCTCCATATCTGGAATTGATGGACGAATCTATAATGTTGCCGACGATGCCCCGATCTCCGTAAGAGAGTTGTTTCATCTTCATGGCAGCCAACCATCTACGGAATCCGAACAGCGGGAATTCAATCCTTGGGACATGATTGTGGACACAGCGCGCATACGGAGCGAATTAAATTATCGTCCGATCTTTCCTTCTTTCTATTCGGCAAGAGATGCGGGTACACTATGAATCAAATAAATGCATGTGGGAGCACCGATATATTGGGCTTCTCCGATAATACAACACCTAAGCGCTAAACCATCCGCTATCCATTTCACCGGTATCATTATAGTTTCACTTTTGTTTGTAATAGAAGTATCTCTCAATAGTTTGATCGATCTAAAGTCGTCTATTTCACGTTTCATCTAAATAGATATCGAGAGCTGCTATCGCTCAGATTAATAGCTTAATAATTAAATACAGTGTATATAATCCACGTAAAATGAAAAGTCCGTAAACAATTAAAAGGATTATGGGCCAAAACATTGGTAGCATTGTAGAAGAACTAACCCTATTCCACCACCAGTAAAACAAAAATTATGTGTGCCATGACTAATTATCTGGAACAGATAACTCTTTCCGTAAATACACCTTATATTACTTTAATTGGAACCATTCTACCCGTTAGCGTAATGACAAAGGCTGCCAAACGGCAGCCCTTGTGGTATTCAATTATCGTTCCCCGTAAGCGTAATGAAGGCTGCCGAATCCGTAGTTCGGCAGCCTTCAATTTTCTATTGGGCTATGGTGCCCCATAGCTTTATAAAGTTTTATAAACAATCGGTCACGGATCCGTTGGAGTTGGAGTATCAACCATATTAAATAACCATCAAAATAAAAGTAAAAAAATACAACAAGTTACTGTTACAAATGCTTCCATATTCTCATCGAAAATCCTCTTCTTTAAATACGTTCATTAATTCTGATCAGCAATTTCTTTAAAACTTGCTTCTCTTCGTCATCAAGGGCTTGAACGATTTCATCCTCCACTTTTTGGAAAGAGTCATTAAAACCTTCAATCAATTCAACCGCTTTTGGTAATACATATATATTTTTTTGCCGTTCATTATTAACCGGGATTTTACGCTCGATGAACCCTTTTTGCTCTAGAACTTGAAGCATGCTTGTAATGCTTGCCCCACGTAGATGAAACCGATCTGCAAGATCCTTTTGAATAATATGATTATTTTGGTTCTCATAAATATAATCGATTACTTTTCCTTGTTGAGAACTTAATCCTAGCTCTTTTATACTCTCATCCGCTCTTTTCTTTAACTTAAGACCGATGATTTGAAACAAATCCATATAAGTCGTATCTTTTCGGGAATGCATGATCTTTCATCGTCCCCTCTGTAATTGTTAGGAATCTAATTGTAAGTAGCTAAAATATACAGTGATCCTATTGGCTTGTCAAACAAAACTTAGTTTGTTGACAGTTAGATATCTAACAGTTATACTCCGATGTATTGAGTCACAAACACATTGGGAGGAATTAAAATGGAGAAAGTAAATCTAAATGCTGCGTTAGAACAAATTACGGCGATCACAAATGTACGAATCTTTGATGGATATCAAATTATTGCTCCCAGACATATAGTCATTAAAGGGGAGTCCATTATTTCAGTGGGCGGAGACATTCCAGCCGATGCAACGATTATCGATGGAGAAAATGCGACACTACTACCTGGTCTGATTGATGCACATGTCCATACCTCAATTGGCGGATTACGAGATGCCCTAAAATTCGGCGTTACAACAGAACTCGAAATGAACGGCGATTTTACTAAAAGAGGGCGCGAAATTCAGCTGAAAAATGCGGATGACATCGCGGATGTCCGTTCTGCTGGTACAGCGATTACCGCTCCTGGTGGACACCCAGATGAATTGCTGCCTGATGGAGATGAAATACCGGAATTCGTATTAAAGGAACTAGAGAAGTTATCGGAGGAAGACAGGGAAGCAATGTTGGCCGCATACGCTCACGATCATGAAGAAATACCGCAAGTGACGACGGTTGAAGAAGCAATCAAACATGTGCATACCCAAGTAGAGAATGGAGCCGACTATATTAAAATCATGATCGAAGAAGGAACGGTCATGGGCGCACCTGGCTTGCCTGTTCTAAGCGATGAGATTCTAAAAACAGCCGTTTCTGAAGCCCACAAGTTGGATAAGTTGGTCATCGCCCACGTCTTGACGGCTCTTTCATCGAAAGCAGCCATCGATTTTGGTGTCGACGGTTTGGGTCACTTGTTTATCGATAGACCCGAGCGCACGTCCGAATTAGTTGCATCCATAGCAAATTCTGGAGCTTTTGTCACACCGTGTTTGGTGTTAAATTCATCGATTATTGGAAATCCAGCATCGGAATTGGCGAATGATCCGCGGGTTCATTCCAAATTAAGTCCGGATTGGATTGATATTTTGAACTCTAGCTTCAATACGTTCCCACAAGGCAATATGGAAAACAGTTTTAAGAATGTGATGGATCTTCATCGTGCCGGAGTTGATATTCTTGTAGGGACGGATGTCGCGCCGGTTCCCGTTCCGAACCTCGGTGGCCTTGCTCATGGGGCCAGTGTCCACCACGAAATGCAATTGCTGGTGCAGGCCGGGTTCACTCCGATCGAAGCACTTCAGTCGGCTACAACCAAACCAGCCCGTTGCTTTGGTCTTCATGATCGCGGCCGGATTACCGAAGGTGCGCGTGCTGATCTTATTCTGATAAACGGTGATCCGACCGCTAATATATCGGATACCTTGTCAATCAAATCCGTGTGGTTCAATGGTTCGCAGCAACAAGGTTAGAACCAGATTATGCCCTTGCTGACCGAAAATAACCAACAAGAGGGACTGCGGATTACAGTCCCTCTTCGACTTTAATCTATTATTCAACTAACGCACCATCGCAGGGTAGACATTGTGTTTCCAGAACTTCGGCATGTCTTCAAAATCCTTACCTGCACCAGTGCCATTGCCATTGCCATTGCCATTTCCACATTAAGGTCGTTTCCATTCCCGAAGGAAATTAGTCGCTTAACGACGAGCAGCGGAAATCTGTACATAACCACCTATTTTATGAAGAAGAAAAGGGATCCACCGCAGCTGCGCTTAGTTACAGGAAGAAACAGCTGCCGCGGCAGCACACTGCTCGTTAGCTAATGTCAGGCTTCATTAACATTAACAATTAATGTTCCGTGTAGCTTTTCACCAACAAAAGCATTAAGTTTCCATAGTCCTTTCGTTGGCAGACTGAATCCTGAAGGCGATGCAGCAGTTGCCCCCCAATTCTCTCCACCTAAAATGCTTTCAACTATAGTTAGCTCCTCACCCGTTTCACTTGTGGCAATTACTTTTAATGGCTTATTCACAATCTCATCCTTGTTTCCCCATAATAGCCACATATATTTTTGTGTTTGCCCCGCAACAAATGGATTATTACTTATTGCAATTCGCCCTTCATCCCCGAGCCAGTCAGCTTTGATCTGTTTTCCCTCATCATTCGTTGTTGTTAACTCGACCGTTCCCGTTTCCTTCCATTCCTTTGATATGACCGATTCATCGTTGCTACAGCCAGATATGAGAGTGATGACAGCAAACACAAGTACTGTAAATATCCTAAACAACCTATACACCTCCAATTCAATTCATATGGTTTATTTTACCACTAAACGGAAGTTATTGATCGTTATACATTACTGCTCACTATATGGGAGAATGGCTGCCACGCGGCAACCATAGGCATTACGCATTTCGCTATCGTTCCAGTTCCCTTAATCAATAGGCTTTAATTTTCAACCCTTAGCAGCCTCATACTGTTCAATATGACAATCAATGCTGCACCCGTATTACTAATCAATACAATCCATAATGTGAGCAGTTCTGGAAAGAAAAGAATCAAGACATATCGTGTTGACGCATTCCGAAATCGATTTCGGGAGGAAGCCAAAAAAACTTTAAAACACTACTGACATACTGTTGTCAGTAGCGTTTTTTTATAATCGGAGTAAGTAACCGTAAAAGAGTGGGAGATGAATACGAAGTATTTTGACCCAAAATGATATGTTACGATATTGTATCATTTATTATAGGAAGGATGGTATCTCGTGAATTTTGCTTCTGTACGCATCATTACCGACGATGTGGATCGTCTCGTCGAGTTCTATGAGAAAGTCATGGGTGTTTCGGCGGAACGCCCCGCGCCCGTCTTTGCAGAGCTTGTTGTGCCATCGTGCACCTTGGCGATCGGCCACTCCCAGACGGTGCAACTGTTCGGCGCTGGTTCCGCAGTGGCGGCCGACAATCATACTGTCATCATCGAGTTCCTCGTTCACGATGTCGATGCCGAATACGAGCGCTTGAAGCCGTTTGTCGACGAGTGGGTAAAGGAACCAACCACGATGCCGTGGGGGAACCGTGCTGTACTGTTTCGCGATCCCGACGGCAACCTGGTTAACCTCTTCACGCCGGTGACCGAGGAAGCGATCAAACGGTTCAGCGGTAGGCGTTGACGGACAGTTGAAGGAAGTGAGGCGAATTTCGTAGTTAGTAATTTTACTGACCGCTTCATAGAAAGAGATCATAACAACGAGTTATGGTCTCTTCATTTTATCTATGTTCTTCATTATTTATTGAGAAATGGTTCTATTTCGCGACCCTCTTTGTTTAAAATAAAGTTTGTTATATCCTACCGCATATCTCCAAATAATATTTCTTTTAATCTCAAATAGCCTTACCAGACGGTATTGAAATCACGGCAGCCCTTCTGGCATTCAACTATCGTTACCCGTTCAAACCTTGTTATTATTGTCTAGTCATTGTCAATCTGTTTGATGACCTTAGCAGGGCTACCACCTACGACCACATTATCAGGGACATCCTTCGTTACAACGGCCCCAGAAGCAATTACCGCATTATTGCCTATCTTTACGCCTGGGTTAATGACCGCCCGCCCCCCAATCCATACGTTGTGGCCAATCGTGACCGGCTTACCGAATTCCGCTCCGGATATTCTATCCTTAGCCTCTAATGGATGCGTCGCGGTATAGATATGTACACCGGGAGCTAGGAAGCAGTTGTCCCCTATACGAATTTCACACACATCGAGAAACACACAATCAAAGTTCGCATAGAAGTTCTCACCGACATGGATGTTATAGCCGTAATCACAGCGGAATGTCGGCTCTGCGTAATAATTGTTCCCCGTTGAGCCGAACAACTCCCGTAGAAGTTCTTTTCTTAGTCCATCATCTGTCTCAAGCGACTGATTGAATAACCTTGTTAATCGGCGTGCGTTCAAACGATCCTTTACTAACTCTGGATCGCCTCCCTGGTAAAGCTCGCCACTCAACATCTTTTCTTTTTCAGTTTTTGTTTGCATAAAGAAACTCCTTTCGTAGCTTAATAGAGAATTTATTTATATCTACATACCTTTAGACTTCGCTTGATTGCTCAAAATGTGGTTTACTTTCTCTGCACTCAACATCATAAAAACAATGAAAGCAAGCATAGCAAACGGGAATAAAGCTATGCTCGTCTGTGTAGCGATTACTCCGAAAAGCGGAGGAAGAAATGTAGTTCCCGTATATGCGACTGCCATCTGATAACCCATCAGGCTTGCGGAAGGTTGTGACCTGGAGTTAACCCCTTGAAGCAGCTTACATGAGAGACCCCTGAAGCTGAGAACACCCCGGCTGGCAAAAAACAAAACCAGATTTTCCGTACTATTCTGGGTTTCTGATTTGTTCAATTAGCTTCATCTCCGTTTTTCCACCAGCTGCAGCGAATAGGCCAGGCTCTCCTGTGTCATTGCAATTAATCCGTACATATAGTCCTCATCCGGGTACTCCAATAGCATAAGCTGCGGCATATGCATTTCCGGAATATTCTTCAGACACTCCTGACGGATCAGATCTACATCAGTAGGCTGTATCAGGCTCCCCGTCAAAGCAATTGACTCCGGATTCATGATTGCAATCAGACTGGATACTGCACGGGCAGCTAGAGAATGAAAAGTGTTCCGATCGTGTAGCTGTCGGAACTGCTCTTCATGGGAAATACCAAACGGTAAAAAGGCGATCTCCCCTGCAAACCGGGTACTGCCCCTGTGAATATGCCCGTCTACCATAATACCTGCTCCCGGTAGGCTACCCTCGATAAATGTCGCAACGGCGATGGTCTTCTCTTTATCATAATCCTGCTTCTGATAGAAGCCGTACACGGTCAAGTTCATGTCATTCTCCAGAATAACCTCGATCCCATACTTTTCACGAATAGGCGCCTCTAGCTGGACATTTACCAGTTCGGGAATATCACTTCCATTAATAGCCCCCTGATTCACGGAACCCGGCACGCCAATCCCGACAGCACGGATTTGCGGATATTGAAAGATGAGCCTATCAATCAATTGATCGATAGTTGCAGCATCCATCCGTGTATTTTCCTCGTATCCTTGCTCCACTGCCTCCCCATCTAGATTGGCTACCGTGAATTCCATGGAACGCGCGTTTATTCCTGTTTTGATAATAATGCAGGCAATATAAGAAAAGTTCATATTATACTGATACACTTTTGCAGGACGGCCACCGTTAGATCCCTCGACATCCAATTCCATCAACTCACCAGTGGCTAACATATCATTCAGAATACTGCCGCAAGTAGCTACACTTAAGCCTGTGGTCTGTGCAACTGAAGATTTCTTGGCCTGTTTCAATGTTTTGAGCGTCTGCCGAACCAGCTCCTGGTTCATTTTCTTGACGCGCATTGTATTGTTTATAATTGGATCCACTAAAGAGGTTTCACCTCGATCATATTTTTAAAATACTTTTAATAAGTGTCATCTTAAATGATTTTGTTCTATATGTCTATCCTTTATTCCATAAAGTTCGTTATATTAACAAATTCACTCATCGGCAACTTAAGCTGCTACCACGCTAATCTGCCCGTTAACATTCCTGTAGGTGTTAGTAGATTCAATTTGCAGAAAAACAAACGCCTCGCTAGGATGAGTATGTACTGGGTTGCAGCCCTCAGAACTCACCTTAGGAGGCGTTCATATGAAGTCTAGACTAACGAAAGCTCAGAATCAACGTGTAGAACGTGTTTCCACTTCTACGCTAGTCATTGGCATCGACATTGCCAAGGAGAAACATGCTGCTCAAGCGATTAACTTTCGAGGTATTGTCCTCACCAATCGTCCCATTATGTTTTCGAACGACCATGCAGGCTTTGAGCATTTAATAAGCAGTATTCATAAACTACAGAACAGGCACAATTTGAATGACGTCATTGTGGGAATGGAGAGTACCGGTCACTACTGGTTTAATCTCGCTCATTGGTTGATGAAACAAGGGATTTCTGTTGTTCTTGTTAATCCAATGACGACCAAGCGCAATAAGGAAAACAGAGACAACTCTCCGTCAAAGAATGATCCAAAGGACGCTTTGGTCATTGCCGATGCAGTGAGTCGCGGATTCTACACGCTTTTCTCTCCAAAGGAGGAAGACTTCCGCCGCTTACGGGTTATTGTCACAAACAGAGAGCATTGGGTGGTTAAATCTGGGCGGATTAAGAACAGAATCCACCGCTGGCTGGACATCCGTTTTCCAGAATACAGGCAAGCGTTCGAAGATATTTTTAGTCCTCGTTCATTAGCCACTTTGCGTTGTTTCCCAGCCCCATCTGATGTATTACAGATCAAGCGAATTCGCGAGTATTCGTGAGAAAAACCTTATTCTCCGAGGGAGCTTAATCAAGGATAACTGTTAATATGACTTCGAAAACCATTCAGTCATTCTCTAAAATATGTTTCATCAGTAATTTGGATTAGTTTATCCGTCGCTTCTTTACTTGCAGGATCAGTTACCAGCATCATAAATACATCTCTTAATTCATCTGCTCTAGATAGAACTTTTTCTTTAGATTTATCCTCTCTCAAAGAAATATATAGGTTATACAAACTAATATCCAAGTTATCATTCTGATCCTCATAAGAAGTTAATTCAGAAATAGAGGCCACATTGGAAACACTTGATAAGACGGATCGATACGTATAGTCATTCATCATCATGCTAAAACTGCCGAGAACGTTGCTTAGTTCATGCTTAAATTTTGTATCAATTGAGTCTTGTAAGTTCTGTGCCTTGGTACTCTCTTCAACATAGTTGTATCCCATGATTATGAAGCCAAGAATAAGAAGCGAGATAAGGAAAGCCCATTTCTTCAACCTGCAACACCTCTTTAATGATCTTACTCCATCTGCAGCCATCCCCAATCTTTTCAGAACAATGGGGTATCCTGTCCTGGTTCCCTAACGGCAATGTAATAGCCACCTCTATACTAACACATATTGGAAGTAACCTGCCCGTTAGCTCAACGAGGCTACCGATTTATTCCGGCAGCCTCGTCCTGGTGTTTATGAAGCTATAGTTCCCAGTTAGCTTAATCACCTGTAATTCTTAAGCCCACATATGAGGGAGTAATAACCTAAAGTATTTGATAAATGTGTTTGGATCTTCAATTGCTAATAAACCTTCAAAAAGTGGTTTTTTACTCATATCGTTCTTAACAAAAAAACTTAAGAACTCTTTCGTATCTCTAATAACGTCGTTATTTTGAATCCCTGTCAGGTTAACTGAATCCTTTAATTTTCGATCTATATCCTGAAGTATTTCTTCATCTTTTCTATGATCGAGTAAAATGCCCCAAGAGGTTGCTAATTCAGTCCAGTCCAGTCCAGTCCAGTCCCGTCCTTTAAAATCCAGCTGTTTCCTCCTCTTAGTGAACTATCGTTCTTCGTTAGTTGAACAACTTACTGCCCCGAAACACCCAGCACATAATCGAACGGATACTCAAAATCCATCATCAGATTGATTATTGTTAAGTTCTCGCAACCAAATTTCAATAGTATCTCTAATTTCAAATCTGTCTTTAGACCGCTTGGTTTTTAATTCAATCCAGTACTTATCTACATCTACATGCACCAGTACTAATTTGTACTCCCCATTTAAACTACTATCTGGGTACCAACCTAAATCTATTATATATGTATTACTTTCTGGAATAACATGTCTTCCATCTACATTTTCAAGTTTGCTTATTTGCATAATATCTTCTGTGAAGTAATACCAGTTGCTTAAAAAATCATCTTCTTCTTCGGCGAGAATTGGATCAACATTATGAAATTTATTATAAGAAATCGCATAACCAGCTGGAATTTTTATTCGCATTAGACTCACGATGTTATCACTCCTAATTCATTTGTTTGAAGTGTTCGATAAAAGTCTAAGCAATCCTGCCCGTTCGTATTATGAGGTCACCAGATATTACTGGTAGACCTCATAATACGAAAAGATCAGAATAGTGCTAACTAATGAACAAACAGCCGAATATACTAATCGGCTGTTTGTATTTGTTACAGCTGGCAAGGGCTGTAGATTGCTAAAACGAGATTACTCATTAACTCTCAGTAATGTTATCATCTCTCCTAATGACCACTCCTTTAATTTCACATAGTTCCTCTATACCCTTACGGTATATTAATATTCTTATCTTACGAAGTCTTTTCTATTATCGCAGGCTCTTGCTCGGGTTTCACGGTCATACCCTCAACAAAAATCTCCTCAAAGTTAGGAACTCCAACGAATTCCATAATGACCTTCAGGTGGCGGTGACCCATTTCTAAGTCTGCATCATCCGAGCCTGGTGACAAGAAGTTTCCGCTAGCTTGTATATGAACGGCTTTTTTATCACTCAACAAGCCAACCCGGCTGATATCCGGTAAATATTTGAAAGTCTTACGTTCCAAATCAGAGTAACAAATACGTATTTGTCTGAGGCATCAAATTGGTCAACCAACTCACCGATACGGCTTAGTTTCATTTTCTCCGGTTCGGTTAGCTTTTCAAATGCAGTACCCGCTTTCAGCTTTCCCCAACCGCTAAAAACATCTTTATCAAGTTGCTGTATATCCATTTTATTCTGATCAAGATGGACCACTTCATCATACGGATTTGCAGATCGATAAGCCTGTACAAACTCTTTACCTACTAACTTGCTGTATGATTTTTTATCATCGTGTGGATTTGCCGTAATATATAACACTGTTGCCATAATGGAACTACCTACTTTCACTCTTTTTTGAAAAGCAATGATATAGGAGGAGGGGGATATCTGCTTCTAATCCCCTCCATTACCAGCCGCACTATTAGTTACAATTATTTGCCCGCAGAAACTGCTACGATCTGTCTTGTCGAGACGTTAAATCGATTCCAGAGGTTGACCGTGGCGATCCCAGTGATCAGGGTGGCCAGTGCCACCACATCGAAGTGTCGGGTTGCCTCGTTAAAGATCTCATCTGGCACTGGGTCTTCTCGGTCACTGAGTCGGGTAACAGCTTCACTAAGCGCAAGGGCAGCACACTCGGCGTCATTGAAGTATTTCGTATCACGCCATGCCGACACGAGCAGTAGACGTTCTATAGATTCGCCTGCAGCTAAGGCATTGCGCGAATGAAGTTCGACGCATACACTGTCCCCATTGATTTGGCTGGCCCGAAGATACGCAAGGAAGAGCGTACTGCTCGGAATACCTGTTTTCTCTGCGGATGCAAACAGGGCTTTGCCCAGGGCTTGTAAGGCTTGGGACGCAGCGGGTACGATCATAACAGGACTATCCATTCTTGATTTCATGTGAAGCACTCCTTTAAATTTGATTAGAACCGATTTTGGCTCTTTACTATGCTGACGGATAGACCCTCGGGATATGTGACAACATTTTCTTGAGAAAAGAAAAAAACAATAAATGTTCGGCGTTTTGTTACATTGTTCGGATTGCATTCGTCAGTAGGAACTGACCCCAAACCGTGAGACAAAATAAAACACCTTTAAGTTGAAGATGCGACTATTGTAAAATAATCGTACAACTTGGAGGTGTTTTTGCTTGGGAACAAGAGTGAGTTACCCCGTAG
>NZ_JBFRGD010000042.1:0-23233 GCF_052115165.1 Paenibacillus sp. 2TAB23
CTTGCAGCCGCCGCAGCCGACTGGCGCGCGGCGGCGGGCAGCTTTGGCGCAGCCGCGATTGACGCGGCGGCAGCGCCATGGGTTGCACGCGCAGCCGCGGCAGGGCTTGCGGCTGCATTCGCGGCGCGTGCTCGCGCCGTGCTGCCAGCGCCGGCATGTGCGGCGCTGCCGGCGCTGCAGATTGAAGCGGAGCTCAAGCTGAGGGCCGTATCCGCATTGTTTTTTTAGAATCATCCTGCTGTCTATGATCGATGTAGCGGGCGGGAGGCAACGGAGCATTTGCTCCGCGCATCCCACCCGCTGCGCCATCAGTACCGCTGCTGCTTCTCCAGCTGCGCTTCAATAATAGCAGTCCACTGTGCATGCCATTTGCGCTGGTCAAAAGCAAGCGCAGTAAGCCGTGCGAGCTTCCCCATGGAGAGGCGCAGCGCTTCATCGTCCAGCAGCGTTTTTACGGCAGCCGTCAGCGCTTCAGCCTGCGGCGGGACAAGTCGCCCGTTCAAGCCGTCGATGACAATATCGTTCAAGCCCCCGACGTTGCTGGACACGACGGGAATGCCGCAGCTCATCGCTTCAAGACAGGCGAGGGACGTACCCTCTGAGAAAATAGTCGGAATGACCGCAATATCCGCATTCCGATAAGCCGTACGTACTTCATCAAAGGAATAGACGCGCTGCTCTATTCTGTCGCGGTGCGGATGGGAATCCAGCCACAGCCGAAAGGCAATCGCGACCGGCGTTTTCTCGACCAGCTCTCCGGCGAATTCGACGGTCACGCCGGGGTATTCCTGCAGGAGCGACGTGGCTACCAGCATCATTGGCACGATGCCCCGTTCGAAGCTAAGCCTGCGAGGAAACAAAACACGAAGCTGCTTAGAGCACGCGCCATCAGCCTCTACATGTTCGTTGCTCTCCACACCTCGAATACCCTCAGTGCATTCGTTGCTCTCCATACCTCGATTGCCCTCAGTACGTTCGTTGCTCTCCATACCTCGATTGCTCTCAGTACGTTCATTGCTCTCTATACCCCCATTGCTCTCCGTTCCTTCATTACATTCAGCCTCACTAGCAAGACCGCCTTCCCCGGCGCTACCTGCTTCCTCTATTGGTGTAAACCACTCCGTGTCCACGGCGTTCGGAAGCAGGCTAATGCGGGAGGGATCTGGATAACAGCATACGGAACGGCAATACGTCAGAAACTGCGAGTCTACCGAAACGACCAGGTCTAGCTGGAGCACGGCCTCGTGAATGATGGCGGCTACCTCCTGCTTCGTGTCGCGAGGCATGTCATGCCGATCCCAGCTAATGCCATGGCAAATGCCAATGCTGCCCGGTCGATATCGAATCGGATGCCAGATGCAGCTGCCATATATGAGGATGCCCTCCGAGGCTTCCGCCATTTCCTCAAAAGCAGCGGCGATTTTATCCGTGTCATAAGTCCAGCCGCGCACTTTTACGCCTTCGTAGACGGTATTGAATGTACCGAAATAAGAGAGCTGATAGACGACAGGCTGCAGCCCCATCTTCATGATGACGCGGCATAGCGAATGTATGTATCGTTCGAGCCCCCCGCCGAACGGTCGTGTAATATTTTGCGTGTAGCCGTCTAGATAGCTATGGGTCAGAATGGTGACGATGTCCCGTTTCTGCTCGTTCGTCATTCAATCACCTCCTCATGCCAGCGCACAAGGCGGGGCTTTGGATCGAGTATCGATTCATAATGCGCGAGGCTGCCCCATTTGCCAAAAGGATCCAGCTGCTTGTAACGCTCGTATTTGGCGCGTCGGTCAGCCTCGCTGCCAGCCCAGCCGAGATGCTTGATGCGAAATTCCGTGCATACTCCCGGAAGAGCGGCGGCAGTGACCGGCAAACGCGGGACATGATGCTCCCATTGCGGGTAATAATAATGAAAGCCTGGCAAGTAGCGGATCAAGGTCATCGTATGCCGCTTATGCAGCGTCCACCATTCATCCTCGCGGTAATGGGTCAGCGATCCCCAGAAATCATACATGCGATAGCCAACCCAGTCGTACTGTTCTTGGTCTATGAGCGCTCGAATGGACAAGGCGGCGCGCTGTTCATAGATTTCGTCGGCATCCACGGAAAGGATCCAATCGGGGGAGGTGGCAACTGCTTCATCCCAAAGCCGCTTTCTCAGCTGCCATTCCGTGCGGAACAGAGAACTCTCCAGTCGGACAAGCTTCACCACCTTGCTGAAGGAGCTGCACAGCTCGCAGGTGCCGTCGGTGCTGGCATCATCGACAATGACAATTTCATCGACAAACCGGGACAGCTCGGCTAGAACCGCTTCCAAATAACGCCCTTGCTCATTCCTGACCTGCATGATCGCAGTGAGCTTATTGCCGCTTTTTTTGCGTCGCCAAATGCCCCCGTCGTCCATTGCGTTGTCCTCCTTCCCCAGCTTAACCATGGCTGCTTTCAAGACTGGATCCCCTGAACAGCTCCTGAACGGCTGCATCCAGTGCGGCAATCTCGGCGATATTGCCCAGTGCCTCGATCCGATGTTCTGCGGCCTCTAAAAAGCGATGAATCGCCTCATGCCTTTGCCCCGCAAGCAGAGCCGATGTTCCGCGAAGCAGCAAATATTGCTGCTCGTCATCGCCTTGCCGCAGCTGCTCCTTCGTCGTTCTTCCCAGTGCTTCCTTAAGGCGTCCCGTTTGAATACAGCATTCTATCGCCAGCCGCTGCGCCATCGGATTGACTTTTAGAAGCTCGAGTCGCTCTAAGGCTTGCTTGAAATCATCATTCAGCCGGTATAGGAGTGCGCCTGCGAGCCGGTCTTTCCCCTCCTTCAGCCATTCATCCAGAAAATCGACCGTGCGCCGTTCCTCTTCCGTGACGGCAGAGAAGGTATAGGTTTGCACGGCCTGTCTAGTGAGTCCCTGCTTCACCTCAATGGCGGACAAAAACCGGTAGTAGGTAGACAGCGCATCCGCCTTGCCTTCTAATACAGCGAGCTCGAATGCCGCAAGGACGGCCTCTCTTGCCCGTTCCAAATCATAGACAAGGTACCGATAGACGGCATGGAAAAAATATAAGGTGAGCTTGTCGCCGAGCGTGTTCTTCGAATCGCCGGACAGCTGCTTGCTGTGCCATTCCGCAAGGCAGCGCTGCTGCAAACGAACGAGCGGCTTCGGGGAGAAGCCGCTAAGTATCCAGCCAAAGGCTTGCCTTGCCAGCAAATCAGTTACCTCGTCGCGCCCGTCGAGCAAGAATACATGCTCCATGCAAAAAGCCTGCTCCAGATAATACGGCTCCGCATCCGTAATGATAAGGTCGGCATGTGCGCATAGCCACTTTCGGCATTTTGTCCAAAGTGCCGGCTCGCCCTGCTGCGGGGAGTCCGGCATGGCAATCAGCTGCTTGGGCCCGGCGGCCATCGCTGCTTGTATCCAGCAGGGATGCAGAACGACAGCGGCTGCTTCCCCCCAGCCAAACGTTTTAAGTTGTTCTAGAGATAACGTTTGGATTGCGACGGCTGCCTGCGAGGAGACCGGCTCCGCGGATACGATATAAACGAGATGCTTCTTGCCAAGCTCTTCGAACAGTCTTTGAAAAGGGGCGGGGAGATTGTTCCAGCCCCCGTCCGGGAATATCACAAAGGAAGAAACAGCCACTGTCTTTTCACCTTCCATCCGCTCGCGTCATGTTCGTGTATTCGCTTTGTATGAAGCCTATGCGGACGCTGCATGTACGCATGCGTATATATTTTCGCTGAAAGAGGAGTGCTTTCGTTTCTATTAACGGGCGCGATCTTGGGATAGTATTATAATTTTGCGGGAATTTGTGTATTATAAGAGGATAAATATTTTTCGTGGAAAGGTTGGTCGCAGATGGAGAATGCTGTAGAGAATAAGTCATCATCCTCGAATTTCATAAAAAACATTGTAGTCGAAGATTTGAAGAGCGGCCATGTGCAGGAAGTGGTCACGCGTTTCCCGCCTGAGCCGAACGGCTATTTGCATATTGGACACGCCAAGTCGATCTGCCTGAATTTTGAGCTTGCGGATGAATTCAAGGGCAGAACCAATTTGCGCTTTGACGATACGAACCCTCTTAAAGAGGATACCGAGTACGTAGAATCCATCCAAGAGGATGTCCGCTGGCTCGGCTTCGAATGGGATGACCTTCGATTTGCATCGGATTATTTCGAAGAGCTCTATAACCGTGCGGTCCTGCTGATTAAGAAGGGCAAAGCATACGTCTGCGACTTGACGGCAGAGCAAACCCGCGAATACCGCGGCACCCTTACTGAGCCTGGAAAAGAGAGCCCATACCGCAGCCGCACCGTAGAGGAGAATCTTGATTTGTTCGCGCGTATGCGCGCTGGCGAGTTCAAAGACGGCGAGCGAGTGCTGCGTGCCAAGATCGACATGGCTTCGCCGAACATTACGCTGCGCGATCCCGTGCTGTACCGGATTGCGCATACGCATCATCACCGGACCGGAGATGCATGGTGCATCTATCCGATGTATGATTACGCTCACCCGCTGAGCGATGCAATCGAAGGCATTACGCATTCCATCTGCACGCTGGAATTCGAGGATCATCGCCCGCTGTACGATTGGACGGTCGCCGAGTGCGAGATGGCAGCAGTACCCCGTCAATATGAGTTCGCGCGCCTTAACGTGACGAATACGGTTATGAGCAAGCGGAAGCTGAAGCAATTGGTAGACGAAGCGGTCGTAGACGGCTGGGACGATCCCCGTATGCCGACGATCAGCGGTTTGCGCCGCAAGGGCTACACGCCCGAGGCCATGCGCGCATTCTGTAGGGAAATCGGTGTATCCAAGAGCAATAGTCTCGTAGACGAGCGCAACCTGGAGCATTTCATAAGAGAAGACTTGAAACTGAAGGCGCTTCGCACGATGGCGGTTCTTCGTCCGTTGAAAGTCGTCATTACGAACTATCCGGAAGGTAAGTCCGAGCTGCTGGATGCGGAGAACAATGCAGAGAACGAGGAAATGGGCGTTCGCCAAATTCCATTCTCGCGCGAACTGTACATTGAGCAAGACGACTTCATGGAGAACCCACCTAACAAATATTTCCGTCTCTTCCCTGGCAACGAGGTGCGTCTCAAGCATGCCTACTTCATCACATGCCAAGAGGTAATTAAAGACGAAGCGGGTCAAGTTATTGAGCTTCATTGTACCTACGATCCGAAGACGAAGAGCGGCTCTGGCTTTAACGAGCGCAAGGTGAAGGGCACGATTCACTGGGTAGAAGCGTCGCAAGCGGTAGCAGCGGATTTTCGCTTGTTCGAGCCACTCATTACGAGTGAGGCTGAAGAGGAAGGCAAGCCTTTCCTTGAATGCATTAATCCGAATTCGCTAGAGGTGCTGCAAGGCTTCGTTGAGCCTAATATGAAAGAAGCGGCAGGCGGAGATAAGTTCCAATTTTTCCGTCATGGCTACTTCAATGTAGATCCTAAGGATACGACGGCAGAGAAGCTTGCTTTCAACCGAATCGTTTCGCTGAAAAGCTCGTTTGATCCGTCCAAAGCCTAAGGGCAACCAAGGTGAAACGGCTATCGCCGTCCTTTGGCGGCGAGGCGCGTTTCATTCCGAGAAATATAAAGAATGTATAGCCTAAGGCTATGCATTCCTATATTTGAACAAAGCCCGCCGAGCGCAGTCACTCGGCGGGCTTTGTTCATAAATAAGAATGAATATGTTTTCACATATAAATGTGCTTATCTATCTCTGCGAAACGACTGTTTTGCCACAGAGGACGGCGACTGCCGTTTACGCTTGTCTATTGAGGGGAATGAGAGTTCTAATGGGAGAGCGGCATATACAAGGCCTGCTGCTTGCCGGCGGTCAAAGCACGAGGATGGGAACGGACAAAGCGCTGCTGGACATAGGAGGCAAGCCGCTTGTTTATCGGCTTGCAAAGCAGCTCGTTCATTTAACGGATCATGTGACCGTATCGGTTGGTCGACCTGAGCGGGAGGCGATATACCGCGCGAGTCTAGGAGAATTAGCTGATACAGTGAGCTATATTAGTGATATCTATCCGGCAAGCGGCCCATTATCCGGTCTTCATGCTGGTTTGTCGGCCATTGGCAGCGGGTATGTATTTGTGATGGCCTGCGATATGCCGCGGGTTTCGGAGGAGCTGCTCGCAGCGTTAAAGGCACAAATGGCGCAGGGAGCGGATGTGATTCATGTCAAGGGCCAGCCTTTTCATGCGCTCTATCATGCCGGAACGGCATCGGAAATCAAGGCGTTGTTGGAAAAGAGAGATTTGCGGCTAATGGGTTTGCTGAATGGTCTTCGTACCATTGTGGTTGATCCGCAAGTTCCGAATCAAATGGCTACGTTTATTAATTTGAACACGCCGGCTGAATACATTAAATATATAGCTGACAATTCGTGATGTGATATAATTTGTCAAAGTTAACAGCATTCAAATGCAAGGGACCTAGCGACTAACATAGAAAGGTAAGAGGTGGCGAGCATGACCAGACAGCTACAGTACGAAATTATGGATGCGCAGCTAAGCGATCTGGAGCGTATCGTTGATATTTATAATGCTACGATTGCAAGCAGAATGGTCACGGCAGATTTGGAGCCGGCCACGGTGGCGAGCAAACGGGCTTGGTTTGATGACCACTCGGCAGATTTTCGCCCGCTATGGGTTTTGCGAATTGAGGGAGAAATCGCTGCATGGTTCAGCTTTCAATCCTTCTATGGCCGGCCGGCCTATCTTGCCACAGCGGAGATAAGCATTTATATCGCAGAGCCATTCCGGAAGCTGGGGCTAGGATCTATTCTTATTCAGAAAGCAATAGACGAATGTCCGCGCTTAGGGCTGCACACATTGCTTGGCTTCGTATTCGGACATAATGAACCAAGCTTGGCACTGCTCCGGAAGTTTGGTTTTGAAACATGGGGGCATCTCCCCAAAGTCGCCGTACTTGACGGCATTGAGAGAGATCTTGTGATCTCGGGGAGGCGCGTATGAAGCGAACCCTTGTCATAAGCGATATTCATGGCTGCTATTCGCCGTTCAACGATTTGCTTGAGCGTATGAATTATTGTCCGGGGGAGGATCAGCTCATGCTGCTTGGCGATTTTGTTGACCGCGGCCCCCGCAGTCGCGAGGTCGTTGAACAGGTAGCAGGTTTGGTCAAGAATGACGGCGCTATCGCCGTCCAAGGCAATCATGACGAGCGCTTCGTGGATGTGATGCTGGAGCGGAGCGAGCAGGCGCTCATTAAATTTGCAGGACATGGCGGCAGGCAAACGGCTGAGAGCTATGCCGGCGCGAAGCAGGGCGCAATCGGAGACATAATTGATCAGGCAAAGGCCGCCGTTCAAGAACGTTACATGCATCATATGACATTTCTGGATCAACTGCCTTATTATCATGAGGATGAGCACTTCATCTTCGTACACGCCGGGCTTAACCCGAATTACTTGAATTGGAAAGAGCAGCCGTCCAGAGATTTTCTGTACATCAAGCAGCCTTTCCTAAGCAGGCCGACTAATGTGACCAAAACCGTCGTCTTCGGCCATACCAAAGCGATTGATATCCATGGCAATCCGAATATATGGTTCGGGCCGGGCAAGATCGGCGTTGATGGAGGATGTGCATCCGGCCATCAGCTTAACGGTCTCGCGATAACGGGTGCCGATGAATTTCAAACCTATGCCGTACCTTGGAGATTGTAGGAATGCGCTTATACCCGAAAGCTTATTTCAGGAGCGTATTGCTGAATGTATTTCTTACCGCGCTTGCGTGCGGCTATGTGCTAATCATGTGTTGGCTATTATTTTATCGTAATCGTTATTTTGGAGAAGGCTACAGCTATAACTTGGTTCCGTTCTATACCATTAAAAAATATATTATTTATCATGATCATTTCAATTTTGATACTTGGTTTAAAAATTTATTCGGAAATATTATTCTCTTTATCCCGATTGGCGTGTTTCTGCCCTTATTGAATAGAAGGTACAGCAGTGGAATTGCTCTTGCCGCAGCTTCGATCGTTATCATTACGGCGGTGGAGCTTATGCAGATGCTAATGCGCGTTGGCAGCTTCGACATCGATGATATTATTCTCAACACGTTCGGCGCGCTGCTCGGCTTGCTGGTTACGAAGCTGCTCATTCATAGAAGCTAAGTTCTGCCATTAAAACGGAAGCCAAAACGAAAGGAAGATCAACCATTGAGTAAATTCTGGAGTCCGCTAACCGCGTCGCTCGTGCCGTATGTGCCAGGCGAGCAGCCAAAGGACAAAACGTACATAAAGCTGAATACAAATGAGAACCCTTATCCACCTTCACCGAAGGTTATTGCGGCTATAAAGGATGCAGCCAATGCTGATCTGCGCTTGTATCCCGATCCTACGTGCGAGAGCCTTGTGCAAGCTGCTGCTGCCTATTACGGTATGCCTGCAGGGCAGGTGTTTGCCGGAAATGGCTCGGATGAAATTTTGGCGTTTGCGTTTGCGGCATTTTTCGATCCGGCGAAAAAGCTTCTGTTTCCGGACATCACTTATAGCTTCTATAAAGTATATGCCAAGCTGTATGGCCTCAGTGCGGAGCTTATTCCGCTGGACGAGCAGTTTCAGGTTCGGGTCGAAGACTTCCGGGTAGATAACGGCGGGATTATCGTGCCTAATCCCAATGCGCCGACTGCGGAGCTGCTTCCGCTGGATGATATTCGCAAGCTGCTTGCAGGCCATACCGATCAGGTCGTCATCATCGATGAAGCCTATATCGACTTCGGAGGACAGTCGGCTATCGAGCTGATTGGCGACTATCCGAATTTGCTTGTCGTGCAGACGCTATCGAAATCGCGTTCTTTGGCAGGCCTGCGCGTTGGATTTGCTTTTGGCAGCGAAGAGCTGATTGAGGGCTTGAACCGCATTAAAAATTCGTTCAATTCCTATACGATCGATCGGCTTGCGCTGGCAGGGGCGGTTGCTGCTTTCGAAGACGACGCTTATTTCAAGGGTACGACGGCAAAGGTTATCGCTACGCGGGAGCGCGTAACGGAGCAATTGCTYGCGATGGATTTCAAAGTGACCGACTCCAAAGCGAATTTTGTATTCATTTCGCATAACAAGCTGGAGGCGCAAGTGATTTTTCAGCAGCTGAGGGATAAAGGGGTATTGGTTCGCTATTTCAATCAGCCGCGGATTGACGGTTATTTGCGGGTGAGCATCGGGACGGATGAAGAAATGGATGCGTTCATCCAAGCGCTGCAAGAAATAGTGGGCAAGTAATGGAAGAGGCAGTGATGGAGCAAGCATTGTTTAAGCGCTCGATGCGAATCGTACTGCTGTTAAGCTTGATTTATGCGGTGGCGGGGAATATGTTTTTGTACACGGCCTATTTCAATAGCGGCATCGTCAAAAACAGCTATATCATTTGCGCGCTGATGGTTGTAGCTTTTTCCGTTCCCATTGTGAAGTGGTTTCGCAACCGCCATTGGTATTTTCCGATTTTTATATTCCTATTCTGGATTCCGTTCAGCGTGCTGCTCGCATACGTGCTGAGCCAAGTTCTTCCGTTATCCCGGAATGATACCGACTTTGGACTGATGCTCGTTTATTTCTTAATTCTGAATGTAATGATTATGCTGCTTAGCATAGCGCTCGGGATGCTTATCAACGCGGGATGGCTGCTTAGGGAAAGGTATAAACGAGCCAAAAAACAAAATTAAATGAAAGCCGTGCAGGCTCTCCAAGCGAAATGGAGTCTGCGCGGCTTTTTTTGTGCGGATAGAAGCCTTGACTTTCAGAACGAATCGTCTTACAATCACTAGACTAACTAACGTTCGTTAGGTAAATCGGAACGATACGTTGCGGAGGAATTGCATATGAGTACAGAGCCCACGACCTCGGAGAAAATCAAGCAAGCAGCGCTAACGATGTTTACCGAGTCCGGTTACGAAGGTGCGGCGCTTTCAGAAATTGCCAAAGCGGTGGGCATCAAAACCCCGTCCATATATGCGCATTATAAGTCGAAGGAGCAATTGTTTGTTCAGTTGATTCAAGAGGTGATCGCTGAAGAACGGAAGCAGTATATGGAGCTCCTTTATGAATTGGAGCAGGAGCCGGTTAAACAGCAGGTGTATCGATTATTTGCTTTTTTCACCGACCTGAAGCATATGTCGACTGGCCAGGCATTCTTGAAGCGTACGATTCTCGTGCCGCCGCGGCATTTGCGGGATCAGCTGAGGCAAGATTTTTTGCACTACGAGAACGAGCTGACCGTGGGCATCGTAAAGGTGCTGCATCAAGGCGCCCAAGAGGGCCTGTTTGATAGTGCGGAAGAAGAACGGCTTATTGCTGCGTTTTATGTGTGTGTCGACGGTATGCTTGTCGAGAACCAATTGTATGCAGAGGAGCTTTTCGAAAAAAGAAAAAAATTAGTGTGGCAATCATTGTGGCAGCTATGGACGATGACAGCGAGAGAGGATTGAGTAAGCATGCAGTGGGTATTTCTATTGTTAGCCGGAGTTCTTGAGGTAGGCTGGACGTTCGGCCTCAAATATTCGGAGGGCTTCACGCAGCTCGTTCCGAGCATCATTACCATTATCGTGCTGGCAGCCAGCTTCATGCTGTTTGCCCGCGCGATGAGAACCATTGAAATTGGCGTAGCGTATGCGATGTTTACGGGAATCGGTACGGTTGGTACGGTCATAGCAGGCATATTCATACTGGATGAACCGGCTGATTTCTGGCGTTTGTTTTTTATCGCCGTGCTCGTGGGCGGTATTGTCGGCTTAAAGCTCGTATCGAAGGAGAAGCCGGCACAAGATGCAAAGGCAAGCGAAATCAGCGTAGAGCACGAAAAGGTGGGTTCATAACATGGCTTGGATCTTTTTGATCATATCGGGGTTAGGCGAGGTAGGCGGCGTTACGTTTATGAAGCTGTCGGACGGCTTTAAGCGCTGGAAAGGTACGGTTGGTGCGATCGGGGCAGGCTTCATTAGCTTTTTCTTCTTATCCAAAGCGCTGCAAACCATCCCCATTAGTACGGCTTACGGCATTTGGACGGGGATCGGCTCAATCGGCAGTGTCATATTGGGCATGTTTGTTTTCGGTGAATCGAGAGATTGGCGGAAAGTGCTGTTTTTATCGATGATTATTTCAGGCGTCATTGGTTTGAAGGTAGTAAGCGGAGGCCATTAAGCCTCGCGAAAGGGCAAAGACCGTGGCGGAGAGCTGATAAGCTTTCTGTCGCGGTCTTTATTTTTCTGCCTGCTGGTCTTACAATGTAGAAAACGGTGTTCGCAGGTGAAGAAAGAAGGAATTATCATGTTGGATGAGAAGGAATTGGACGGGTTTATTCGGCTAGTGGAGAATAGCTTATTGTCGAATTTGGTGCTTGGCAGCGTTGACCCTGCTGATCCCATTCGTGTAGAAGAGACCCCGCGGGGCTGGAGGCTGCTGGGGGCTGGCAATTATGCTGGTGTATTCACGCACCTCGACCATTCGGATATAGCGGTGAAGGTATATGCGCCAGGGCGTGAAGGCTGGGAAAGTGAATGCGAGGTTTATTCAAGGATTGGCAGTCATCCCGCTTATTCCGAGTGTTATCATGCGGGCGAGCATAAAGGGCATTATTACTTGATTCTAAAACGATTGAAGGGCAAGACTCTCTATCAGTGCATTATTGACGGGGTTATTATTCCCCAGAAGGTGATTGCGGATATTGATGAAGCACTCGATTACGCAAGATTGCGCGGATTGCATCCGCATGATGTGCATGGCAAAAATGTCATGATGCAGGACGGCCATGGCATCGTGCTTGATATTTCAGACTTTTTGAAGGAAGAGCCGTGCACGATGTGGGATGATTTGAAAAAAGCCTACAACAAAATTTATATGCCTTTCTTATCCAAGAAGCCGATCCCGGTTCCGGAATGGGTACTCAACGGTGTGCGTAAAGGTTATCGCTTCGTAAGAAATTCCTCGGTTATCGGACGCTCGTCCTAATCGATAGCGCAAACAGCGGCATTCGCTTAGAATGCCGCTGCTTGCGTTAGCTTTGCTGCGCGCCCGCATTAATGCTCCTCGTCAAACGCATCGAGCAGAACCTTTGCAAGATCGGCGTCCTTTTTAAGCACATGAATCCGTTTCAAGGAATTGCCTTCAATGGTAATTTTGGATTTCAATCCATTTGCCTTGAAGTGGGCCTCCAGCCGGTCAATAAGCTCCGCTCTAGAACCGCCTTCCGTACGAACGGGTATCCATCGATTCCAAAATAATGCCATTATGTGTCACCTCCTTAAAGTTTTACAAAGTAAAACTAGTTTAGGAAGCATGTGCCTAACCGGCTTGGCGCGGCCAAACCGAAAGAGGAAGCACCATTCATATTTATTCGGAGACATCGCTCAAACATGACTGTGCATCAAAAAAATGTTGCGATTCCGATCCAATAATTGAGCAGGATAACGAAATGGATCCTTCCGCATGCTAAGAAAGCGATTTGGCGTCCTGACTATTGACAACTTTAACTGTAACTGATAAAATTACAGTACAAAGCAGGGAGGCCCTTAAACAGTGAACAGCGAATTTACGATTGCCGTACACAGTCTCGTTTACTTGGCTTATTTACCGGACAGAATGGCTAGCAGCGATATGATTGCCGACAATGTCGGTACGCACTCTGCTCGCGTCAGGAAGGTAATGGGTGGTTTGCGACGCAGCGGATATGTGGATACACGTGAAGGATCGGGCGGCGGCTACAGGCTGACGATTGATCCGAATGTGGTAACATTGGCTGATATTTATCGAGTAATGGCACAAGGCTCGCTAATTCCGAGCTGGTGCTCGGGCAATCCAGAGATGGATTGCGTCGTGGGGTCGAATATGAATCAGGTGATGTTCGGTATATTTTGCACGGCGGAGAAGCAGCTGGAAAGTCATTTTAGCGCGATAACGATTCAGGATGTGTTGAAACAAATTCACGCTTGCGAATAGCGAATCGCGTTTCAACAAGCGGTGAGACGGGTATTCCCTTTATCATACACATTGTTTAGAGAGGATGATTGAAATGGCAGTAGCATTGACGAAAGAAAACTTTAACGAGAGCATTCAAAACGGCGTTTCCCTTGTAGATTTCTGGGCACCTTGGTGCGGACCTTGCAAAATGCAGCTTCCGATCGTAGAGGAGCTTTCCACTGAGCTTGAAGGTCAAGCTGTAATTGCAAAAATCAACGTGGATGAGCAGCCGGAGCTTGCTTCCCAATTCGGCGTAATGAGCATACCGACTTTGATTCTTTTCAAAGATGGCCAACCAGTTGACAAAATGGTCGGCGTTCAAAGCAAAGATGCTTTGAAAGCGAAAATTTCCGGTCAGCTATAAGCAACTTTTTCCAATTGAATACCGTCTAAATATCGTCTGGTATCAGCCAATGGCTGTTCATCAGGCGATATTTTTTTCATGGATGCCATTACACTACCAAACATAAATTACTATTTTTGTTAACTAAAGGTTGTTGAAAAGGCTTGAAATGCACATATTTTACACAAATTCACAATCGAATCGGTTGCTTTCTAATAGAGTTGTTAGTAGAATTGAACTAATTGTGCGTATTAGCGTACTCAAACTTTGATTTATGGAGTGGTGATGAAGTGAATGCAGTCATGACGAAAAAGGACAGCAAGATTACCGGAGAGTCTCTGCGGCAAGGGTTGACGTCTTCAAAAATATTGATCATTATTCCGGCTTATAATGAGGAACACAGCATAAGCCACGTGATCCAAGATGTGAAGAATCATTGCCCGTCTGCGCACATATTAGTCATCAATGACGGCTCGAAGGACCGTACCCGTGAAGTAGCGGAGGCAAACGGCGCGGCTGTCATCACACTTCCAACGAATTTGGGTATTGGCGGCGCCATGCAGACCGGATATCGTTATGCACATCGTTACGATTTCGACGTTGCGGTTCAAGTAGACGGAGATGGACAGCATAAAGCGGAACAGCTGCATCTTATTTTGGACCCGGTGCTTAATGGAAAGGCTGATCTTGCGATCGGCTCCAGATTTATTGAGCAAACAGGTTTCCTTTCTTCGGCATCGAGGAGAGCAGGGATCAAGATCTTGTCCACGATCGTCAGCGCAATGACACATAAACGCGTGCTGGATGTAACATCGGGCTTCAGAGCTGCCAACAAACGGGCGATTGCCGTCTTCCAAAGCGATTACGCGACGGATTATCCGGAAGTGGACTCCATTGTGCTGATTCACCGCAGCGGTCTGCGCACTAGCGAGGTTGCGGTAGTGATGGACGCGCGCACGGGAGGCACCTCATCCATAAATGCCGTTCGTTCGGTGTATTATATGGTAAAGGTCACATTGTCGCTGTTTATTCGCAGCTTGAAGGCAACAAAGCCGGTAGAAGTTCAATCATAAAGGTCATAAAGGTTCCAGAAGCTGCGAAGCTTCAATACAAGGTCGTGATAGCTTGAAGGAGGATACACCATGCAAGCCTTGTGGATTATCACAAGCGTTGTTTTTTTGTTTGTACTTATTATGTTGATTAACCGTCGGCTTCTGCGCGAGCAGTATTCGATGCTGTGGCTGTTGTTCGGCGTTGTTATGCTTATTTTATCAGTCCGCGTACAGATCATAGACGCTTTGGCGGACGCGGTAGGAATCGATTACGCGCCTGCACTTCTGTTTTTAGTCGGCATTTTGTTTTGTATTGCGCTCATCCTGCATCTTACGGTTATCGTATCGAAGCTATCAGAGAAGGTCATTCGACTTACGCAAGAGCTTGGCATATTGCACCATGAATTGCATGAACGCAAAAGGTCGGATTCATAATGGCATATATCATATTGTTTTTAAACATTTTGCTGCTTGTTTCGGGACAGCTCTTATGGAAAACAGGAATGAACAAGCTCGACACGGCCAAAGGGGATTCTTGGGTATCGCTATTGTGGTCGCCGCACATATGGTCAGGGCTTGTATTATACGGTGTCGCTACGGTGATGTGGCTTTACGTTCTGAAGAAGCTGCCGCTTAGTTTGGCCTATCCGCTGCAAAGCTTGGCTTATGTCATAGCTTTAATTGCAGCTGTATTTATATTTCATGAAACAGTGCCGCTGCAGCGATGGATCGGTGTTGCCATCATTTTGGCAGGAGTAATCGTACTCGCTTGGAAATAAGCTGTTCGGGGCATGGAGGAGGATTTGCGGATTTGGTGGAATGGGTTAGGAAAAACAAAGCATGGACGATTGCAATCGTTCTTATTTTTCTGCTTGCAGGCTGGTTGAGAGCGGATTTTCTTACTTCGGTAAAGCATACCGTATCGCATGATACCAAGTATTATGACGAGATGGTGCATCGACTGATCGACAAGGGGATCTATGCCTACAAGGAAGAAGTTTCAAATGCAAGGGTAACGCCGGGCTATCCATTATTCATGGCCGGGACTTACCTGCTTGCCGACGCGATGAATGCCGAGCCTTATCCGTTAATTAGATGGATTCAGCTTCTCATAAGTGTAGCGACGTTAGCTTTGATTTACGTCATTGCCATGCTGGCTACACGCAACAAATGGGTAGCGATGCTGGCTATTATAATTGGAGCAGTGTATCATCCCTTTATTTGGGCGACAGGCGCCGTGCTTACCGAGACGCTTGCTTTATTTTTCTTAATGGCTTATCTAGCCATGCAGCTCTATGCTTTCCGTACTCAGCGAAAGCGGGACGCGGCAATTGCAGGCGTGCTGCTCGGCCTGACGGTGTTAGTGCGAGCAGAGTTCCTGCCGCTATTCGTTCCCCTATATGGTGTATTCCTTCTACAGCAATGGTTCAGACGCCGATCGGGACTAATGGAAGTGACAAGATCGAAATGGGAAGTTGCAAAAAAAGTGGTCTTGCTTGGCGTTATTACAGGTCTATGTGTGACGGCAACGATGCTTCCATGGTGGATTCGCAACGCCGTGACCTTGCATGAATTTGTGCTTACGGCTTCGCAATCGAATCCGTTCAAAGCAGGTACATACCCGTATAAAGATTATACGGACAAAATCGTTGATCCAACGGGCCTGACTCAGGATGAGGTGGCTTGGGCGAGAATTAAAGCGGGGTTCACGCAGCAAACCTGGAAGTACGTGAAATGGTATACGGTAGGCAAGCTTGAGTATACGTACAATCGGATGTTTTTCGGTTCTGGTCATGAACCAGGGTACACGGTGTATCCGAAAGGCCATAATTTCCATCAGCTGATTGTATACAGCAGCCTTATTCCGCTTCTGTTTCTGTTATGGCGCTGGAGGCACCCTGCCGCAATGCTGGCAGTAGTCATTATCATTATGTCTATGATCAGGCTGCTGTTTGTGCCGGAGTACCGATATAATTTCACGGTTATGCCGTTGTTTATCATTTTATCGAGCTGGTTTGCCGTCTATATCCTGCAGCGGATCAAACATGCGATCAGGGGAGAGAAAGCAGCATAGCTGTGCAAGTAACTAATGGGAAAAGACTGTTGACGGACATGAGTTCGCCGGCAGTCTTTTTTTAAATATAAGACTTTATAGGTTTCACGCGTTAAACGATTCTTCTATTACTACGAGAAACGGATACCGGATACCCTCTTCTTCTAGAGGATGGCTAAGCCGGTTTTCTTTACATTTTCTGCAACTTCTGGCATGTCTGATGCGTCTAATTTATGAATAAATTGGAAGACCATTGGAGGGTGAAGCAGTGAGGAACGATAAACGGAAGAAGCTCGCGGTGTTGCTGTCCGCAGCTATGCTCATGAGCGTATTGCCTGCTTCGGCGTTCGCCGATAGCAATCGTACGCCTGCAGAATGGAGCAAGCTGGCAGAAACAGCCCCTGCGTCGGGAGGAATTGCGATGGATGAAGGTGTTACGGCTCCGGTTGATGTGTCTATAACCAAGAGCAAGGCCGAGGCGCTTGCGAGGCAGTATGTAAGCATTCCGAAGGAATATGTGCTTCAAGGCGCTAACCTTTCGATGGAGCTGCTGGCCAGCGGCAAGCGCAATGCCTGGGGATTGGATTTCGTGAAAAAAGTAAACGGCAAGCATTTGGGAAGCGTTTACGTAAGAATTCATGCGGATAGCGGTCAATTGCTTGAATTCAGCTCGTACAGCGACAATGCCTCTTCCAAGCCATCCTATCCGCTTAAGGTTGAACGGGATGATGCGCAGCAGATCGCACTCCGCTTTATTCAAACAATAGCTGCTGACTATAAAGACAGTATTCGATATAACCCGGAATACGGCTTGCAGCTGCTGCCTCCACTGACAGGAGAGGTGCTGCATACACTGCGATATGACCGAATGGTCAATGGAATTCCCTATGTAGACAACTACATAGAGCTTGAGGTGGACAGCGAGGGACATGTTAGGCGGTACTCGCTGCAGTGGGATCAAACCATTGTGTTCCCGAAGATCGAGGCAATGCTGACGGCTGAACAGGCGGATGCAAAGCTTCGGACTGCTGCTGCTCCGCAGCTAGCCTACATCGTCCCATACAATGTGCAGGGTAAAAAGATGCCGAAGCTCAGCTATGAGCTATTGCCTATTGCCATTGATGCAGTTACTGGCGAGCTTAAAGGTAATGGCAATATGAATACGTATAGAGCAGGCGCGGTCTCGGTTACTCCGCTAACGGAGAAACCTGTGGGCGAAGAGCCAAAGTCAGGAACCATAACCGAAAAGCAAGCAGTGGAAGCTGTGAAAGCGGCGTTCAAGCTGCCTGCCGAAGCGGAGCTGAACGGCTCTAACTACAGTGAGCAAACGGATGAAAGCACGGGCAGAGCGGAAGCCTTCTGGAACTTAAGCTGGACGTTCAAGAAGGACGGCAAAGAGACGGGCTCCACCTCAGCATCTGTTGATGGGCATACGGGGGCAATCCGCAGCTTCAATACTTATGCTTATAGCGATCAGGGGCAGGCCGATACGCCCAAGGTTCCGCTGGAACAAGCTTCTGCGCTCGCAATCGAAACGGTTAAGAAGCAATTGCCTTGGTTGACCGATGAGCTTTACTTCATCAAGCCGGATCCCAAGCAGTATGAAGACATGAAGCGAAATGGTAATGGGCGTTTCTATTTTAGCTTTGTGCACAAAATCCATGGCGCAGTCATCGAGTATGACAGCATCAACGTGACGGTAGATTCCTATAGCGGCGAAGTGGTGAACTACGACGCTTATCTAACCGGTTACGAATATCCTGCGAAGGCACCAGCTGTCATTGAAAAGGATAAGGCTGTTGCGGCGTGGCTCGACTATTATCGGACGCAGCTGACGTACCGCCTCGTGCAGCAGTTTTCTTGGAATGGGCAGCCGCTTCCGATTGAGAAATACAAGCTGATGCTTGCCGCAGGAGAAATTAAAGGCGATGAAGTCAAAGCGATTACCGAAGCCGAGCTCGTGTATCAGCTTGTCCCCCGCCTAATTGACGAAGCGCTGTTTCTTGATGCGGAGACTGGCGGCTGGCGCAACCGTGAAACTGGAGAGGTTACGCAGCTTGAGAAGCCGAAGGCGAAGGATATTGAGGGCCACTGGGCACAGCGACAGCTGGAGCTAATGGTTGCCTATAAGGCACTCGATGTTAAAAACGGAGAGGTTCGCCCTAACGAAGCGGTAACCCGCGGCGAATTAATCAAAATGCTGGTGCTTGCTAGAAGCAGCGGCCATTCTCCGGTAATGGCTTCCGCCGATCGCTTGGGAGCCAAAGCTTCCTTTAATGACGTCGCGGCGGATTCCAGCTATTTTGTTTATGTAGAATCTGCACTCGAGCAAAATTTAATTGACGTCGGCGATGGCTCTTTTAATCCAAGCGGCAAGGTTTCACGCGATGAAATGGCTGAGCTGATCGTCCGTGCGCTTGGTTACAACGCACTTGCAAATTACGATCATATTTTCAAAGCCTCGTTTAAGGATTCCGCTCAAATCGAGAATAAAGGGCAAGCGGCAATTGTTGTCGGGCTTCAAATCATGAGCCTGGCTGACGGCAAGTTTCTGCCGAAGAAGCAGGTTACGCGAGGGGAAGCCTCGGTCGCCTTTTTCAGGTATTTGCAGTCGCGTGCGGAATTGAAGGAAGCGCCGATTAGAATGTAAGCGAGTAGACGAGTGAAAGGCACGAAGATGTAAGCGAGTAGACAAGTGAAAGGCACGAAGATGTAAACGAGTAGACAAGTGAAAGGCACGAAGATGTAAACGAGTAGACAAGTGAAAGGTACGAAGATGTAAGCGAGTAGACAAGCGAAAGGCCCGAAGCCAAGCGATAGCAATATCGCGGGTTTCGGGCTTATTTGTTGTTGGAAGGATTCATTAATCGGTTTTCTTTTTATTGGACGTGAAATTGGATGTGGATTTGGTATCTTCTATCGTATCGTTGACGAAGGCCATATCTTGATTTTTAGCGTTCATATTCGTCGTGCCGGTATAATTTCCCTTATGCTTCTTGTTTTCCATTTGATCACCTCCCAGATTTTTCAGTCGCTTGGATAGGCTTGCGTGCGCTGCCGCTTACGTAGTATTGCCGCCGCGGCGCTAATCATTCCAGCGGGTTACACTTTCAATGTAGATGCTGCTGGGGTATAATAGCTGGAGTTGTTTACTTTCGGGAAAATAGGGGTGTCTTAACGCATGGCATTGAAAGCTGGAATCGTAGGTCTTCCGAATGTCGGGAAATCGACATTATTTAACGCAATTACACAAGCAGGGGCAGAATCTGCCAACTATCCTTTTTGTACCATAGATCCTAACGTTGGCGTTGTTGAAGTACCGGACGAGCGTCTTGATAAGCTGGTTGAGCTGGTTGTGCCAAAGAGCATCGTGCCAACGGCGTTTGAATTCGTTGATATCGCTGGTCTAGTGGCTGGAGCAAGCAAGGGCGAAGGTCTCGGCAACAAGTTTCTAGCGCATATCCGCGAGGTAGATGCGATCGTGCACGTGGTGCGTTGCTTCCAGGATGAGAATATTACGCATGTATCCGGCAAAGTAGATCCGATTAGCGATATCCAAACGATTAACTTGGAGCTGATTCTGGCGGATATTGATTCCGTGGACAAGAAGATCGAGCGCTCCCGCAAAAACCTCAAGGGCGGAGACAAGAAGGTCGCTCAAGAAATTGAGGTGCTTGAGCGCGTGAAAGAAGCGTTGTACAACGATATGCCGGCGCGCAGTGTAGAGCTTAGCGACGACGAGAAGCTGCTAATCCGCGATCTTCACCTATTGACTATGAAGACGGTATTGTATGCCGCTAACGTGAGCGAAGAAGAGGTATCCAATTCGGACGGCAATGAATATGTACAGAAGGTGCGTGAATTCGCTGCTGCTGAAGGCGCGGATGTCGTGCCGATCAGCGCGAAGGTTGAAGCGGAGATCGCCGAGCTTGAAGGCGAAGACAAGGATATGTTCCTTGAAGAGCTAGGCATGTCGGAGTCAGGTCTTAACCGCTTGATCAGCTCCGCATACAAGCTGCTTGGCTTGTACACGTATTTCACAGCAGGCGTGCAAGAGGTTCGCGCATGGACGATTCGCAGCGGGACGAAAGCACCGCAAGCGGCTGGCGTGATTCATACGGACTTCGAACGCGGATTCATTCGTGCTGAGGTTGTTTCCTTCACTGATTTAGCAGCTGCAGGCTCCATGGTAGCAGCTCGTGAGAAGGGGCAAGTTCGCCTTGAGGGCAAAGAATACGTTGTGCGCGACGGCGACGTTATTCATTTCCGTTTTAACGTTTAATTAAATTGGCAATAATATAGCCCTGCAGGTGCTGATCGGCACTTGTGGGGCTTTGTTGCAAATTTGGGCACAATGACTGCCTGTAAATCGAAACCAGCAGTCGATACTCCTGCGCCGATATGGTATAATGAACATTATCCTAATGGAATAAACAGAGGTGAATGATCGTGTTTGACCGTTTACAAGCACTCGCAGACCGGTATGAGAAGCTTAGTGAGCTATTGTGTGATCCAGATGTATCCAGTGATCCCAAGCGGCTTAGAGAGCTTTCCAAGGAGCAGTCGGATTTACAAGAGGCGTATGATGCCTTTACGGAATATAAACAAGTTACCGAGCAGCTCGATGATGCCAAGCTTATGCAGGCAGAGAAGCTCGATGACGAAATGCGTGAAATGGTGAAGATGGAGATCGACGAATTAAGCAAGCGCCAAGCTGTGCTTGATGAGAAGATCCGAATCGTTTTGCTGCCGAAGGACCCGAATGACGACAAGAACGTAATTGTCGAGATTCGCGGCGCTGCTGGCGGTGACGAAGCTGCATTGTTTGCTTATGAGCTGTACCGCATGTACACGAAATTTGCAGATGCGCAGGGCTGGCGCGTGGAGCTGATGGATTTCAGCGAGAATGATGTTGGCGGATTCAAAGAGGTGATCTTCATGATCACGGGAAAAGGCGCATACAGCAAGATGAAGTTCGAGAGCGGCGCGCATCGCGTACAGCGTATTCCGGTAACGGAATCAGGCGGCCGTATTCATACTTCGACTTCAACGGTAGCGGTTATGCCGGAGGTTGAAGACGTAGAGATTGAGATATTCGACAAAGATATCCGTGTCGATACGTTCTGCTCTAGTGGAGCAGGCGGACAATCCGTTAATACGACCAAATCTGCGGTACGCGTATTGCATGTTCCTACAGGCATTATGGCGACTTGTCAGGATGGCAAATCACAAAACGAGAACAAGGCGAAAGCACTTGCCGTGCTTCGTGCTCGTATCTCTGACGTACGCCGCCAAGAGGAAGAAGCGAAATATGCAGGCGAGCGCAAGAGCAAGGTCGGAACGGGCGATCGCAGCGAACGCATTCGTACGTACAATTTCCCGCAAAGCCGCGTAACGGACCACCGTATCGGATTGACGCTGCATAAGCTTGATTCGGTTATGAATGGTGATTTGGCAGAGGTTATCTCTTCCCTTACGATTGCAGAGCAAGCGGATATTATGGAACGTGAAATGGCTTAATTTATATGGCGCTGGACCGATGGTTGCTTGTCCAAGCAATCGGAGGTTCGGCGTTTTGTTAGGTTTAGGACATAAAATGGCCTGTCGCTCGCATGTATGCGTGGCGATGGGATTGAATGCGAAAGGAAATGATGCGAATGATGGGCATGCCATCGAATGGACCGTGGTTTAAAGGGCCATTGACGCTTAGACAGGCGAGCGTGCAAGCGACCTCCATTCTGCTAGCAGAGGGAGTCGAGGAGCCGCGCAACAATGCTGAGCTGCTGCTCATGCATCTGCTTGGGACCGATCGCGCGGCGCTGCTGCGCGACGGAGGCGATCCGTTTCCGCAGGAGAGGCTGTCCGACTGGGAAGCGCTCATCCGCCGGAAAGCGGCAGGCGAGCCTGTTCAGTATATCATTGGCGAGCAGTGGTTCTACGGGCGGCCGTTTACGGTCACGCCGTCCGTGCTTATCCCGCGCCCGGAGACGGAGCTGCTGGTCGAGGCGGTGCTGGAGGCCGCTGAGCAGCTCTGGCCGTCTGACGCAGGCAGCGAGGAGGGCTTCATGCCGACGGTCGTAGACGTCGGCACAGGCAGCGGCGCCATCGCCGTAACGCTGGCTTCGCAGCGTCACGCTTGGCGCGTATGCGCGTCCGACCTATCGCCGGACGCGCTGGCAGTCGCCCGCACGAACGCGGTCCGCCATGAAGCGGCGGACCGGCTGGCGTTCGTGCAGGGCGACCTGCTCATGCCCTTCATACCCGGGCATGAGCAGAGCGAACCCCGCAGCGCCGAGCTGCGCATCGACGTGCTCGTCTCCAATCCGCCGTACATACCCGCGGCGGATATGGAAGGGCTGCAGCGCGAGGTGCGCGACTATGAGCCGCACCTCGCGCTGGAAGGCGGCGCAGACGGGCTGACGCCCTACCGCCGTATGATCGAGCAGCTCCCGCGGCTTGCGCAAATGCCGCGGATCGTCGCGTTTGAGCTCGGCATGGGCCAGCCTCGCATCGTGGCCGAGATGCTGCGTGCGCTCGGCGGGTGGGACGAGATCCGCATCATCAGCGACTACGCGGGCATTGAGCGCCATGTCATTGCGACGCAGTCGCAGCTGCGCTAGCCGCAGCAAAAAAGGATGCCCCGAGCGCCGTTAGGCGATCAGGGCATCCTTTTTTACTGTCCGGCCTTGCTGTCCGGCCTTGCTGTCCGGCCTTGCTGTCCGGCCTTGCTGTCCGGCCTTGCTGTCCGGCCTTGCTGTCCGGCCTTGCTGTCCGGCCTTGCTGTCCGGCCTTGCTGTCCG
>NZ_JBFRGD010000043.1:0-22234 GCF_052115165.1 Paenibacillus sp. 2TAB23
ATATCTAAGCGTGAAGCCCCCCTCAAGATGAGATTTCCCAGTATGTAAGACCCCTTGAAGACGACGAGGTTGATAGGTTCGGGGTGGAAGCACAGCAATGTGTGCAGCTGACGAATACTAATCGGTCGAGGGCTTATCCTAAACAGTTTGAAAAGCAAACGGAGGTCGTAAGCATAGACTTACATTTGCCCCGGAACCATACATCCGGCAAACAGCAGCTATAAAAGGTTCAGCAAACCTTATCTTTCGTATCCAGTTTTCAGCGTGCAAACCCCATGAAGGACTTTGTTTGGAACTATTCTGGAGCTAATCCAGGAGCGATTCAGCGATAGATCCGGCTTTACGGGTTTAATTATTTCCATGGAGGATTAGCTCAGCTGGGAGAGCATCTGCCTTACAAGCAGAGGGTCGGCGGTTCGATCCCGTCATCCTCCACCATATATTTACCTTAGACCATTGTTCAGATGAACAATGTTTTTTTATTTATAAGCAAAGAGCTGCGCGTCTAACCAAGATTAGATGCGCAGCTCTTTTTCGATGATGATGTTGATGCAACTGTTAGTGGCCAAGTTTAGTATCGCTTAATCGGAAGGACTTAAATAGTTGACCAAAAATTCGACTTGATTCTCTTCGCTTTCCTGCAGCTGGTTGCTGTTAATCATCAGTCTGGTAGCGGCCACCAGTGACAGAACGTCAGACCTCTTGAATCTAGTTGAACTTGCGGCGGCGGCMTCTCTTTTCCCATCGAGTCCATTACGGATACGCAGGAATTGTTTATTAAACAAAATCAATTGGGGGTGCGAGGGAGTATCACTTGCTACATCCTTGAGCAAAGAGTCAGCGCCCGCCGAATTGTCCCAATCCCCTGCAAGGCCGACATCCGTAAAGTCACGCTTAACTAACAGGGAGTTCAAATGCAATAATGCCTCGGTTTTGTCTGAGCTGTCATCCATATCTGTTATGTTCGTAATCATTCTACGAATAGTTGCTGCATTAAATTTAAAGGAGCTGCCCTTGGTAACTGCAGCTTTTCCTTTGTAATTAACGGTTGCGAGCGTATTCAACAGGCTTTCGTAATCTTTAAGAAAGCTGGTAATGACTGCAGGCTTATCCGGCATTTTGTTTGCAAAAAAAGTTCCTGTAAAAACGGCTTGCGTCATTAGAGGATTTGTCATTTTAGTACCGTTCGGCGTGCCCTCTTCCGTACAGATCGGTAGTCCTGTATGATCATTCTCGTCTAGAAGGGTTGTATAAAACGCTAGTCCTTTTTGAATAACGGCATCCCGTTTATCGATCTCGTCTCCCATCTTCTGGAGGGTAGAGATCCTTTTGTAATTAGGAAGAGGTCCTTCCATCGATTTCTCCCATGCAGCCTGCAAATCAGAATCATCCTGATGCTCCAAGAGAGCAGCCCCGCGCGTATCCGCGGCTTCTCCAGACCAAAACTCCATTCGTCCTGCTGCATTATTGTCCTTATCGTCAATATAAATGACGTTTAGCCCAAGCAATGCCATGCCCTCCAAGCTTCCGCTTCTCATGCCGATAGAGACGGCGCTATTCTCTCGGTGCAGAAGCTGGAACAAATACCGCTGCGCATTCCGGTCTCGCAATGAAGGCGCATATTCCTCTCCGGAATTTTCCGGTTTCCAGAATTCGCCCAAGTAGGTAACTTCATTGCCGACACCAAGCTCCTGCTTGGTTATGACTTGATCCCCTACAAAAAGGAGCTGGCGATCAGGAAAGGAATCCCGAAGCTTCGTTGCGAGCTGCATGACCATCAACCGGTGCGAGTCCAGCTCTTTATGGGCGCCGCCTTTTTGGCCGCTGTTGCGTCCCCAAAGAATGAGACATTTTTTACCGTCTAACACTGGGTCAAGCCTTACTCTTTTGAATTCCTCGATTTTTGTCTTGAGCGCTTGATCTCCCGTTGAGTCTCCCAGCTGAATCTGTTCCCGCAATAGACTTGTCTTCTCTGGGTCACGCAATGCTTCGCCGATAACCCGCGTTGCTTCATAGGTTTCCTTATTCCAAGGACGAACGGTACCCGGCGTATGCTCATTATAGACGGTTGAATAGCGGTCGGATGTGCCTTGGTAGCTGCTGTTATCGTCCGTTTTGCTGAAGGAGATCCCGCCCGCTTTTTGCGCCGCATCGAAATATTCGGGCAATGCCTTTCGGTCTTTCAGGAAGGATGGACCTTGGATTCGTTTGGTTTGCTCCGTCTCAGCCGGGGGATCTTTAAATAAGTTTTCTGCTTTATCGGGAAGGAAGGGCGCTTTTCTCTGATCGCCCGTAAGCACTTTGACCGTCAAGCTTGGATCGACGAGCGGAACCATAGCTAGACCCGTAGCATCGCCTGTCATATATTCCGCCGTTCCGATGCTGCGCCAATTGTAATGCTTATTTAGATGGTATTTGATTGCATCCTTGGCGAGCTTATTAAAGCCTTTGGTGTCATTGCTGTAGGTGAATGTTTGTCCGTCCGCATGCCAATCGTCCAAAAAGGCATTGAGCTTCGAGAAGCTAAAACCATAAACCAGTTCATGGTCCAATTGTTCTTTGACGTGAGGCGGCTTTTCCTTCATGACCTCCTCCATCAGTGCGGAAGGCGAGACAAAATAGAGCATTCTAGACTTGCAATATTCGAGCAGGTCTTCACGGCCTGAATAATCTTTTATTTCGATTGTTCTCTGGATAACGCCTTGCTTCGAAACGAGCTGCGCAACGGCTCGATTGCCCATATTTCTCTGGAGCTGCAGCAGGTTGGCCTGGGAGAAGCCAGGTGCTGCATATTCGCCCGCAGCAGACTGTTGGTTATCAGTAGAAGCCTCTGGTTGCTGTTTTTTGGGGCTGCTTGCCGCCTGAGAAGTATTATCTTGAAATTGAAAAGGCATTCTTCAATCCACTTCCTTAATTTTCTTAATCCTTCTCTTATTATAGCGCTGGAGAGTAAAGATGAGTAGTAACGCTTTCAATGGCGGATATTAAAAAAAGACTGACATAGGCATTGAAAATAGTTTAGAACTAAAATATAATAGTTAAGCTGTAAAGTAATATTAAAGGGTGTGGGAGAGCTACATGAATCAAGCAGAAGTTCAAAAGGTGCGTTTTTGGCCTATAATGGTTGCTATTTTTATCGGGTCTTTTTTATGTGTATTGGCGTCGGCTACAATCAATCTGGCGCTTGAGATTTTGACCGATCATTTCGACACGACACTAAGCTCTGTGCAGTGGACACTGACAGGCTTTATGCTGGCGATGGGAACAACGGCACCAATCGCCGGTTATCTAGGCGAGAGGTTCAGTTATCGTCGTCTGTATTTGTTTTCACTGATTGGCTTTACGCTCGCATCAATCCTATGCGCGTCTGCTTGGAGCGAGGGCTCATTGATTACTTTCCGCGTACTGCAAGGCGCTTTTAGCGGATTGATCATTCCTGCGACGATGTCTATTATTTATCAGATTATTCCAAGGGAACGTCAAGCGATGGCCGTGGCATTCTGGGGCTTGTCAGCGATGCTGGCACCTGCATTTGGTCCTACAATCAGCGGCTGGGTGCTGGAGAACATGAACTGGCAATGGCTGTTCTTGATGAACATTCCGATTGGTCTGATCGCAATTGGTTTTGTGTATGCGTACATTCCGTATTACCGGATGAACGTGCCTAAGAGCTTCGACGGACTTGGCTTTTTGACCGTCATTGTCAGCAGCTCATCATTATTGCTTGCGCTGGGCCAAGGACATACATGGGGATGGGGATCTTGGAAGATTATTGGCCTGTTCATCCTAGGAGTCATTTCATTGCTGCTATTCATTTGGCGTGAGCTTACGACAGAGACGCCGCTGCTTAACCTAAAAGTTTTCAAAAATAGACGGTTCACATTGAATGCGGTAATCTCGAATATTATTACGATCAGCCTGTACTCGGGTACGCTGCTGACGCCGATATTCCTGCAGCGCATTCAACATGTATCAGCTATGGATACGGGTATGATCTTGCTGCCGGCCTCGCTTGCGATGGCGCTGCTTATGCCGGTCGTAGGGAAATTGTACGGCATCATCGGTCCGCGCTGGCTAATGTCTGGCGGGATTGCTTTGCTAACGATTGGAACACTCGCGCTAAGCTGGCTCAGTGTCGACGTGTCCCATACTTACATCATTTGGTGGATGATTGTACGCAACATAGGAATTGCGTTTGTCGTGATGCCGTCAAGCAACGCGGCGATGGAACAAATCCCTGCAGAGCTATCGGGTCATGCTTCTGCGATTACGAACTGGACGCGGAACGTATTCGGCTCCTTCGCGATTGCAATCTTCACAACGATGCTTGCTTCCAGATCCGTTACGCACGCCACGGATTTAATGAAAGCGGGGGATGTCGACGAGCTTCATATCGGTATCATGTCCTTTACGATGAGCGTTAATGATGTATACGTCGTTGCAACCTTGGTTGCAGTCGTTGCTTTGCCGCTTAGCTTGCTAATCGGAAAGATTAAACAGACGGATGGCTCTAAACAAGTAAACGGAAAAGATAAAAAATCGGTGAAGCCTGTAACGGCTGCCGTTTCAGGCAAATAAGGTTTACTCGCGGCATCTGTTATTAAAAGCGGATGCCGCGTTTTTTATAAGAATGTTCTTTATTAAGAACTACTTTGATGTTATATTAGATATAACAGATATGGAAAGACACTTATGAAGTATATATCAAACATTTTGTTCGATATAAAGTTTGTATAAACATAAATATCGTACAGCACGAGGCTGTACCGTTCCATTTTACAAAGCGGGGGTTAACAGGAATGAAGAAAAAAACTGATTGGAACAGCGCTACCATTCCGTATTTGCTTCACAAAAGAGCAAGCGAGAGTGCTCATGATGTAGCCTACAGCTTTCCAGGTATAAACCAGCATTACACCTGGCAAATGATATGGGAGGAAGCACGCTTGCTGGCAAAAGGCTTTCTGCGGATTGGCGTTAAGAAAGGCGATGCAATAGCGGTTCTCATGCCAGGCAGGGCAGAGATGATTGCAGCTATGTTTGCCGCTGCATGTGTAGGCGCCGTTATCGTGCCTCTCAATACATATTCCAAAAAGCAGGAGCTAGGGCATTATCTGAAGGACGCGAAACCAGTCGCTCTGATAATGGGCGCCGAGGCGCAGCAAAACCATTTTCCGTCGATCGTACAGGAAATCATACACGATAGCAGGGAAGCAGCAGATACAGGCGAGTGGCTCCCGAAGCATATTTTCGTACTGGACGAGGGACCGGGTGCGCAGGAAAGTACGCCGTTCCTACTTTATGCGGATTTGAAAACGTTTGGCTCTGTTATGGAGGAGACCGCATTTGAGGCCGCTTGCAGGTCTATATCTCCCCAAGATCCGCTTATTCTCCTTTATACCTCAGGTACGCTGGGGCTTCCGAAGGGTGTGCTGCGGTCAACCGCATCATTTCTCATTTCCTCCGACCAAAGCAATGACACGGGGAAAACGAATTCGCTGCTTATGTCTTTGAGCGACAAGATAACCCGTTATTTTGCCGTTATGAACTTGCTCCCTTTATATCACCTCGGCGGATTCGCCACGTTGTTTACCAGCTTGAAGTCTTGCAATATCCGAATTGTCATGCTCAGTCATTTCAACCCTTTGAATGCGTTAGCAGCCGTGGAGAAGGAGAAATGCAGAGTACTGATCGGAACTCCGTATATGGTCCAGCAGATGCTGCTCTCGCCCCGCAGAGAGGAATTCAATCTCAAATCGTTGCTAGGCATCGCATTTACATCGGCCGCTGTCAATAATACGATTTTGCAAAAAATCATGAAGGGGATGAGTCTGTATTTCTTTATGGTCAGCTATGGCTCGTCGGAAGCAGGTGCCGTTGCGAATGGAACCTGCTTCGTAAATCGTAGAAACAACGTAGTACTGCTGCTGCTGTACAAGCTTCTTAGCCATACGAATTTGCTGAGCGGCTTGATCAATTACAAGGAGTTCGAGAAGGGCGCGTACAGTATTGGCGGGAAGGTGGATAAGCTCGTTGAGGTTCGGATCCTTAACCCGGATACGGGGGAAGCGATGCCGCCCCATGAGCACGGAGAAATTGCGATTCGCAGCCACAGAGTCATGCGTTATACGAATGAGGCCTACGATAAGGCGAGCATGACCGAGGATGGCTGGTATAAGTCTGGAGATCTTGGTTTTCTGGATCATCAGAGGCACTTAACGATCACGGGACGACTGCACCGGATGATAAGCCGCGGCGGCGAAAAAATATCTCCAGTCGAAATCGAGAATGTACTTCTGCGGCATGAGGATATTGATGAAGCGCTAGTGATCGGAGTGCCCGACGAGCTGTACGGCGAGCAGGTATGCGCTTGCGTGGTAGCAAGGCAAGGGGCAGGTTTGACGCCAGATAAGCTGAAAAAAGACATGACTCCTTATTTATCAGCCTTTAAGCTGCCGCGCTATATTGTATTTCTTCCGGGATTCCCTCTATCTCCAACGGGTAAAATATCGATTGCCGAGATTAAGTCGATGGTGCTGAGCGGGAAGGGAGAGCTTCGGAAGAATGCGTAAATTTTACCCGGGCATTACGCTATTCAAGCTGGCGGGCTCCTTGCTCGTGCTCGTTGCGCATCTCATGCTTATTCGTTATATGGCGCTATTGCCTGGTCAAGCGATCATACAGTTTACTTCGCTTGCGACCCGGATCGTCGTGCCTTGTTTTTATGTCGTCGCTGGTTTCCTAGCCTACAAAAGCTGGACCCATGCTGACAGTCCGCGCTCGTATATGCTTAAATACTTCAAGCGCATTGGCATCATTTATGCTTTATTTTGTTGTTTGTTTATTGCAGGAAGCATCTTTCCGAAGCTGGTTAGCGATGGACTGGGAACAGGAAACCTGATGATTCAGGCTAAAGTATTGTTTATGGCCATTTTTTTAAACGGGCCCTTTATTCAATTTTGGTTTATTCCGCCGCTTGTTTTTGGTTTGCTTGCTGCATTTGTACTTTTTCAAAAGCAATACTTTCGTCTTGCTGCCGGCCTAGCTTTGCTAGGCTTTGTAAGCATGCAATTCGTTTCGGGAAGTCTCAAAACTGTGCTGGGTATCACAGCTGAGAGCTATTCATCCATTGATCCAATTTATATCGGCTATTTGTATCTATTTGTGACAAGGTACATCGGATTTGGTTTAACCTTTGTCATCATCGGGGCGTTGATTGCCAAATACGAGGAAGGCTTCCTGAAGCTGAATATGAAGCGGATGGTGACATTCGCGATTGTTCTTACTATTGTGGAGACAGCGCTGCTGCTTATTTTCAGTGAATGGACAACGGACTATAAGCTTGCTTTCAGCATGCTGCCGAATACGCTTATTATCTTCTACGGCCTGCTGCGCATTCAAAGCAAAACGGTGCATCAATACAACAAAGCGATTAGCCTGTTCAGCATGGTGGTCTTCTTCGGGCATATTTTGTTTATGCAAGTCAATATGAAGCTGTTTGGTTGGAGCGTGGATGGCATGGGCATGCTGCAGGACTTTATGCTGCTGCTGCTGACCTTTGGTGAGTGCGTGGCAATAACGGCATGCTTGCGCGGAGCTGCTAGACTAGGGGCTGCGAGGCAGGCTGACAAGGTATCGGCTTAAGTACTAGTGCTACTAGTGCCCATATCATGATAATCCAATGCGGCCCAACCCCTATCACGCGGAAAGAACCTTCAACTTCGCTATAAAAGCGGAGCGGAAGGTTCTTTATGTTACCTCTTAATAGGTACAAGGAGGGAGCTGGCATATCCAGACTGACTACTCGAATAGTCTCTCTTTGCGTTTATTTGAAAAATCCATTAAAGATTTCAAGAACCTTGTCCTGATCATGAGAGATAGAGAGCATCACATAATCGCCTTTACGGACGATTTTATAATTTTTGGCATCCTCGTATTGATCCTGCAAATAGGTTTCGAACGTTTTTTGGATTTGTGCGGCGCGTGCCTCTAAGCCTTCAACGACCGCATCATAGCTTTTGTCCGATTTCAGCTTTACAATAACAAGCTCTGTTGCCTTTGTATTCATCATGGCCTGCAGGAAAATGCCTTCTGACAGGAGCGTGCTTGCATCAATACCGTACATGTCTTTAACCAGCTCGCCTTCGGCAGGAATCATGCGTGGCATTTCCATATCGGCAATGATTTTATCGGAGATATCCGATACGTTAACGACCTCGGCAGGCTTTACAGTAGGCTTAGAGGTTGCACTCGGCTTCTGTGTTGGCTTTTGCGTCGGTTTTTGTGTCGGCGTGGCAGTAGCGGCTGGCTTCTCCTTCGGTGCCGCTGGTTGAGCAGGCTTGCCGCCAGAAGGTCTGCCGGGCGGGTTAGCTGGCTTAACTTGCGGTTCATCTGCTGTAGTTGGCTGTTCCGTTGCCGCAGGCTCGCTCGTCGCAGCATCAGCGGCAGGCTCTTCGGTAACCGCGGGCTCGCTCGTAGCAGCTTCACCAGCAGGTGCTTCGGTAGCGACGGGTTCATCCGTAGCAGGATTAACGGTAGGCTGCTCGGTGGCTTCAGCCTCATTCGTCGCATTGCCAGCCGATGAGTTGTTAACCGGATCATTCCCTGCATTGTTGCAGCCGGTTGCAAGCATGGACACGGTGAGTGCAAGAACAGCCATTTTGGACAACGATTTTTTCATATGTAGCATTTAGTTCTCTCCTTAACAAATAAAGTCGAACACTAGACGACCGTGTTCGACAAAAGGTTGCAAGCCTATTTATTTTTGGAGAGCGTATGTTAAGCTTCCTGCTCTGTCTCTTCCTCGGCATCCTCTGGCGATTCGAGCAGTCGGAAGTCATCGGTTTTCGCGCCGTCCTCCCAAATCTCAACAAACAAGGCATCACAATGGTCGAAGTCGGCTGCTTTCAGCGACAGCGCTTTTTCCTCATCTGCTCCCACATAAACATTTTCCAGACCGTCTTCATTAAACGATTGAACGACATAAATTTTCATCGGACTGATCCTCCTGCATAGTAATATTGTAGCAGTATACCACATAATGCCGGCTGAGTAGGAGTGCTCTTACGGTTATCTTACTCTGAATTGGTTGATTGTTTGCTGAAGCTCCTCCGCCATTCTAGCTAGCGCGCTTGACGATGAGCTTATCTCTTCCATGGAAGAGAGCTGCTCTTGCGTGGATGCAGTCACTTGCTCTGCGCCCGCTGCTGAGCTTTCCGTTACCTCAGCAATCATTTTCATTGATCCGGTCATTTCGTCTACTCCTGCTGTCATCTGTTCGACGGAGGCGGAAACCTCTTCTGATTCCGTTGCAACCGCTTCGGCAGCCTCGCGAATATAGTCAAAGGATTGTCCAGCTGTATGTACGATTGAAATACCGGAGTGAACCTCGGCTGTCACCTTCTCCATCGATTGAACGGCTTTCGCCATTTCAGCCTGAATAGAAGAGATGAGGGAGGATATCTGCTGAGCCGAGTCAGACGATTGCTGTGACAGCTTCCGTACCTCGGTGGCGACAACCTCGAAGCCGCGACCGTGCTCGCCTGCTCTTGCCGCTTCGATTGCAGCATTTAGAGACAATAAATTGGTTTGGGCAGATAGCTCGGTAATGACGCCGACGATGTTATTAATTTGGTTTGATTTGCCGTCCAGCTCACTGATAACCTCGGCAAGCCCGCTGACCGTATCATTGATCGCATTCATTTGGGCGACCGCCGATTTTATCGATTCATTGCCGGAAATCGCTTTTTCTGATGCTTCTGCAGCCTTGGCAGATACCGTTTGTGTATTTGCAGCGATCTGCTGGAAGCCGATCGACATCTCATGGATGGTCTGGAAGCCTTCATGGGCCAAGGTCACCTGGCGGTCTACTCCCGTGGCAACATCTTGAATGGTGATTGCAATTTGTTCCGTCACGAGAGACGTTTGCTCAGCGCTTGCGCTTAGGTTCTCAGAAGACGCAGCTACTTGTTCTGAGGAGCTGCCTACCCGCACAATGAGTGCCCTAAGATTATTAGCCATCATATTAAAGGAGCTGGACAGCATGCCAATCTCATCGTTGCTTTTCATCATAATGGGCTTGCCTGTAAGGTCGCCGGTAGCAATTTTCTCGGCTGCTTTTGCCAGCTCCACAATCGGTCTCGAAATGAGCCTGCCGATAAGAATAGCAATTGCTAAGCCCAATACAAGTGTGATGATGCCCAAAATAATAACGAGAGAAATGACGTCCTCGACTTGTTTGGATGCTTGTACTTGACTTGTATCCAGCAAGCTTTGCTGATAGGCTTCCATATCCGTTAATATCTTCTCAAAGCGCGCAATAATAGTACGGCCTTGATTCGATAGGAGAGCAGTAAACTCTTGTTCTTTGTTTTGTTTTTTGAGTTCGCTTACTTCCTTGGCAAGCTCGAAATATTCGTTCTCAGCGGCATCGGATTGCTTAAGCATTTCAATCATTTCAGGTGTTTTTACAGCTGCTGCCAGCTGCTTGCTAATGGAAATATAAGATTCATGGGAGGATGTAATTCCTTTGAGCGAGGTTTCGTCGCCAAGCATGGCATATACACGGACAGCGATTTGTTCCGATTTGACGGCAATGACCATATCCTTCACTTCCAGCATCTTCTTGGTGCGGTCTTCAATCAATTCGGTGTATGTATGGTTGAGCGATATAAGCTGTACCAAGTTAATCGTCATTATGATAGCTAATAAGATAAGGACAGATATAAACCCTCCAAGCAGTTTTTTGCTAATCGATAAATTTCTCATGTCTGGCCTCCTGGTAGATAGAATCACGCAATAAAAAAATCCATATTTCATGACCTATGCTCTATAAATTTGGAAGTTAGTATATCATATATACTAGATACAAAGCTAGTTCAAATGGACTAAGTTATTTGTTTCTATTCAAGTATGTTAGAATGATTGCATTCATAGAAATTATAATCGTTTTGGGGAGACCAAGGAGGGGTTAGATTGCAGCTCATCAATCTGGATAAAGTACAGCTCATGATTGAAAGCTTTAAGGATGAGGAGCTTTATCTTCATCTTGAGATGACTACGGGAGCCTATGCGTCCCATATTGACAGCTCGAAACATCCGGCAGCGAATTTCATTACGAATGCCAGAATTAAATATTCCCATGGGTCTATCGCGGGGATTGGTCCTTACCGGGTCGGTCTCAAGATGGCAGAGGGCTGGATCTATACGGAGGGATTGACGCATTGGGAGGAGCAGGAGACAGGAAGACTGCTGCTCGCAGGACATGATGGGCAAGGGAAGCTGGTCGTTTCGCTTCAATTAAGCAGGGAACCCTTTTAATGAGAGAGGAGAGAGAAAACGTTATGGCTGAGCATATATTGGTCGTTTTTCCGCATCCTGATGACGAGGCGTTCACGGTATCAGGCACGCTTGCTAAACATATAGATGACGGAGCTCATGTCACTTATGCTTGTTTGACGCTAGGGGAGATGGGCCGGAACATGGGAATCCCGCCTTTTGCTAATCGGGTAACGCTTCCGCATGTCCGTAAGCTCGAGCTGGAGAGATCCTGCGAAGCAATCGGTATTCAGGATCTGAGAATGCTGGGCTTCCATGACAAGATGATTGAATTCGAGGATCAGGCGTATTTGGACGAACAGCTGGACCATTTGCTTAAAGAGCTGCGCCCTACGATCGTATATACGTTTTACCCTGGCTTTAGTGTGCATCCGGACCATGATGCATGCGGCGCTGCCGTCGTACGGACGATTAGCAGGCTGCCCAAGGAGGAGCAACCGGTTGTGTATGGCGTAGCTTTCTCCAAAAACCATCAGCAAGTGTTAGGCAAGCCGCATTTGCTGAATGACGTTAAGGATTATTTGAAGCCTAAGATGGCTTCCATTGAGGCTCACCGCTCCCAATTCCAAGCCGCTGAGCTCATGGGCAGCAAAAAGCTGGAGGATGAGGAAATACGGGAGCGCTATGGTACGGAGCGTTTCTGGATTTACCCGTTCAACTAAGCGGGATATAGACAAAGGGGATGGCCCGAGCGGCCATCCCCTTTGTCTATATCGGATATAAAAAAATGATTATTGCTGCGTGACGGAAAGACCGAGCCCTTCTGCGACGCGTTGTCCGTACTCAGGGTCCGCTTTGTAGAAATGTCCGATTTGGCGGAGCTTGATCTCATCTTTCTCCACCGGCTTCATGGCTCCTACGATCGTATCGACTAAGCGGGCGCGTTCTTCCTCGCTAAGCAAACGATACAGGTCTCCGGCTTGCGTATAATGATCATGATGGTCATAACCGACGCTGTCTGCTTGACCGGACACTTGGAAAGGAGCAGGCTTATGGTCGGTGGATTCCGTTGGCCCGCCATAGCTGTTCGGCTCATAGTACATCGAAGCGCCGCCGTTGCCATCGGCCCGCATTTGACCGTCGCGCTGGTGGTTGAGGACCTCGCTTGTCGGACGGTTGATCGGCAGCTGATTATGGTTTGCGCCAACCCGGTATCGATGGGCATCGGAATAAGCGAACAATCGGCCTTGCAGCATTTTGTCCGGAGAAGCTTCAACACCCGGGACGAATGACCCTGGAGAAAAAGTCGCCTGTTCAACCTCAGCGAAGTAGTTGTCCGGATTGCGGTCTAACACCATGCGCCCAACCTCGATAAGCGGATAATCCTTTTGAGACCATACCTTCGTTACGTCAAACGGGTCGAACCGATATGTATCCGCATCTTCGGTAGGCATGATTTGTACGTATAGCTTCCATGCAGGGAAATCGCCGTTTGCAATGGCATTGAACAGATCCTCGGTGTGGTAGTCCGGATTATCTCCCGCAATTTGTGCAGCAACGTCAGGGGCGAGGTTCTGAACGCCTTGCTCGGTTTTAAAATGGTATTTTACCCAAACGGCTTGCCCTTCCGCATTTACCCATTTGAAGGTATGGCTTCCGAAGCCGTGCATATGCCGAAGCGTGGCTGGAATGCCCCGGTCAGACATCAGAATCGTAACCTGGTGCAGGGATTCGGGAGAGAGAGACCAGAAATCCCAAACGGCGTTCGGGTTTTTGAGATGAGTTTGGGGATGGCGCTTCTGTGTATGAATGAAATCTGGGAATTTGATTGCATCGCGAATGAAGAAGACAGGCGTGTTGTTGCCTACCAAGTCATAATTTCCTTCCTCGGTGTAGAACTTGACGGCGAAGCCGCGCGGGTCGCGCACCGTATCGGCGGATCCAAGCTCGCCTGCAACGGTTGAGAAGCGGATAAACATGGGGGTACGTTTGCCGACCTCGGATAAGAAGCTGGCTTTGGTATAAGGGGTCACATCATGCGTAACCTGGAAGTACCCGTGCGCACCGGCGCCCTTGGCATGAACGACACGTTCGGGAACGCGTTCCCTGTTGAAATGCGCGAGTTTCTCCAGCAGGTGAACATCTTGAATTAACGTAGGACCGCGAGATCCGGCTGTCATCGAGTTTTGGTTGTCCCCGACGGGAGCCCCCCAGCTTGTTGTAAGCTTGTTCTTCTCTGTACTCATAATGAATTCACCTCTATGGTTTAATATGATTGTGCCTCATCTCATATGTTACCGCTTTCCATAGGAAAATCAATATTATTTTATAATGATTACAAATGAAATTTTCCGTCAAAATCGGCTAAAAGCCGCCATTTGACCCAAATGAAAAGAGCAGATGGCGGGACGCAGCAGATCGGTCATAGACTACAGGAGATCAGCTGTTAACCGCTTGACCCGGCGTAGCGCCCAAGTGCCTTGGTTGCGGATTCCAGCATCCGCCGCTTGAGGTGCTCCCCCTCCACAATTCGCACCCGTTTGCCGAGGAATCGGGTTTTGGAAAGCACAAACTCGCTGTCGCTGCTGTCGAAGAACAAGCGTATCGTATACGCATTCGCTTCAGCCGCATAGCTGACTTCCTTCTCGAAGCAGGAAAAAGCGTACAATATTCGTGAAAGCTCCCCATTGTATTGCGGTTCAATAAGGATATCCGCACTAACGCTCCGCCTACTGAGCAAAGTATGAATAGAAGCTTTGTACTGCTCGCTAAGCGCCTCCGAACACGTCTGCTCTGCAAGCCCAAGCAGCTTCTCCAGCTTGGATCGCATTAATCTCCGATTGCTTATTTGATAATAGAGTAAATACCATTCTCGCTTCACCATCGAGTATTCGAGTTTATAAGGAAAGCATGCCTGCGAAGAGGACGCTTCACCCCTTTTATTCAGATAGCTGATTTGCAGTACGGCGTTCTTCAAAATGGCTTGCCGGATGAGGCGGACATACGGATGATAGACATGCCGCTCCTTGCTTGCGGCTTTGTGCAGCAAGCCGTCCGTATCTAGGCTAGGGTCCTGCGTTAATATAGCCCGCAGCTTATGAAGGGTGTCAAGCTCAAAGGCACTGGCGGCTGCGGGATGCTCCAGCATCAGCTTCAGCCAGCCGCGCTCGTGCTGCGTAATTATCATCGTTCCGGAGTCTTCCAGCCGGGATAAGATTTGATAATTGAATATTTTTTCAAATGGATTCATAGTAGTTCCTAATCTCCTTCCACTCCGCAATCATTTCCTCCCTAAGCTTCAAGGGCGCGAGCACTTCGCAGCTGGAGCCGAAGCTCCTGATCCATGGTTTGATCTCAATCGTCCCGTTTACCTCAATGTCATAAATAAAGGATTCCTCTGATTCTTCCGTAATCGTTCCCCATTGTCCCTGAAGCAGTACGCGTTCCTTGACGAAGCTTGGAATACCGTGCCCTGGATGGAAGAAGCGAACCTTGACCGCAACGGTTCTGCCTGTATCGATCAGCCAGCTATGCTTGATGCGCTGCTCGAGCTCAGAGCTTTTGGCTTCGAACAACGTCTCCTCAGCAGCGGTTCCTTCGGCAACCTGGGTAAGCCCCTCCAGACGATATTTTTTAATGCCGCTGCGCGGATGATGGCCAAGCAGGTACCAGCGCCCATATTGATGATCGTAGATGACTTTAAGCGGAAGCATCGTTTCATTAAGCCCGTCTGTATCCTTTTCGAATAGCGGATTTGTATTTTTGGAGGCGTAGCTCGTTTCTTTCTTGGGCGAGAAATAGAGGAAGCTGACCCAACTGCGGCTGCGAATCGCGCTTAGCAGCGTGAATAGATGAGCCTCATCTAATAAGCGCGAGTAATAGTGATATTTATATAAGAAGGAGTCCGTGCGGCCGATGTCTTCCTTCTCCCGGACGATATGCTTTTTGAGTCCGTCGCGCAGCAAGTATCCCTGCACGGAAGGCAGCTGAGTATTCGCCATGATATCCACGAAATCATAAAGATCCTGAAGCTCGTCATGGGACAGCTCGCGGACTAAGTCATTGTTGATTCGATAGCGGTAGGGACGCGCTGCGGTCGCTCGCTTGATAACGCCAACCTGCTCCAAATATTTGAGATCGCCGCGGATGGTCTTCTCGTCGGGCAGCGATAGCTCCGCAGGCATGCCGGAGCAGCATAGGTCAAGAAGCTCACTTACGGTCATTGCTTCTCCGTGCAGAGCAGCAAGCAGTAAGGACAGGCGCTGGCTTTCCGATTCTTTCAGCGATTTGGCGCGAAACAGAAACAGCAGCATGGGATCCGAGGAATCCAGATAGCTGTAGCGTATCGTCTCAGCGAATTCCTTGCCGCTTGCGGCAGGAGCCTTCTGATAGACGGCGTTTACGATTTCTTTGAGCCGCTTAATCGTTTTGTCGAAGGTATGCACGGATATGCCGAGTTTATCCGCGTATTGCTGGCGATTGTAGGCTCCGCTCGTAAGCACAAGCATGCGTAAAAATTGGATTTCCTTATCGAAGCTTTCTCTGGCCATACCCGTACCTCCGGTCCTTAACGATCATGTCTATCTATCATAACAGGTAGCTCGCGGATTTGAACAAAAAGGAAAATTTTCCTTGGTCGTCATACTTACGCCATGTTCACGCACGCTGCATTCAGGCAAAATAATGCTTACAAGAAGGCGACGCGCCGGAATAAAAGAAGAAAGGCGGGAGGGACGACAATGCGGATGCAGCATAAGAAGCATGGCGGCAATCACCATGAAATGGAGCTCGAGCACGGACGGCTTCACGTATTTGCAAACGATGAGGTGCTCCAAACATTCGGAGAAAAGGTATACGAAATGGCTGACAATAACCTACAAATTCCTAGAAATCAATATATGAGCTACACACCTGATGCACATGTAGGCATTGGTACTTGCATTGGCACGACGGCAGTATGGAGTATGAAAAACGGCTGCGTGTCTCCCTCGATCGTAGGCTCGGACATCGGATGCGGAATGAGGGTTCATACGACTTCGCTGCATAAGCGCGATTTGATGGATAAGGATTTGCGCAGAGCGCTCATAGGAGCCATTGAGAAGTACGTTCCGACGAATGAACGGAAAAATTCCAACTATGAAGATATCGACGTCATGAGCGTAGTCGAGCATGGTTTGCATGGTTTGTCTAAGAAATACGTACCGGATAGCCAGTGGCTGACGCATGTTGAGCAATCGCGATTTGCGTTCGATACCAGCTACCTCAAACAGCTGCCTCCGAAAATTTTGAAATATGCGCGGGGGCAGCTGGGATCGCTTGGCAGCGGCAACCATTTCATAGAGCTTCAGTATTTGGAAATGAATGAGGCGTACAAGGACGTTGCGGAGAAATGGGGCTTGTTCGACGGTCAGGTCGTCGTCATGATCCATTCCGGATCACGCTCTTGGGGCGGCATGGTCGGACGGGAGCATAACAAGACGATCAAGGAAGCCATGAATCAGTGGGGAGTCAGCAATCCTGATCCGAACTTGATTTATGCCCCCATTAACAGCCAAGAAGGGCAGACCTATTTGAACCTTATGTACTCTGCGCTTAATTTCGCCGTTAGCAATCGGCATATGATTGCATTCGGCGTTCGTGAAGCTTTCCGCGGAATATTCGGACCGAGTCTCGAAATGCCGGTTCTTTACGACCTGATGCATAATTATGCGCTAAAAGAGTTTCACCGCAACCAGCCGATGCTCGTTCACCGCAAAGGGGCGACGCGTGCGCTTCCGCCCGGACATTTCCTGAATACGCCTGTCTATAAGGAAACGGGGCACCCCGCACTTATTCCTGGTTCGATGGGGACGTCCTCCTACATTATGGTGGGCAAAGAGGAAGGCCTGAAAAACTTTTACTCTATTTGCCACGGTGCAGGGCGGGCCAGGTCCCGAAAGGCAACGAAGCAGCTGGTGACGGTGGATGAGTTCGAGCGATCGCTTAAGGTTGGCACGGAGGACGAAATTCTCGTCAACCATGCATCGTTGCAGACGATTCTCGATGAATGCCCGCAGGCTTATAAAGATGTAGACCAAATTATCGACAGCGTCGTTGGCGCATCTTTAGCCGATGTAGTAGCCAAATGCAAGCCAATGGCTGCGATTAAGGGCATTTAATCTATTTCTATTGCTATTAAAGATCATTTCAATAATAGATGAGGTTCACGTTCGAATGGCGTACCTTGGCAGGGATTTACCATAATCCCGCAGTGCTCACGCATCCTATGCGTCTGTATGCTGTACGACCATCTCGGCGGAATCTCCCCCATGTAAGGGTTCGAATCCCTTGGTATCGCCTTATCCGCGATAACTCTCTGGTAGAGAATGTATGACTCCCTCCAAAGGAGAAAACAAGCTGTGTACGAACGAACCTTCCGCAGGAGCGCTCAGAGCTGGCTGTATGCACTCAATGCGGCAAAGCCTATGAGATCGGTGGATACCGATTGGAGCGGGCAGCCCCTTATGACCAAGCAAAAACGAGCAAGCAGCGGATGGAGGTTGCATCCGAATGCGGCTGGCAATAGCGATGTCACAATGCTGTACAGCTTCTTTCTTAAGCCTGATTCCGGCCTCGCTGCATGAGAGCTTCTGCCAGGAAGGTTACCACCCAATGATAAAGAGGTGTTATTCATGTTTAAAAAAATAACGGTTAAAGGCGATGAGCGCGGTTTGCTTTTCAAAAAAGGGAGCTATGTCAAACTGCTTCAGCCTGGTGTATATCGCCATATGAGTTTTTCGGACGATGCTGTCGTCATCCAACATGTAGCTAAGCGGTTTTCCGTTCCCAATAAGGAGCTTCAGCTGTTTTTGCATGATGAGCAGTTGACCTCAGAGTTGACGATCGCAGATGTTCAAGATTACGAGTATGTGCTGCATTTCGAGGATGGCAAATTCAGCGGTCTGCTAACAGCGGGGCTGTATGCTTTCTGGAATGTCATGAAGAAGCATACGTTTATACGCGTTGATATTCGAAACCCGGAAATAGCAGAGGAAGTCGACCGTTCCTTGCTCGGTAAGCTGCAAGGCTATATGCAAACAATCGAGGTTGCCAGCTACGAGACAGGCCTTCTCTTCTATAATAATGTGCTGCAGCGTGAGCTTCGCCCGGGTAAATATTTTTTCTGGAAGGGCCCGACAAGCGTTCAAGTGAAAACATTGGATCTGCGCCAGCTTCAGCTCGACATGACCGGCCAAGAAATCATGACAGAGGATAAAGTGACGCTGCGGCTTAATTTTGTGTGCCAGTATAAGGTTGTGAATCCCATAAAAGCGATTCAAATCAAAGGTTTCGAGGATCAGGTGTATATCTTGCTGCAGCTTATATTGCGTGAGTACGTCGGTACATTGAAGCTGGATGACCTGCTGCGCATGAAGCAGGAAATTGCGGCATTTGTTCTCTCGCGCTTGAACGAGCAGAAGGAGCACTACGGCGTGCAATTTATATCGGCGGGCTTGAAAGATATCATTCTTCCCGGAGACATCAAGGATATTTTGAATACGGTTCTGCTTGCGGAGAAAAAGGCACAGGCTACTCTGATCACTCGGCGTGAGGAAACAGCCTCAACGCGGAGCTTGCTTAACACAGCTAAGCTGATGGATGAGAACGGCACGCTGTACCGGCTGAAAGAGCTTGAATTTCTCGAGAAAATTTGCGAGAAAATCGGCAATATTTCATTGACTGGCGGCGGGAATTTGCTCGAGCATTTGAATTCGCTGTTAACGGTAAAGAACGTGGAGAAATAATGTGGAATTCAGCGCTATAGGCTGTCTTTGTTGGGCTGTAAGCTCGCGAGGACAGCCTATTTATTATGGGGAAAAGAGTGTGGTAAAATCTATCACGAATAGGCTGTATTTACAAGATATGCGCCTTGAAAATACAGCTTTGCATTGATTCCAACTGCGATTTTTGTTATCTTTGAACCTGCATGTCTTTTGGGATTGCCTTCATTATTGCTAGAAGAGCATGAAATACGTCTATGATTTAGGAGATTACCATGACTATGAAACTTGATAAAGCATTGGAAAAACTGTGGCCGCAGCTCTCTTATCCACTCACCTTTGCGGATGCGCTGGGAGCCTTGTCTAAACAGCAATTGACGAGTATTCGCACAAATTTGAAAATAAGCAATCTGAGCTCGCTTAACAAGCAAGGTCTTGTGGAAAAGCTGTCGGAAAAAATTTCGGAGCACTTGGCTGAAGTCATAGACAGCTTTGACTATAACAGGCTTAAACTTATTCAAAAGATAGTGAAAAACGATGGCATCTGGGATAATCCATTGCTTGAGTTTCAACAATATGAGTACTTCCGTGAGCGGGGTATTCTATTCCAAGGAACGTTGGAGGGCAAGCATGTTGTGTTAATGCCTGCGGAGCTGGTTGCTTATTTCAAAGAAACAACTTTACTGCAGGAGCATACGAACGTTAGCCGCAATACGGAATGGATTCGGCTTACGCATGGTTTAATGTTCTACTACGGGGTTCTGACTGTAGACGAGCTGCAATCCTTTATCATTACAGAGACTGATGATAGTAGCGCAGCCTATGAGCTGTACAATGTATTGCATGAGGCTGAATGTTATTATGACACCTTTACATTTGATGAAAATCAGCTTGTATCAAGCGTGCTATGCGAGAATCCCGAGGGTATTATAAGGGAACGGTCGCTTCGGAATGATCTGGATTTCTGTCCGATTACGAAGCAGCAGCTGCTGAGAGCAGGCGATCCGGAATATGTAGAACGCAGTACCCCTTATATGAATCTTGTTCGATTTGTGCTGCACCGTTATGAGATCGATCGGGCAGAAGCAGATCTGTTGGCTGAAACCTGCGTCGATGCAGCCAAAAATGGAAATTCATTGGCTGAGGTTCTTGGCACTACGAAGGAATTCATCGATATACCAAACTTGGAAATAGCGAACGCGATCACGAATCTATTGGTTCCTTTGATGAACAGTACGAAGCAATGGGCGATTAAAGGCTACTCGCCGAAGGAGCTGTCCGCTAAGCGGGCAAGCGCAAGCCTCCTGCTGAATGAAGGGCCGAACCAAGCGGCGAAAGCCGACGTTATCGATCTACAGTCTCGGAAAAAAATCGGCAGAAACGATCCTTGCTCTTGCGGAAGCGGGAAAAAGTTCAAAAAATGCTGCGGCTAGTTGAGAAATTTGCTTAAAAAGACTTGATTGTGCGGGAGGCGTGCGCCTTGAGACAAAGCCAGCAAGGTCTGTATTTAAGAAGCATAAAGCTCCTAAGGGAATCGGTACCTAGTTTCGACACGTACCCGTTTCATCTAAGTGCCATACAGAATTTAGAGGAGCTGGAATTCCATCCGAAGGTAACGTATCTCGTCGGGGAGAATGGCATGGGCAAATCAACGCTTCTGGAAGCGATGGCTATTGGACTAGGCTTTAATCCGGAGGGTGGAACAATCAATTTCAATTTCGCGACAGAAGCGACGCATTCCGAGCTGCATGCGTACTTGAGGCTGGTGCGGAGCGTAAACAAACCACGGGACGGCTTCTTCTTCCGTGCGGAAAGCTATTACAATGTGGCAACAAATATTGATCAATTGGACCGTGAAGGTGGACGAGGCACGCGCATTATTGACTCTTACGGCGGGAAGTCGCTGCATCAGCAGTCGCATGGCGAATCGTTTTTCGCAACGTTTCTCAACCGCTTTAGCGGGAACGGCATCTATATGATGGATGAGCCGGAGGCGGCTCTTTCTCCTTTTCGTCAAATGGCTATGCTCTCGCGCATCCATGAGCTGGTACAGAGACGATCGCAATTCATTATCGCCACACACTCGCCGATTCTAATGGCTTATCCTGACTCGGTGATTTATAATTTATCTTCTGAGGGAATTGAGCGGATGACTTTGGAGGAAACCGATCATTTTATCTTGATGAAGCAATTTATCAACAACAGAGAGAAAATGCTCCATGAGCTTTTTCTAGAAGACAATGATGAGTAAAGGGGAGTACATGATGTCATTAGAAATCGAACGCAAGTTTCTTCTTCCTGCATTTCCGAGCGCATTAATCGAGCAGGCGAAGGTGCAGCTTGTTTCTGAACAAAGGATTGAGCAAACCTACCTGGCCATCGATGAGAATCAAGAGCTTCGTGTACGTCGCATTGTAGACTTGGCGAGCGGTGAGGTTTCGTATACGCATACCTTTAAGCTAGGCAACGGATTGTCGCGCGAGGAAATTGAATATGCCATATCGGAGTCGATTTATGAGCAGATTGTCAAAGCCTTTGGTTTCGTAGCGCTGACGAAAAACCGGATTACGGCGAAATGGGATGGCAGGACAATTGAAATAGACACGTATGATCAGATCGAGCTGTCTGTGCTAGAAGTAGAGTTTGATTCCGAGGAAACAGCGAACGCTTTCCAAGCACCGGAATGGTTCGGAGAAGATATTAGCTCTGAACGGAAGTACAGCAATAAGAAAGTCTGGCGGGAGCTGCAAGCGAGCACGACAAAATAAGCAGGAAACGACAGGGTTAAACAATAAATTTCAAAAAGTTTTAAAAATCGCTTGACCTCATGGGCGCATACATGATATATTCTAATTCCGGCCGAGAGAAACACGCGGACGACAAGCAAAACAAGCGTTACAAACGAAAGAAAAGATTGCTCTTTGAAAACTGAACAACGAGTAACAACTGCCTCGCAAATCCTTCGGGATAAGCGAAAAAGCGATAACAAATGTAATGAGCATTTCAAACCATGAAGCTTTTCACCTCGACATCGCGTCGAAGCGAAAACTTCCATTTGGAGAGTTTGATCCTGGCTCAGGACGAACGCTGGCGGCGTGCCTAATACATGCAAGTCGAGCGGATCTTGTCCTTCGGGACAAGGTTAGCGGCGGACGGGTGAGTAACACGTGGGTAACCTGCCTATAAGACTGGGATAACAT
>NZ_JBFRGD010000044.1:0-17671 GCF_052115165.1 Paenibacillus sp. 2TAB23
TTGTAGTATGAAACGTACATTGCAATTCATGCAATAGAAACCTGACATGGCAGCCGACTGGGGAGGCTACGATGTACATAGTGCAACAGAATCGCGTTTATGAGCGAATAATCGCAGGAAATGAGGCATTCTGTAGCAGAAACTACAGCGTAGCAAGAGAGAGGTCACATAAACGACGAGTAGAGTGTACAAAGTGCAGCGTAGCTTTGTCTCGCGTAGTGGATAATTTTGTTGCAACTTATAAATAGACCAAAGGTGGGGGAATTGCCCCTGCTTCAGGCGGTATTATTTTACAATTTATTCCTATATATTTGTAGGGAAGTGTTGCCTCTGGAAGGGAAACGAATCGCTTGAAGGGAGACGGAAGAGTTTGTGGAGACGTGTTCGAAAAGCAGCGATAAGCCTACTCGTCATACTTGTGACGTTAGCAGCTATCGGGACCGTATATCAATGGTACGGAGCGAAGCAAGACAGAAAAACCTACCACCCTGTCGGGAATCGGTATGATGTAGCAGGCAATATGATGCATCTCTATACGGAGGGAACAGGGGATGTGACGGTCGTTTTCGCTTCGGGGTGGGGAACCGTCAATCCTTACGTTGATTTTTCCCCCTTGTATGAAGGTCTAAAGCAGCATGTGAAGATAGCAGTCTATGATCGGTTCGGTTATGGCTACAGCGATATGACGGGCGGAAAGCGGGATATCGATACGATTACCGACGAAATTCATGAACTGCTTCAAGTCTCCGGACAGAAACCGCCTTATGTGTTTGCGGCTCACTCCCTGGGTTCACTGGAAGCTATTCGATATGCACAGCGATTTCCCGAAGAAGTAAAAGGCATTCTGCTTATTGAAGGCGGGAGTCCGGAATATTATCAAACGAGCCCGGAGCTTACTTTTATTCCTTGGTTACACAGCGCTCTTCGCACAACGGGCATATTACGTACCTTATATCATCTAAACGGCTTCGCCGGTTGGGTCGCTGACCAAAGCAACGGAGATAAGCTGTTGACGGAGGAGAGAAAGGAGCTGAATCGAAAAGCCATGCTGCTTAAGGTTGGGAATCGGAATATGAGGGATGAAATAAGACAAAGCCGAGAAAATGCCGAAACCGTATTAGCGGGCGGGAAGCCTCTGCATATCCCTATTACAGTCTTGACTGCCGACTACTTCGGCAAGCTGGCTGAAGATAAAGCTTGGTTGGAAGGTGAAGCAGCACTACCATCGTGGTCCGTTGCCGGCAAGCAAATCATCGTGCAAGACAGCTCACATTACATACACAGCTACCAGCCGCAACTTGTTGTTGATGAGTTGCTGCAGCTGGCAGAATAAGTGACTTGAAAAGCAATAGAGCAAAGGAGACCATGGCTACTTTGCTCTGCCGCTCTAAATGGAATAGCGATAAAAGGAGCTTCACAGACAGCTAGCGAATGTAGAATATATACAGAGCCGCTTGGTTGCAAGACTGAGCGGATAAATAATTGAAACAAGGAATAGAGGCATGATTATGAGAGTCTCAACATATGAGCTGATTTCATCGTCTTCTGGGCTAACAGCGGCTGGATTAGACCAAATCGCTAGTAGAAGCCTGCTGCTAAATGGAATTCGTATTTCAGGAAATCTTCCATCCATTGAGATCCGCGAAAATTTAATTCAATTGGACGTTTGCGAAGAATGTTTCCAGCCTGGCTGCAGCAGTGAAGGATTTGTCCAGGTGTTTAAGCTAGCTAATTGGGTCATTTGGAAGTTACCTTATATTGAGACTGATGAAGCTCGAACGGGAGCGGCTTCCGGTCTGAAGGATGGCAGTATATATTGGGAAGCTTCTTTATATGCTTCGTTTCTGGCAGAATTCAACCATACCGCTAATCAGCATGCAGCTGGACTGACGAGCAGGCAGGCTTTTGATTTATGGCGAATTCACGCAGTCAAAACGATTTTTCCACAGCACATTTCAGCCTACTATAGCTTAGAACAATTGGAGGAAGAAGTGATAGGCTTTTATTCGAGCGAGTTATCGGGAGAACAGTCGAAGGAAATATATTTCATGGCAAAGCATGAGCTGCATACGGGGGGAAACCGAGAGCTGTCTTTGCTTGAACGACCAGATGCTTCTGTAGCCATTATAGCTATGTCATATTCGAACGCCTATAAGGAATGGGAATGTATCTATTACGATAATGGAACGTATTATTATCCAGTCGGAGATCAATTAGTCGTTCGATTAGGGTGAAGACGAAATTCCGCTAATAATGGATAACATATAAGTAAGGAGAAGTAGATTATGACACAACCATTACCACAGCTTCGCAATGAAGGAAGCCCCATCATATTGCGTTATGCAAGGGAGTCTGATTTGGACGCCTATTATTCTTTTTTGCAGGATGTAGAGATGAATGAGCTTACGGGCTCGCAAACTGATTTTACACGTGATGCAATTGCAGCGTGGATAAACAAAATCGGAGCAATGAACGTTGATCGGGCCGATTTTGTCATCATCCTGGAGGATACGGGCGAACTGCTTGGCGAGGTTGTTCTGAATGAGATTGACAGCATGAATCGCAGTGCCAATATCCGTATTGGCTTACAAGGCGCTCAGCATCGCGGGTGCGGATACGGCACCGAAGCGATGATTCTTATGCTGCGCTATGGCTTTCAGATGCTGAAGCTGCATCGGATTCATCTGGGCGTATATGCCTTTAATCCACGGGCTATTCATGTATATGAGAAGCTTGGTTTTCATCGCGAGGGTATAGAACGGGATGCTTTGTTTTGGAACGGGGCGTATCATGATCTGATTACGATGTCGATGCTTGAGGATGAGTTCAGAGCGCAATACGAGCTAAAATAAAAATAGCCAAGCACAGTTACGATGTGCTTGGCTATTTTGTTGGCGTTCAGCATTCAAAGCTAATCATCCGACGATGCGACGGTTTGCAGGCGGCTGCTGGCGAATTCACGGGCGCTTCGCCAATCAGCCAAATGATTCTCAAGCTGCTGGATGATCACGTCTATTCCTTGCAGGAATGGAACCTGCCTGCTTGCCTGAATCGATGCAACAGATTGAAGCATCTCTGCTGTCAATACGCTATGTGCCGGAATGGCAGAAGCCAGCTGCTCAAGCGCTTGCTCGATGGGAGCTGCCGAGGAAGCGAGGCGGCTAGTCTTCTGCTCTGCGGCAGGAAGATCCGGTGCTTGCTGCTTCTCTGCTTTTGGTTCGGCGGCTTTTGGCTCAGCCGCAGGCTTGGCGCGTTCGGCTTTGTTCTGCTCATGGGTCGACCAGGTTTCGATCAATCCGCTTCCGGACTTGAAGAGCAGCTTGTCCTTGGTGCTGTCAGAAATTGTTTTGTCTTTGAACAGCTTTGCTATTTTCTTCACATCGCTTACGGGCAGCTCGTCTCTTGCTGCAATAAGCGCAAGCGCGTCTCTGTGCTCCATCGGCAAATCCTTTAGCGGCAGCAGTTGATCCTCGGTCAGCCTGTCCCTCTTGATTTCGGTGCCGCCGACGATCAGCTTTTTAACCGCATTGCTGAACTTAAGTAGCTCGCATTTGTTTTTAATATACGATTCCGGCTTGCCGAGCTTGGCTGATAAAAATTTAGTAGAGCTTCTGAATTTAGAATCATTCAGCAGCTTGTTGAAAGCTTCCGCCTCCTCAATCGGCGAGAAGCCCTCGCGTGTCAGATTTTCTGCGATTTGCTCCAAATAAATTTCCATCTCGTCGGTAACGGTGGAGACGATGCAAGGTATGGTCGCCTTGCCGAGCATCTTGCTTGCTTTGTACCTGCGGTTGCCATAAATGATTTTGTATCGGCCGTTAGGTGTCGTTCTGACTTTAATGGGGGAGAGCAAACCGATCTCATCAATGCTCTTCATGAGCTCCTGCAGGGCTTCCTCATCGAATTGGTATCTGGGCTGATCGGTATCTTCGTCGATTAAATCGGTAACGATTTCAATGATATCCATATGAATTCTCCTTAAGGCTTTGCTGCCATGCTTAACGTTTCTCTTTTGTTGCTCGCTTGTTCTATTATATAGCATGGGCGGGAATGAGGAAACGATTGGCGCAGCGGGGAAAATAAATGTATGGATTTCAGCGGGGAAAATAAATGTATAGATTTCAAAAAAAATGAAACAATTGCTCTCTGTCCGGCGTTTTTAGTTATAAACAAAGGGGGATGGCGGATGCTGCCTTTAAAAAGATCGGGTATTATTCTTTTATTGGCTGTAGGGCTGCTGATATCCAGCTGCAGCAGCAAGCCGTACGGCCATTATCGCGATAATCAAATGATCGGTTTCATAGATGGGTTTGGCGAGCAGGAGCAGACGGTTCGTTTCAATATTTCGGAATGGGCGAAGCGGGATGAGCCAGGGCCAGCTATCGAGGATTGGGGAGCGGAGTATGAGGCGCGGGTGCTCGAAAGCACAACCATTACGAATGAAGCAGGCGAGAAACTTGGCTGGGTCGACCTGAAGCGGGGACAGAAGGTGCAGATTAATCCGCCGAGCACAAAGGTGAAAACGGATACGCCGGATGAGCTCATTATTCTTTCAATGCCGAATGAGGAGCTCTTGATGAGAGCCGGATTGCTGGCTAGCCGTAAGGGTGATTTACGAACAACGGTTGTTTATGGTAAAGGCGAATCGCAGCCCTATCCGCTCGAAGCTTTCAAGAAAGAAGAGGCGGAAATGTTAATGAACGGCGGATATAGCTGGATGGAGCATGACCCCGCTTATGTAATGGATGTGCAGAAGGCATTCCGTATCGATGCGTTTCCGGTATTTCTTGTATTTGATACGGAGACGCTGGTACTGAAATCAGAACGGTTGGAGGACGTATTGGCCTTCAAAAAAGAAAGGAATGAGCAGTAAGCGATATGGAACCTCTACAAGGCGAATTGTGGACGAAGGAGACGTTGCAGGCAGATTTCAAAAAACTAGGCGTTGTATCAGGCATGACGCTGCTGATGCATAGCTCAATGAAGGCCATTGGCGGTTTTGTAGCCGGTGGGCCAGTGGCCGTTATTTTGGCGATGGAGACATGTCTAGGCGATGGCGGAACGCTTGTTATGCCTACGCATACCGGAGACTTATCCGACCCGGAGAATTGGCGGAACCCGCCTGTCAACGAATCGTGGTGGGAGCCGATTAGAAAAGGAATGCCGGCTTTTTCCGCGGATCTCACGCCTTGTTTTAACATGGGCATGATCAATGAGTGTTTTCGTAAACAAAGCGGCGTTGTGCGCAGCGACCATCCACAAGTGTCCTTCGCTGCCTGGGGAGCGAAGAAGTCCATCATGACTGCGGATCATAGTCTAGCATACTGCTTAAGCGAGCAATCGCCAATTGCCCGCTTGTATGGGGAGGAGGGCTGGATTCTGCTGCTCGGCGTGGGACATGACCGCAATACAACCCTTCATCTGGCGGAATATCGGGCGCAATATGCAGGCAAGGCCGAGATGATCAACAAGGCGCCGATATGGATAGAAGGTAAGAGGGAGTGGGCTGCGTTCGCGGACATTGATTTCTGTTCGGATGATTTTGAACAGCTGGGGCAAGCATTTGAGCGTGAAACGGGCTTGATCCGTAGAGGAAAGGTAGGGCATGCGGAGGCGCAGCTTATGCCAGCGAAACCGCTGGTCGATTTCGCCGTCAAATGGATGGAGAGACTTCGGATTTAGCGATTAATATAGCCACGACGTAACATAGTCTGAGATAACAAGAAAAGGTGTCTTTAGGACTAGTATAATTTAGGTATTAAGTTTGGATATTTTTCCCCGATTGTCGAATGATGGTGGTATGATAAGCAATATAACATTGTCCATCATCAGCCCATTCACTTAGAGCGATAATCTTATAGGACGGGCGCAAAGCAGAGGGGAAAACAGCTATGGTAACGGTATTGAAAAAACATTTGATTGTCCGCATTTTATGCGCGATGACAGCGGTGATGATTCTAATAGCGGCAGGCTATATCGGCACACAGGTTGTGCAGACCAAGTCGGCTGTCGAAGAGGCGATTAACAGCTATAATATCCGAATTGCGGAGAGCTACGCCGTTACGCTGCAGGTTGAACGTTTTTCCGAGTTTCTGAAAGAACCGAAGGAGACGGAGCTGTACTGGTCTCTTCGAGAAGAACTCAGTCATTTCCGTACGCAAATCGGAGCGAGATATGTTTATTTTGTCCGCTTTGCGGATAATTTGGAGCCTAGAATTATGATAGACGGCCTACCCAAGGATGATAGCAACGCTTCGCCGATAGATGAAGTCACCGATATGCCAGCTGAAGCAGCCGAAGCGGTTGTGGCAGGAAGGAACGCAAGCTCGCCTCTTATAGAGAATCCGTTGTACGGGTCGTACCTATCGGCATATGTTCCATTGAAGGACGAGAGCGGCACAGTGGTTGGAGCGCTCGGCATTGATACGGATGCTGCCGTATTTCAACGGCTTGCTGCAGATGTCATTTGGGAGAGCATGCCTCTCTACATCATGATGCTGCTTATCACCCTAGTATTAATCGGAGCCATTGTATGGTTTGTTAGACGCTCGCTGCAGCCGCTGCAAACCGTAACCGCCAGCGCAGAGAAGATGGCATCTGGGGATTTGGCGGAGGCCAATGCGATTCTGCGGGCAACGCCAGTTACCTCGGTGGATGAGATCGGCACCGTTTATAGGGCGATGCTCACGATGTCGGAGAATCTGAACGAGAGAGTTCGCGGGGTTGTAGTGAATGTAGGGAAAACGTCGGAGCAGCTCGTTTCATCCTCGCAAGCTTTTGCCAGTCATGCGGATCAAATGCTGCAAATGGGCGAAACGATGGATGGCTCCGTGCAGCATATATATGAAGGCGCGCATGCGCAGAAGAAAAGCGCGGAGGACAGTGCACTGGCGATGGAAGAAATCGCAGTAGGTATTGTAAGGATTGCAGAGTCGTCTTCGACAGTCTCCAATGCGGCGGTACAGTCGCTTGAAAGCGCGCAATCAGGCGAAATCGCTATGAAGCAGCTGAATAACCAGATTAGGAGCATCTCGGATTCAACAGCGCAAACGCTCGATATTGCAAGGCAGCTAAAGGAGTATAGCGGACAAATTGGACTAGTTATCGGCTCTGTCAGCGAGTTTGCCAACCAGACCAAGCTTCTTGCATTGAATGCCTCAATAGAAGCCGCGCGGGCTGGCGAGCATGGAGCGGGTTTCATGGTCGTGGCGAAGGAGGTTCGCAAGCTTGCGGAAGCCTCGGCATCCTCCGTGCAGCAGATATCGACGCTGCTTGGCAATATCGAAACGGAGTCCGGTGCAATCAGCACGGAGATGGAGAAGGTTTCGCTAGAAATTAATGATGGTGTTTCGCTATCGGGTGAAGCGGCTGAGGCATTCTTGCAAGCCGTGGCATCGTTCCGCCTCGTAAGCGAGCAAATTATGGAGGTATCGGCTGCTACGGAGCAATTGACCGCCGGCTCCGAGGAGGTCGCAGCAACGGTGAGCAGCATTGCTCATATCGCAAGCGGCGTATCCGATCAAACGGAGCAGATACAGACGCTCACAGCCAAACAGCTGGAAATGATGAAGCAAGTGCAGGAGGCTTCTGCTCTATTAAGCGAGAACACAAGGGATATGAGAGAGGCCGTCGCAAAGGTTAATGTGTAAAGGTGTGGAAGCGGTCGCGGATGCTGCGTAATCTGCATATTGAAGGTAGAAGCATAGTTGCTCCGAATCAGATTCTATTGCTTTGAAAAGTAATGAGGGGAAATGCCCGTTAGCATACGCTAATCTGAGCACTTCCCCTTTATTTATGCGCTATAAGGAAAGCCGCAGCTTTTTATCCAAGTATTTGAGCGCTTTCTCCGTGCATACCTCGGTTAGTTCTGTTTTGACAAACGTTTTCGCTTCTGGCAAATGACGAGGTGCCTCCGGCGTGTCGCTCAGCGTTTCATAGAGCCAATGCTCTGAGGTTTCGTAACACATACTGCTCCACCCGCCCTCGATGTCACTTTCCTGAGCTCCGGTAATGACGATATCCGCATAGTTCTGCAAATCAACAAGTGCTCTTTCGTAATCTTTTTTCTGCTCCTTGGCGGTCAACCGGGATTCCTTGCGCAAGTTTCTAGCGTCAATATTGCCAGCTTCCTTGATGATTCGGTATATATCCCGTGCGTGTTGAGACAATAAACCGCTTTGAAATCGAGCTTCAACGCTTTTTCCTTGTGATAGCAGAAGCGGAATGTAAGGGAACAAGCTGACCCGTACGAAACTTAACTTGGAGCCGAAAAACTTCCCATATGCCGCATGCTCGTCGTTGACGATCTTAACACGCCACAGCCAAGGATCAAACTCGTTATCTTTGTGCCAGCTATCGCTTGGCGCGACGGAGGTAAGCGAAGGGTGATCGGGAATCAGATCAGAAAACGGGAAAATTTTATATTGATCGACCAGTTGCACGAATTCAGGGTACGTTGTAATACTCATGCGTTCACTCCTCATTTAAGTTACTCTATTATTCTAGTAATTCCCAACGCTATCCTGCTTTACACGATGTATTTGAATAAATAAGGCAGAAACCTTTTTGTGCGAAACGGCGTCATATAAAGGGGATTTACATAATAAGGATCCTACGGGAGGTGAGTGGCATGGATATGAAAAATACGGTTGCAGCGATGGCAGCGACAGTGCTCCTTCTCACCGGCTGCGCAGCGGACACGCAGGGGCCAATCGTTACGAGCAGACAGGAGTCTGCAGCTGCTCTATCAAGCCGTGTTTCCATTTCCAAAATTTCAGGGGAGAGTAACGACGCTGTTGTCTTTTCGGAACAGGAACAGGTAGAAGCCTTTGAACGCGCCGTCCAAACGGCTCAAGAGCTTCCTGGCATCTTGAACGTGACAGCGGCTGACTATACGTTCACGGTTAACCTTCAGCTGGAGGTGCACAACTATTTACTATGGATTGGGCAAAGCGGGCAGCAAGGCATGATTATGGATGCTAAGGACACCCACAAAGGATATGTGCTTACAACGGCTGCAACGGCAGAGCTTCTGCAGCTAGTCGAAGCGGACGCACGTCTTCGGTTATCCGAACGAAGGGAAGAAATCGTAGCTGAGCACGGAACACCGCTTGATACGATGGTTTATAAGTGGGAAGATGGTGCGTTTTTTATGGGGAAAAACGAGGAGTTACGATAATACGTTATGATAAGGAGGCATTCAAGATGAAGAAATGGCTAAAGACGGCTGCCGCTGCGTTAACAATGATGGGCGTTCTAAGTGCTGGCTCAGCGGTGATGGCTGCAACTTCCCCTGCGACCGATCTAAAGTTGTTTATTAACGGGGCGTATCAGAATGATGTACTGAATGTGAACGGCCGTACGATGGTTCAATTAAGAGCCATTCATGATCCTGCTAAAATCAGCTATTCCTACGAATCATTCACAAAGACCATTATTATCATTAATTCAGATAAAAACATAACGGTGCGCTTGAAGGACGGATTAAAAATAGCTGACATCAATGGAAAAAAAGTCGCTTTAGATGCTCCGGTTACGGTGAAGCGAGGTCGAACCTACGTCCCCTTGCGTTTTGTAACGGAAACATTGGGAGGGACCGCGACATACGACAGCAAAAGCAAGCAGGTCATCGTTCGCACACCGACAGGCGAAGAGCGGTTCCAAATGCTCAGAAGCGGTGAACTTGATCAAGCACGCAGAGTGGTACTCACCCTTCCGCAGCTGAACTCGGAGAAAGCAATTCAACCTTACGGGGAAGGCTTTACGATGACTTACACGTTTCCAAGAGGGGAAGCGCTCCGTTATTCTGTAGAGTACAGAGGATTAATCACATATCTCGAGATCAACGAAAACGGCCTTGCCGAAATAAAATGGCAAAAGGATACTATAGGGAAAAACGGCGAATCGGGACAAGAACCGAAATCATTTGGCGACTCTGTTTACTTTTCGGATAGCCTTATGACGGATAAAGTGTTCTACGGTACAGTAGACAGCACAGGGAAGAGGACGGCACAGGCCTCCGTTGATCGGTATAACAAAGAAAAGAACGAGTATGTTCTGATTATGCCGATTGATGGCGAGGTGAGGACAGATGCGAAGTTGACAGAATAAGCTTAGAAGGAAGCGTGTTTGAGAGTATGATCAAAAGAATCGATATAACCGATCCGTGCATCGCGGAGGAAGTGCTGGGCATTCAAATTCCATCCTACAAGGTAGAGGCGGAGCTTATCGGCTTTGATGCGCTGCCTCCGCTAAAGGATACAGTGGAAACGCTGATCGACTGCGGCGAAGATTTTTACGGTTATTATTTGGACAGTGAGCTATGCGGGGCTATCGCGATAAAACGGGAAGAGGAAATCATCGACATTCATCGATTGATGGTTCACCCTAAGCATTTCCGAAAAGGAATTGCCAAGGAGCTGCTGCGTTACGTAGAGAGCCTAGCGGGCTCAGAAGGTGTGATTATAGTTGCAACGGGAACCGAAAACGTTCCGGCCGTAAGCTTTTACAAGCAAAGCGGTTTTGTGGAAACGGACGTGTTCCTTGTGGAAGACCAGCTGTCGATTACCTCTTTCCAGAAGATGAAATCATAAGGTTTATATTTAATAGACATAAGGAGAAGGAACCATTGCAGCTATTAAGGAAGGCAATCAACGGCGCTCAAGAAGTTTCCGTTTATGAAACCAATCAGCTGTACGGGGAAACCGGTAAGTTTCGATTCCTGCAATTTTCTGACTATGCGATTCAAGGCGCCATTGATTTGAAGGAGCCAAAGCGGATCGTGCTGGAATATCCAAGAGCGATTATCCACTTGATGGAGAGAAACGATCCTGCTTTCAATAACGTGTTTATGATTGGACACGGCGTCGGGACTATTCCCGGTCATTACCCGAATAAGCGATTTGTCGTAGCGGAAATCGACGAGGCGGTAGTCGAGCTAAGCAAAACGTACTTTCATTACCACATGAATAATGTAAGAGTCGGTGACGGACGCTTCCTTCTTGACGAACAGGAGCAGAGCAGCTTCGATTATATTATTTTGGACGCGTTCACGGAGGCCGGCACACCTTATCATTTAATGACATTGGAGTTTATGGAGCTGGCGGAGGCGAAGCTAGATGCTAGAGGCATGCTTCTGCTGAATGTAACGGGTAAACTGAAGAATGACACGCTAATCGATGCCGTATACGCGACGCTCAAAGAAGTCTTTATGCATGTTAAAGCTTTCTCCCTTAAGGCGGAGCATCATGCGGATGCGAGAAACATTATATTGGCAGGAAGCAATCGTCCGATTGCATATGAGTCGATGGCCATGGCCGGTTTCTTTGAGATTGGACTGGATGAGGGCTATGTCATGCGTGACAAACAAGATGCTTAAGGGGGCTGCGGCTGCAAGCTGCTGCTTGTCCTGCAAAAAATTAATAGCCTTACTGCTTCATTAGGTTGCGGTTTTTAATGCAAAGACTAGCAAGTTTGCTAATGCAGTAAGCTAACGCTTGTGGAACAGGAGCTTCTGGGCAAGCTCGTTCGTAGAGCAATCCGCATAAACCTCGACAGCTTGCTTTCGTTTGTTGATTACCAATAAACGAATATCCTTCTTCTCTATACCCATCCATTCCGGAGAATGCCACGTTTTGCGGCAGACGAGAAAACGACCCTCATAGGAAACGACTTTCCATCTCATAAAAGCATATTTCTCCTTTGACCGTCGGATGCCTCGGCAGAGATATCCGGTACTTGCCTGTTTTGTACTATGCGGCGATAGTTGCGAGGTGTCATGCCGACAATTCTTTTGAAGTGCGTGAGAAAGGCATCGATATTTTTATAGCCGACTTCTTCTGCGATCGAACCGATTTTTTGCTGTGGGCTTCTGAGAAGCTCGCAGCTTTTTTTGATCCGCAGCTGCTGCAGATAACGAAGAAAGGATTGTCCGGTATGCGCCTTGAACACGCGGGCGAAATGCCGCTCGCTCCACTGGCAGCGCTCGGCAAGCTGACCGACCGTCAAGTTTTCGTGTGCATGCTGTTCCATATAGTCAAGGATGTGCTGGACGGAAACCGGCTTAATTGATGGCTTGTCTATATGTTGGAGCAGCCTATGAATAGATACGAGCAGCTGTACGAGCAATGACCGCAAGTAAGCATCCGACCCGATTTGCGGGTCATTGTACTCGCGAAGCAGGCTGCAGAACAAGGCGTCGATGAGGCCTTCGTCATCAAAGAGCGGTTGGAACGTCGCTGGCTGAGTAAGCTGCTGCTCCAGAAAATCCGCAATCGGTGGCGCTCCTCCAATCCAATCACGCAAGGATATGAGCAGGGATGAACGGAAGACGCAGTTATATACAATGAGCGGAGGGCTGGTTCGTGAAGGTGTCGATGGCCGGAATACATGCGAGATCCCTGGCGGTAGTATAAACAACAGTCCTTTGTGTACGGGAACGACGGTTTCTCCGATATGATGAAAGCCCTTGCCCTCTGCTACATAAGCAAGCTCGATGAAATCATGGTTATGGAGCGGGAGATGAAAGTTTTCTGCAGCGCGGTTTACAAAGATGTACTCGTCTTCTTGTAGAAATTGCTCGACCTTGTACAACTGAGAATGTTTCGTAGGCATAGTTCTATTTCTCCCCTAAACGAATGTCGTTTTTCAATGATTAAATGTCCGGAATGATAGTAATTCAGTTCATTGATTTTACTATAATGAGAGTAAGAATGCACGCACTTGCAGCTGAGTGCTGGCACAGAGGGAGCTGGATCACATGGTCAATACGAATTGGAATGCGAGCTGGATATGGGGCGGAGAGGAGGAAAGCCCACGCAATGAATGGCGCTGCTTCCGAAAAAGTTTCGTGCCTCCACAATCAGCTGAAGGCTCTGCTGAGCAGACACCAACGGTTCTGCGAATTAGTGCGGACTCCCGTTATGTACTTTATATAAACGGCAAGCAGATAGGCAGAGGCCCCGTTCGCTCTTGGACGGTTGAGCAATTTTATGATTCGTATGAGATTGGACATTTGCTGATTCCGGGGCAGACCAATACGATTGCAGTATTCGTGCTTCACTTTGGCGTATCCACCTTCTATTATTTGCGCGGCCGCGGCGGCTTGCTTGTACAGATCGACAGCCTTCAGGAATCGGGTGCCGAGATGCTGCTTGCCACGGATGATGCTTGGAAAACGTCCATTCACGAGGGGCATCATGCACGTGCACCGCGAATGTCCTGCCAGCAGGGCTTCTCGGAGTATGTGGATGCAGGCTTATGGCCGGATAATTGGATCGGGAACGGCTTTGATGATCAAAGCTGGGAGAAGCCCTGCGTTATCGGTGAAGTGGGGGTTGGTCCGTGGGTGTCACTTAAGGAACGTGATATTCCTTTGCTAGCGGAATATCCGATCTATCCTTCGCGGATTTTGTCCATGAACAGTGTCCGGTCTTTTACGTACTCGACAGCAATTGATATGCGCAATCATATGGTTGCGGGCAGCGAGAATCATGCCAATGTGGTTGGATTCACGGGTTATACGGCAACGGTCCTCCGTGCGGAGGTGGAGACTGAGATTATACTAGGCTTCCCTTTTGCAGGAGAGTGCGTAGGCTCGGTATCGTTGAATGGGAACAAGCTGAGCGAGGAGCTTTTTACAGGGGCCATGCCGGAACGATATGCTTCGGTTAAGCTCATGAAAGGTGATAACCTGCTGCTAATCGATGTTAGCGGTCGGATGCATACGGGCAAGCTGCATGTCGGCTTATACAGTGAATCAGCTATCGCTTTGAGAAGTCCGCTGCTAGCAGGGGAAGCCGGCCAACAAGAGAGCCAATCCCCGTTTATATCGATCGGACCTTTTGATTCGACGTTTTATCTCGATCACCAGAAAACAAGAGAGATTGATTTCGAGGACAAAACATATAAAGAGGTTATCGAAAAAGTAGCTGCTGTGGAGGATTTAGCCGCATATTCGGCCTTTATCCACGAGATTGATGAACGCTATGTGAGTGAAGCGGATGTATTCGGCCTGTCTGTCTGGAAAAAAGAGAGCAATCCGCATGCCGTCCCAGCAGCGCTGCAACATGCAGTTGTGCCGAATGCGGAAGCTGGTATCGTTCCGCTCTACTCTGGCTTCGACACGGAGCTTATTATTGATTTCGGCAAGGAGCTGACTGGATACCTATCGTTTGAGGTCGAGGCAGAAGCGGGAACGATACTCGATTTCTACGGGTTCGAGTATATGACGGAGGATTACCGGCAGGATACGTTCGGACTCGATAATACGCTTCGTTATGTGTGCAGAGAGGGAAGGCAGCAATACGTTTCCCCCATAAGAAGAGGACTCCGTTATTTGATGCTGACGGTTCGAGAAGCTGGGCGTTCGGTCAAGCTGTTCAACGTTCATTACATGGCCAACCATTATCCAGTTGCGGAGATCGGCAGCTTCCAATGCTCAGATCCGCTGCTTAATGACATTTGGGAAATTAGCCGTCATACGACGAAGCTTTGCATGGAGGATACGTTTGTGGACTGTCCGGCCTATGAGCAAGTGTTCTGGGTAGGAGACAGCCGCAACGAGGCGCTTGTAAGCAACTATTTGTTTGGCGTGAATGACATCGTAAAGCGCTGCTTGCGTCTTGTTCCGGGCTCCAAAGATCAAACGCCGCTATTTGCCGATCAGGTACCAAGCGGTTGGAGCAGCGTGATCCCGAACTGGACGTTCTTTTGGGCGATTGCTTGCCGAGAATACGTGGAACAGACTGGAGATATGGACTTTGCTGCTGAGATGTATCCGCATATCCGTTTCACGCTTGAGCATTACCTGAAAGAAATCAATGAAGATGGCCTTCTGGCGATAAAAGGCTGGAATTTGTTAGACTGGTCGCCGATCGATCAGCCGAATGACGGAATCGTGACGCACCAGAATTGCTTTTTGGTAAAAACGCTGCGCGTAGCTGCCGAGATGGCCATCTTCGCAAATGATCCGAATGGAGACCTTCGCTTCACGGAAGCGGCGAACCTGCTACAAGCTGCTATCAATCAGCATCTGTGGTCGGAGGAACAATCCGCCTATTTGGATTGCATCCATGTGGATGGCCGGAGATCTGATATTTTTTCAGTCCAGACGCAAGTAGTGGCCTATTTGACTGGGGTTGCGCAAGCTGATAGAAGCGGCATCGTGGAAAGTTATTTAGTAGAGGCGCCTGAGCATTTTGTTCAAATCGGCAGTCCGTTTATGTCCTTCTTCTATTATGAGGCACTATCGAAATCCGGTCGGAATACGGCAATCGTGGATGATATTCGCTTGAATTTCGGGCAAATGATCGAGCATGACGCTACGACCTGCTGGGAGATGTATCCTAATTTCACGGAAAATAGAGCTAATCCTAATATGCTGACTAGAAGCCACTGTCATGCCTGGTCGGCTGCGCCGGCTTATTTTCTTGGTCGCGAGGTGCTCGGCATCCGCAGTGCGGCGATTGGCTGGTCAGAGGTGGACATTCATCCGGAGCCAAGCGGTCTCTCATGGGCGAAAGGGAGCGTACCGCTGCCTGATGCAGGTCGAATTGATGTGTCATGGAAGCTGCTGGGAGATGAGACAATAGAAATTTTTGTGCAGTATCCCGAGTCAGTCAAAGTAAATATACGGGTTCCGGAGGGCTACCGCGGAATCATTCGAGAAAAGAAACTGCTGGTATAGGTTGTTAAAGGCAGATCAATATAAGGACAAATAAGCTCTCACTGCCTTCTGGCAGCGGAGAGCTTATTTGTATGGCTTGTTTAATAGAGATCAAACATGTTAACCTCGTAGCCTTGCATTTTCAAATACGTAAAGAGCTGAGCTCGGTGATGCTGCGCATGGGTCGTTATTTCAACGAGCCATTTGGCTTGTACAGTACCATGCTCGAGATAGAAGGGCTTTGTGCTTTTATGAAGGAAATCTTCTTCGGAAAGACTCTCCATATAGCTTTTGACTTCATGGAGGCCGGTCGTCATCCAACCAACCAGGCGTTCAATGTCAGAGCTTTCAGCGATATCGGCTTCCAGCTTGCGTATAACGGTTTCGCTGTTCTCTTGTAAAATGAGCAAATCTGAAGATGGAACGGATACGAGATGCTCGGTTAACTCCAGCAGCGATCTCATATTGGCGTGCGGTCTGAAGCTCCAATGCTCTGGCGAGATTTTGCGAATGAGATTCGAGGATGTTTTGACGATATGCTCCAATTCTTCTAGCTGCACAGCTTTGACTTCAATTACAGCTGACATGCGTTTCACTCCATTCATATTTTGAAATCCAGTTACGCCTTAGTAGGCTCAGTTTTAATTGTAGATTATAATAGTGACAATCGTTGTCATAAATATAAAAAGAATGATGGAGGATATCCATGTCGAAATCGAAGCGTCTGATTGATTTGATGATGACCGTTAACCGAAAGCGGAAATTTACGGTCAAGGAGCTTGCTCAGGAGTTTGAGGTGTCTACACGTACTATTTTAAGGGATTTGCAGGAGCTGAGTGAGCTCGGTGTACCTTTATATTCAGAAGTAGGGCCACATGGCGGTTATCAGGTGCTGAAGGAAAGAATATTGCCGCCGATTGCGTTTACGGAAGAGGAAGCAGTCGCTATTTTTTTCGCCAGCCACGCCCTCCGCCATTACGCCTATCTTCCGTTCAAGGAAGAAGCCGCCTCGGCGCTCAGCAAATTTTATTTCTATATGACGGGGGACGTTCGCGACCGAATTGATCAAATGAAGCATAGAATTGATATTTTCACACCGGAGAGGAGCTCCGAGGTACCTTTTTTGTCCATAATGCTTGAAGCGTCCATTCATCAAAAGGTGCTGCAAATTGGCTATGATTCGCGTGACGGAAGGCTGAGTCGGCCGATACAACCGATTGGTCTTTATGCCAGCAATGGCTTTTGGTACTGCCCTGCCTATTGTTTTTTGCGAAACGAGCTGCGATTGTTTCGGTGCGATCGTATCCGAACAGCCGAGTATGATTCAACCGAAATGGTGCCTATGGACTTCCGAGAGGTTCATCTTGGCAACCGGGATGAATATTTTCAAACGGAAGTGACCTATACCAGGCTTTATGTAGAGCTGAGCAGGGAAGGCGTGCAGCGCTGCGAGACGGAGCTGTGGCCGATGCCTACGCTTCATGTTCGGGAGGACGGAACGGGATGGCTGGATGGAAAGGCTCGCCATGCAGACATTTCTTATTACGCGAAGTTTTTTATGGGCTTAGGAAATGAGGCAACCGTGAAGGAACCAGCTGAGCTCATCGAAAGCGTGAAGGAGATATTATTGGCGATGATGTCGAAGTATGTATAGGTTTCTGTGAAAAGGTTCAGACTGTTTGAAGTGGTTTTGAAATTAATTTTAAAAAACACTTGCAATACTGTGCTTGTCCATGGTATATTCTTATTCCGGCCAAGAAATACACCGGGACGAAAGAAAAAGATTGCTCTTTGAAAACTGAACAACGAGTAAYAACTGCCTCGCAAATCCTTCGGGATAAGCGAAAAAGCGATAACAAAGTAATGAGCAWKTCAAACACCAATTTGGAGAGTTTGATCCTGGCTCAGGACGAACGCTGGCGGCGTGCCTAATACATGCAAGTCGAGCGGATCTTGTCCTTCGGGACAAGGTTAGCGGCGGACGGGTGAGTAACACGTGGGTAACCT
>NZ_JBFRGD010000045.1:0-17554 GCF_052115165.1 Paenibacillus sp. 2TAB23
GGTCAATGACAGCTACGCGATCGCATATTGCACGAATGACATTCATTTCATGTGTAATCAACAGGATCGTAATTCCGAGCTTGGCGTTGATATCGAGCAGCAGCGACAAAATAGAATTCGTCGTTTGGGGATCGAGCGCCGAAGTCGCCTCGTCGCATAGCAGCACATCCGGGTTGTTCGCAAGCGCTCTTGCGATGCCCACGCGCTGCTTCTGCCCACCTGACAGCTGCGAAGGGTATTTGTCCGCATGTCCCTCCAATTGCACGAGCTTAAGCAGCTCATCGACCCGCTTATTCAGCTCTGACTTCGATTGTTTGGTCAAGGTGAGCGGAAAAGCGATATTTTCTCTTACGGTCGACATGGACAACAGGTTAAAATGCTGAAAAATCATCCCAATGCGCCTTCGCTCCTGCTGCAGCTGCCTCTCCGTCAAACGCGTAAGCTCTACGTTTCCTACGTGAACCCTACCTGCCGTCGGCTTTTCCAACAGGTTGACGCAGCGCAGCAGCGTGCTTTTACCGGCACCGGAATGACCGATGATCCCAAATATTTCACCTTTCTGCACCGTCAAACTTACGTCCTTGACAGCCTCAACCTGGGTACCGCCTGCACGGTACGATTTTTTTACGCTGTTAAGCTGTATCAGTCTCATAGCCCCCCTATCCATCAACGCCAAAATACACACGTACAGTCCCTTGCAAGCTGCTATATCCTAAGACATAGTAGTTTTCTAGTGGCAATCCGAAATGCGCTAATATATCCATAGGGATCATCATTTTGTTGCAATTATATGTTAATGGTCAACACACGCAAAAGTCGACTGACTATAAGTATCATGAGGGAAATTAATTAAGTAGATTTTTGTCACTATGGAGTTCAGCAAACTATAAGTATCACATCTCATCTATTCTTTACGAATCAATAATAAGCACTCTTCATGTGTTGAATACACACAGTCGTGTACGATAAAAATAAAATATTAGACTAATCAAGAATTTTGATTGCTGGTAAGGAAGATACAAATCTCAGATTCAAATTATTTAATATTCTGCGTAATCTCTTTTATCACGCAACGCAAATAACCATCATTCATTTTGGAATGATGGTTTAATATTATTCTCTGCATCGTTGTGTCTCTGTGATGTTGGTGGATTTATGCTTTATCTGATAACACAAATTCTTAAACATATACAATATAAAGCCTGCGACCTCAAGCTCTCACTCCATTATTAGGTGAAATTGTGCCTAGACATCATTGGATATAAGTTCTAACTAGAAAAAGCAGCTGCTAGCTTTGACAGCATCTGCTTCTTCGAGGTAAAAGCTTTTCTCACTTAAAGCGTTGTCGACAACGCCATCTTCATCGCTACATCTCCTGGGATTGACCCGGTTACGCCAAATTGGACATCTTCCATTGTCCAGAACAATTCAGTCATGCCCGGTTGTTCGAATACGAATCCATCCATTTTGCCCACTTTCGTCTTCGTAAATAGATCGGCCGGATAGACAGATGCCATTCGGCTGGCCAAGAACGTCACCGTATGTTCGCCCGACGTATACGTAAAGATGATATCTCTAGCTGGTTGACCCAGCATCCCCACTGCTGCCATTTCTGTTAAGGTGTAATCTTCCGGTACAAAGGACGGCAACAGCAGGCCTTCTCCAAAAGATGCCTTTGCTTCTTCAATCGAACCAAGCGTCATTGTTGTCAATTTAGTCATATCCGAATCAGCGATGCCTCCGCTCGACTGTGTCGTACTATCCACAGGCGCCGGTGTGCTCGGTGTACCTAACAGCGGGATGGCCACAAGGATTGTCACCGCAGCTGCCATTCCCACTGCCGCCACCTTCCATGATTTCGCAAGTTTCCATTTACGCCCTGCCTTCTCAGCGGCCGCTTCTTGACGAATCTTCCGCTTCAATTGCTCACCCATCTCCATACCCGAAAATAACATTTTATCCGACTCCTCTCTAAACTGTTGATGCAGTTCATGATCCCTATCCATCATAAATGATTCCCTCCTTTCCGATCTCTCGGGCGAGCATCTCTCGCACCCGATGCAGTTTGTTTCGTACGGTTCCTTCCGGCGTGCTAATGGCTTCTGATATTTCCCGCGTGTTGAGTTCCGCGTAATAGTACAAGTACAATGCTTCCTGATACGGTAACGGAAGGCGAAGCACATGCTGCAGCACTTCGCTCTTCTTTATCCGTTCAAGCGCCTCATCTTCCACGCTGATCGTGCGGCCAAGCTCTAACTTGCCTGGCTCGGTCGGCTGTTCCGTGAACATACGAACGCTCATTTTGTCGCGGCATATATTGACTGTGATCGTCGTCAGCCATGTCTTGACGGTACTATCGCCGCGGAAGGTGCTCCACTTTCGGTACGCGCGAAGGAACACCTCCTGGCTAATATCCTCGGCAAGATGAGCATCCCCCGTATAGAAAAACGCCGTCCGTATGACAATCGTGCCGAATTCGTTCATGAGTTGCTCCAGTGCTTGTGTGGGGTCATTCGAAAAATCATCCTTGTGTCGAATACCGATCAGCTTCACGTGATCACCACCTTCACCTTATTAGACGGTCCGAGTGGGAAATCCGCTGCAAACTCTTTATGAAGATTCTTCACTTTTCCACTCCTTAGTAGTTTGGTCCGTTATGCAATTTCCATATTCTCTGAATTACTAGATAAACAACCTTCATATTAAAAAAGCGAGTAAACCTAAAAGGTCTACTCGCCATTATCATTTATATTTAATTTTTCGCCAGTTTTGAAAGTGTTTTATCGTATTTTCCAGTACCTTTTTGAGCCATTTTCAAAATGGCCTCGTCTGCAGCATGAACGATGTTAGGCGCTGTTTCTTTTTTATTATTTGCCATAACTGGATCCCTCTCTTTCATGAGTGCCCTCCCCTCAAGGCTTAGCATACGTGAGGGAAGCTCATCTAAATACTTCATTTATCATTATATTTGTTGACACAAGTATATCCTTTTTTAAACCAAGATTAAAGTCATAACCTATATGGAATCATTAGAGATAATATAAATCTAATCGTCTCTCTTTAGCCCCTATGGAAGTTGGACACTAAGAGTGATAGGGAATGACAACATGACAAGAAATAAACATTCGAAAGAATTCAAACTACAGGTTGTGAATGAAGCCATTGAAACAGGGAATAAGGCACTTGTGGCTTGCCCTTATGAGATAGCAGCTAATATGCTGCATCGATGGGTAAGAGAGTTTGAAAATGGGAAGTACGGCGTGACTACCATAGATGCTATAAACGAAATAGAAGCTAAGCAAATGGCACAAGAAAACGATCAGTTAAAACATTTACTCGGTGAACAAGCGTTAGAAATCGCCATTCTTCGTGACTTAATAAAAAAAGAAAAACCCTCATTTGCTGACAAAGTTGAAGTAGCAGACCACTATATTGATCTAGGCTACACCATCACCCTCGTATTGCGGTTGGTTAAGATCCCTAGATCCAGCTACTATTATCATAAATACAACAAAGTAGCCGTGAAAACTGTAAGTGAGGGGCGTCAAATACCTGGTTTTTCTTTGCAGAGAGATGGCGCTAAAGTACCGGACAGCAAATTCAAGAATGGCTAATGGAGCTCGTGGCTAGTGACGGCTATGCCTATGGCTACCGAAAACTAACGGTGATCCTTCGTCGAGACCATGATCTAGTGATTAATAAGAAAAAGGTCTATCGTCTATGCCATGAATTGAATATTTTTCGTCCACAACGAGAAATCCATACCAAGTATCCAAGAAAACTCGCACGAAATCGGAACATCACGGACTCGAATCAGCTCTTTGAAACCGACATTAAGTATGGCTATATCGCTGGAGAAGATCGCTTTTTTTATATCCAGTCTTGTTTAGACGTTTATGATCGTTCAGTGGTGGCTTTTCATATTGGTTTACGTTGTGAAGCCAAAGATGTGGTTCGTACCCTGCAAGCTGCGTTGTTAAAGCGCCAGCTTTTTGAAGCATTAGAAAAGCCGGTCATCCGATCCGATAACGGCCCCCAGTTTATTTCTCATATCTTTGAAAAGGCATGTGAAACCTTTGGGATAGAGCATGAACGGATTCCACCGAGAACACCGAATATGAACGCTCATATTGAATCGTTTCATCGCTTATTGCAAGACGAATGCCTAGCGCGATATGATTTCTTCGATTTATGCCCGAATACTTACCCCACCTAACGCCAAATTCATTGCAGTTCCTCGACCAACATCACTGAATTAATAACGATAACCCCTTTAAACCACTAAAGAAGATACATTACTAGAGAGTTATTTTGTTTTTGTCTGCTTCGCTTGCTACAATTGCCAATTGCTGAGCATTAAGTCCCGACTTCAATAGTACGATTTACATCCCATGCAACCCTTTGTAAGTTTTATCTATTGAGTGCATTGTAATATCGTGGATGTGATATAACAAAAAATACATATAAATACTATTCGTTTACAGTCTCAGATGGGACGTGATATAGTCTATTAATAAATTCTCGAACGGGAAATTAAATGGAGAAGTATTTGAAAATGGTAGCAAATAAAAACTTATAGCTCATGTTGTAGAGGAAACGGTGACAAACACGAGTTAGTGAGAACCGATAAAGACAGGGATGATTTGCTGAACCGAATCGACGATATGAATTTTCATACCTGACTTAGGTTTAATTAGGAAACAATATAATTAAGGCGTAAAGCTAATGAAAAATAAAAGACCACTTGAACTGGTATACACGGCAGCAGAAGCAGTAAGCGAACTTGAGGTGAGCAGGCGACATATATTACGGCTCTGCTCGGCGGGAAGGCTTGTATTCCGGGATGCATCGGGAACGTTGTTAGTGCTCAATGATAGCGTAGATGAGTACAACGAGTCACGGGTGAAAATAGAAGGAGAGTCAGAATGATCAACTCAATAAACATCTCTATATATATAAACCTAGGCTTCTTCGATGCACTGGCCGTTCTGGTTCTCATGTTCAAGATTTACAGGCTTCCAATGAGAGAATACCAAGTGTCAATCATCGTTATGAGCCTTGCAATTACGGGGTTTTCATTTTTTAACCGAGTTATACTTGAAATGCCGGAAATTGACCTACCCTTGCAAATGATATCTTTCATTCTTTTTTCGAGATATGTAATCAAGATTAAATATTTTTATTCAACACTTATCACATCGATGGGCTTGTGTAGCTATATAATTCTACAACTCACTATTTATTTATTTCTGACGAATACGGGTTTAATCGATCATGAGATTGTGACGCAGCTCGGCGGCTGGTCAGTCTATCTGGTGCAAGTAACAACCATCTTATTCGCTTACTTAATAGCAATTTTGCTTAAAAGTTTCAATCTAGGTTTTTCGTTTGTAGTCATACCTCCAAATGATTTCGACATAAAAGAAGATTATATTAACGTGAACAATCGGTGGTTGTTAGTCGTCAATATAGTTGGATTGATTCTAGTGTCGATAACTCTTGTTTTTATCCTGAATCAAAACGCATTGCTCATTTTTCCGTTCGCTCTATCGGCATCGTGGCTACTATACTACTATTCGAAAAGGAGAGATTTGGCATGATCGAAGCCTGGTCAATATCACTTTCTCAAAAGATAAAAAACGCCGATCCGCACGGGGAAACCTCAGTGCCAGTTATGGCATATGCAATAGGGGTTTATCTCAACTTCTTCATCACGCTTGCGCTAACGTTGACGGCAGGATTAATAACCGGGGAGTTTGTAGCAACCTTGATTTCATTCATTTCGTTCTGTGTATTGCGCATGTTCTCCGGCGGATTCCACCTAATTTCATTGACAGCATGTACACTAGTTTCTGCAATCCTATTATCTTTGATCCCGCATATTGCTCTATCTAGTACTTTCGTGCTATTATCTACATTGTTAACAATTGTCATATTTGTAATATTCGCCCCTAACATGAGCGAAGAAACAAATATCAACCCAAAACATTACCCGAAGATGAAAGTTGTCTCTATGTGTATAGTAGCGTCAAACCTGTTTTTTGCTTCTGATGTTCTCGCCTTGTCGTTTCTGCTGCAAGGCTTGCTCATTCTACCTTTCAAGAGAGGGGGTGTGTGAATTGAAAACGACTATAGCTCGTACTTTGAATAAGGGCCTAGGCAAAAGCGCTAAAGCATTTGCTAGTATCCTTAAGACATTGATCGGAAGCCAGCCGATGCCGCAAGAGCTTAAGAAGTAAGCCTCTAATGGATATGAACACTGAGCTACTCGGACTGCACATTTACGATGGCAATGGCTACCATACCTCATCCACTGGATTCTTGCCATCTTGACTTCAAAAAAAGTATTTCGGCTAGAATGAATAGCACGAAATAGAAACACATGAAATATATTCCTGTGCCGAAGGGGACGGTTGTTTGTCGTATCTTTTAAGTATGCCACTACCGGAATCGACCTTTAATAATTAAATATTGACAAGCTATTAGTTGGAATAGCTCAACAAAAAGGCAGCCGATCGGATTCATGTCTTGAAAATGATCCTATACTGCCGGTCTCCCATGTGCTCTTCTTTTGCTTCTTCGATGTGTTGAAGCGTAATCCTCGGATCGAAAAAGCAGCTTTACTTAAGCGTGAGCTGCTTTTTCACTACATATGAACGGAAGGTCACATTACGCTTTATAAAACAATCCACTTATTTCACTGAGATTCTCCGAGAAGCCGACGAACACCATATCTCTAATCATGATAGTCGGCACAATTTGTTTACCAGTCAAGTTCCAGACTTCTTCTGGATACTTTGGATCATCTGCGCAGTTAAAGTCAGTATAGGGAATCTCATTTTCCTTGAAATATCGTTTGGCATAATTACAGTCACTACAGGTCGGGATTGTATAAATTTTAACTGTTTCTTCCACGCTCGATCCCCCCCTTTACTCATCTTCAACCAGCTTACATGACTTTATAGCCTAACATTTTAACCTTGATTTTGTTGGTACAAGCAGTACACATCATGTTTTCGAGGTTAAACTGTGCAAATTCTATAACTCTGCCATATCTAAGACTTTTAATGGTTTCCTCTAGATTCTTCCTATCCACATTTGCTGGATCGTAGGTTACATTCGCTTTTTCCAAAGCAAAGTTTACGTTAGCTGAAGAAACCCCTCCATTTTTTTGTGGCATTTCTCAATTCAGTTTGCGCAAGCGGCGCAAGTCATACCCGTAATTCGCAAAGTTCTGATTCGGCTGCTGATTCCACGATGATTCACTCTCTCGTTGTCGATTGACCTTATACCACGTCGTATCCCTGATCTACTATGGTTTCCTTAATAAGCTCGATTTTTATTCGATTTTCATCGAACGATACATCCACCGAGTTGTTCTTAAGGTCAACCTTTCCTTTGGCCCCAATATCTTTAAGTGCACCTTCAATGGAATTGACACAATGTTGGCAGCTCATGCCTTCAACTTGAAGTGTGATGTTTTTCATTTCCCCTCACCTCTTCGCTCGGATAGAATGTTTATTCTTTATAGCATTTCCTGTGTTTATTCACACGCATAAGTACCCTTAACCCTTTAATTATCAATGTGCTATATTCCCGTATGCAGAAAATACACCTAAGCTGCTCCGTCTGATTTATTTTATTAACTTCTTCATGATTCTCATTAGCTCTGTAAAAGATACGTATTGTTGTCAATACGGATGAGCCATCATTTCGATTAAATGTGAATCATAAGAGGTAATGGCCGCCGCAAGCAGCGCAAGGGGATCAAACGAAGCAAAGAATAGGAGACAAGGTACTACAAAGAGGACATCCCCTTCGGAGCCGGATTTGAACCCGTCAGCTCAAAGGCTTGATGCCCCTTTTGCTTACAGTTTCATGTTGCTGCTATGTCCGGGTGACAGCTTGGCTGCTGGATCGATGTAGACCTTCACGTTGTTGACTGCGGTCGGTGCTTCTCCAAAGCCGACAGCGATCAGCTTCAGCTTGCCCGGATAAGTTGAGATATCTCCGACTGCGAAGATGCCCGGAATGTTAGTCTCCATCTTCGTATCGACAACGAGCGAACCACCTTCGACGACAAGTCCCCATTCTCTGATCGGTCCCAGGGAGCTGACGAAACCGAAATTGATGATGACCTCTTCGACATCGACCAGCGTCGTCGCTTTGGTCTTCACATCGGTCAGCTCTACCCGCTCGATGCATTCCTCTCCGTGAAATGCCGTAATCTCGGTCGGCACGACGACGTTGACTTTGGATTGTATCAGCATCTCGACGCTATGCTCATGAGCACGAAATTTATCGCGGCGATGAACGAGCGTCACCCGCTCAGCGATAGGCTCGAGCATCAGCGACCAATCAAGCGCGGAATCACCGCCTCCGCTAATGAGCACTTTCTTGTCGCGGAATCGTTCCAGATCGCTAACGAAGTAATGAAGATTCGAATTCTCGAAGCGTGCCGCTTCCTCCAGTTCTAGCCTGCGAGGCTCAAAGGCTCCAACACCTGCAGTTATAATGACAGCTTTCGATTGGTGAACAGCGCGATTCGTGATGATCTCAAACGATCGTTCGCCGAGCTTGCGCACAGCGAGCACCTTTTCCCCAAGTCTGACGTCGGTTGGGAACAGCTTCATCTGCTTCTTTAAATTGTCAACGAGCTCCTGAGCTTTCACTTTAGGGAAGCCGGCCACGTCGTAGATGTATTTCTCCGGATAAAATGCGGCGAGCTGGCCGCCTAGCTGCGGCATGCTCTCTATTAGCGTAACCGACATCTGTCTCATGCCGCTGTAGAAAGCGGCGAACATGCCGGAAGGACCGCCGCCGATAATGGCTACGTCCGAGTTCGTGATGATCTTGTCGTACATTCTTGTACCTCCGAGGCTATTACTTATTCTCTATTTGCATCAACGCAAAATCGGAATTTTTTGTCCTAAACGCTCCGTATCGGATTTTATACAAAGCGTTATTCTCGTAACTGGGTTTCTTGACGTTAGGAGAATGGCTTGTCAGAAATCATGATTGAATCGGTTGGGCAGCCATCTTGCGCATCCTTTAACTCATCCCACAAAGTCTTTTCGATCGCCGAGATCCCGCGATTATCGTCTCCCTCGAAAATGACGTGAGCCAAATACTCGTCATCGAAGTCGAAAATATCGGGCGCCGCAGCTCCGCAAGCTCCACATGCAATACAAGTATCCTTGTCTACTCTTGTATATTTGGCCATCTCTAAGCCCCCTTCAGATATTGATGATATGAACTTTGAATTCTCGATGCCTGCATTCAATCCACATCGTCCAGAGAGACAAGGGACTCCGAACCATCTTGGTGTCGCGTTCATCGGACTGTCCTCCAGTCCCTTTACCCCAGCATCATTATTTAACCCGTGAAACTTTGTATAATTTAGCAAACCCGGTCGAGCTTCGACCTGGTTTGCTCTTTAAAGATTTCAGTTAGATCACCAAAACCAATGAAATCCCTATAAACGGTTCTTTATAATAGCGTTTGGCAATATTACAGTCATAGCAGCAAGTTAGATTACGATTAATACTCTTTCATTTCTAAGTTCATCCCCTGCTCACTGTCACACCACAACGTTATATCCCTTTTTCCGAATGGCTTCCTCTATTTCGGAAATCTGAACTTTTTCTTCATCAAAACGAACATCTACCGTGCCCTGCTCGAAATTCACTTGTCCTTCGGCTCCGGTTGTATTGATCGCACTTTCAATTTTAGGAACACATGAACGGCAAGTCATGCCTTGTACTTGAACAGTTGCCTCTTTTATAGTTTTCACCTCCTTTCAGTGGATTCCGTAATCTACGATCCGTTGCAACTGCTCATGCGAAATCCGGTCCACGAATTTGCTGAACTTTTCCTTGCCTTTTGCATACTCCTTATAAAAATCAATGATGGCCGTAACAGCGGGAATAAGCTGATCTTCCGTGATTCCTGAATGAAGCAACTTGGCGAAGGAGGTTTTAAGCCCCTTGGGTTCACCGGCAACATAAATGTCAAACTTATCACGCATTTTGACAACGCCGATATCCTTAATCAGCGGTTCGCTGGTACCTAACGCGCAACCGGCATAGCCGATTTTTAGCGGTGTAGGTGTGTCGATGCCAGCTATTGCTTTATTCAAGGTTTTTGCCGTTTCAAGCCCCGCATCTTCGGCACCTTTACAGAAATTGCAGGCGATTAGACTTTTGGTTACAAACCCTGCAGGATTCACTTCAAGACCATTACGCTCTAGTTCTTCCTTAATTCCTTCCCTTTTTTCGATTGGCACTTCTGCATAGAGCTGTTTGAAGGTGGTCATTTCCATTTTTGCATCCGTTCCTACGATATTGCCGATTAGTACAAGTTGGTTTGGTGTGAACAAGCTGCCGCCAAGTTGAATCTCTGGGCTTATGGCAATTTTCACTTTTTCCCCCACAATTCGTCATCTCCTCAGTTCATGCTTAACGAATCATTTGATATCGACTACGAAAGGTACAGTAAAGACTTCCCCTTGATGCTGAAATTGTCCCCATATTTTATAGGTCCCGCTTTTCGGGAATGAAGTCATAAACTCAGCCTTCGGACCGGTCGCTTTTTCGTGCATTGGATGAACATGGAGATACTGCTCCGCATCATCTGATAATATAACGACATGTCCGACAGCACCCAGATATTGCTCTAGGTCGCTAATCTCTTTCTTCGTTTGCGCGTCAAGAATATTGAACGTAAGTGTAATTTCATCATTCGCCTTCGTGCTGCTTAAGGTAAGTTCAACTTCTTTTCCATCGACAACTTTCACAAGCTTTGCATCAGCTTCTATAAGCTCCTGCGCTTTTTCTTCTCCCTCTACTTTCACCCACTCACTGAGTGTGGTACTCGCTCCACCTTTTGGAATAAAATCTGAAAAGACTTTGTATTCTCCTCCATTTGGAAACGATGTTTCAATTGCAAACTTTCCATTGCTATCATATTCAGGATGAATGTGGTTAAAGTAGGAGAGGTCTTTACTAACCACTATAAGATGCATCAATTTTTCATGATTCAATTCGAACTCATTTACCGTATTGCCATCGGAATCCGAAATTTGAATATCTAAATCCGATTTTCCGTTTGCTATTACTGTTCCAGATACAAATGAAAATGACGCTTTAAGGCTATCTGCTGGTTGTTCCTTAGTATCATGGTCACCGTGCTCCCCATGGCCTGCACTTGGACTTGCTGAATTTTCATGATTTTGATTGGTTACGTTATGGCCTGAATGATCATTTTCTTTGGTGGTTCCACATGCAGATAGCAGACCGAGGACCAAAATACCTGTTAATATAAGCATCATTTTTCTTTTCATTTTGAATTTTCGCTCCTATTCAATTGAAATTTTTATTGTCGCACTTTCACACGTTGCAAACGAAGCGCATTGAGGACAACGGAAACCGAACTTAATGCCATGGCTGCGCCGGCAACCCACGGTGCCAATAAGCCGATCGCAGCAATCGGAATTCCTAGCATGTTATATCCAAGCGCCCAAACCAAGTTTTGCTTAATATTTCTCATGGTCTTGCGGCTCATGTATATCGCATCGGGAATGCTCGACAGGTCGCCGCGCATAAGGGTGACATCCGCAGCTTCCATGGCTACATCAGTCCCTGTACCGATCGCCATACCAATGTCTGCTGTCGCAAGGGCCGGCGCATCATTGATCCCGTCTCCAACCATCGCCACTTTTTTTCCTTGAGCTTGTAGTTTTTTCACTTCTTCCGCTTTTCCTTCAGGCAAAACCTCAGCGCGTACATGATCAATACCCACTTGAGCCGCGATTGCCTTGGCCGTCCGTTCATTGTCGCCAGTAATCATGATGACCTGAATTCCCATCTCTTTTAGACGACTCACTGCAGCTTTGGACGTTTCCTTTATCGTATCCGCCACAGCAACCATGCCTGCATACCGATTATCAATTGCAACCAGCATGGCGGTCTTGCCTGCCTCCTCTAAACGAGACATCGGTTCGTAAGCTGACTTCGCGTTAACTTCATATTCTTCCATTAATCGGCGTGTACCAATCAGCAATTGTTTGCCTTCTACAACAGCCTTGATTCCGAATCCCGGAATGGCGTCGAACGATTCTGTTCTCGGCATCTCGATATTTCTTTCCTGAATGCCTATCACAATCGCTTCCGCAAGCGGATGCTCTGAATTTTTTTCAGCCGCGCCGACCAGTCGGAGGAATTCCGATTCGTTGCCTTCAGCTAATACATCTGTCAATTCTGGCTTACCTTTTGTGACCGTACCGGTTTTGTCGAGAATGATCGCATCGATCTTATGCGTCTGCTCCAAATGTTCTCCGCCCTTGAACAAAATACCGAGCTCAGCCGCGCGACCCGATCCCGCCATGATCGAAGTCGGTGTTGCCAATCCCAGCGCACATGGGCAAGCAATAACTAGAATAGCAATTGCTTTTTCCAAAGCTCCTGCGAAATCGTTAGGTGTAATGAAGAAATACCACACCAGGAAAGCAATGGCTGCGATGCCAACAACAATTGGAACAAATATACCAGAGATCACATCCGCTACCCGTTGAATTGGCGCCTTGGAGCCTTGCGCTTCTTCCACAACTTTAACAATTTGCGCAAGCGCCGTTTCCTTGCCGACTTTCGTTGCTTTAATCCGAAGAATACCGTTTTTATTGATCGTTGCCCCTATGACCGCATCTCCGGTTTTCTTCTCCACAGGGAGACTTTCGCCCGTAAGCATGGATTCGTCTACCGACGATAAACCTTCAAGCACTTCCCCATCCACCGGCACTTTATCCCCCGGACGGATAAGAACGACATCCCCTACGATTACTTCATCAACTGGAATCGTCAGCTCGTTGCCATCGCGAATAACCAAAGCCGTTTTCGCTTGTAGTCCCATCAAGGATTTAATCGCTTCAGAGGTCCGGCCTTTCGCATTTGCTTCGAAAAGTTTCCCCATTATGACCAACGTAATCAGAATCGCACTTGTCTCGTAGTACAAGGACGGTCCATGATGCATGCTGTCACTTACCGCATACCAATCGATTGTCAAGTACAAGCTGTAGAAATAAGCAGCCGATGTTCCAAGTGAAACCAGCACATCCATATTCGCACTGCGATTGCGCAGCGCCTTATATGCGCCTACATAAAACTGTTTACCAATATAAAATTGCACCGGAGTGGCCAAAATAAATTGAACCCAAGGATTCATCAAGAAATCCGGGATGTAAATCCATGAGGTAAACGAAAAGTGAGCAACCATCGTCCATAACAACGGGAAGGAGAAAATCGCCGAAATTAACAATTTCCGTTTCTGCTGGCGTATTTCATTAAGACGATGGTCACCTGCGTTCTCCTGCTTGATAATGGCTTTATAGCCAAGCTTTTTGACCTTGTTTTGCATCTCCTCGATCGAGACATCGCCCGATGAATACTCCACGCGAGCCGTTTCCATCGCGAAGTTTACAGTCGCATTTGTAACGCCCGGCAACTTGCTTAGTCCCTTTTCGATTTTGTTGGCACAAGCAGCACACGTCATGCCTTCGAGGTTAAACTGTGCAACTTCCGTAACAGTGCCGTATCCAAGCTTTTTAATGGTTTCCTCTAGATTCTTCCTATCCACTTTTGCCGGGTCGTACGTTACATTCGCTTTTTCCAAAGCAAAGTTTACGTTAGCTGAAGAGACCCCCTCCATTTTATTCAGACCTTTCTCAATTCGGTTTGCACAGGCGGCGCAAGTCATACCCGTAATTTGCAAAGTTGATTGCTTATTCTGATCGGCTGCTGATTCCACAATGATTCACTCCCTCGTTGTCGATTGACCTTATACCACGTCGTATCCCTGATTCTCTATGGTTTCCTTAATGAGCTCGATTGTTATTTGGTTTTCATCGAACGATACATCCACCAAGTTTTGCTTAAGATTTACCTTTCCTTTGGCCCCAATTTCTTTAAGTGCACTTTCAATGGAATTGACACAATGTTGACAGCTCATACCTTCAACTTGTAGTGTGATGTTTTTCATTTTTCCTCATCCTTTCGATTCATCAAAATGGAAAGTGTTTTTAGCATTTCCTGTAAAATGTAATCACTGTTCATTAGGTCGGTGCTTGCCGCGTAGAACCTCAAATGCTTCGATATGAGCATTATACCGACTGCGTTTAAAGCGAAATGGATAGCCTCAATCTGGTTCAAGACTTGATCACAATATTCATCCCGTTCACCAGCTAATTATAGTATACCCCTCTATAGTATATATAGTCAATACTTTTACTTTACCCCCCTACCCTAAATTATAAATCAAAGAAAAAGGCAGCGTGAGCTGCACGATTTTATTTTATTAACTTGTACATGGTTACCATAAGCTCTGTTAACACTTCGGAGTCCCCTTCTTGGATCTGCTTGATGACACAGCTTTTGAGGTGATGCTCCAATAAGGGCTTTCCGGCTCCATTCAAAGCCGATTGTACCAAGGAGATTTGGTTCAGTACGCCATCACAATTCGTATCTTTTTCAATTAGTCCTTTAATGCCTCGTACTTGCCCCTCGATCCGATCCAATCGGTTTATCAAACTGTTTTTTAGTTTATCCGAATGATGACTTTTTCTTCCTTCTTCATTTCCTTTTCCATCAGTCGAGCAGCAATTCGGATTATTTTCGCCTTCATGTTCAAGCATTTCTATATCCATGTTCATATAATTTGCCTCCTTTATAAAAGATTATAGTATACCCCCACATCCTATTTAACAAAATGTCTTTAGCAGAAGATGGCTAATTAAAAAGACAACTGCAAAGATATTGATGGAACCGTGATACTAGATGACCTATTAGGCGATACAGAAAACTCCAGCCAAATCCAATTCGGCTGGAGTGAGAGATAGCTACAGACCCGTTTGTATTCCCGGCTTAGGCGAGCGGATTAACAGAATTGCCAGGATAGCACCTGCGAAAGCGATAATCCCTGACCACAGGAATGCTTGCTGGAATCCTTCGATCAATGCAGTAACCTGATCGGCGCCAACTTGGGAAGCTGTACTTGATGCAACAATCGCAACCATGATGGCCAAACTTATCGCTGAGCCGATCTGATAGCTTGTATTGGCAAGGCCGGATGCGAGCCCTGCCTCTTCCGGCTTGGCTCCCGACATGGCAGACATGGTAGCTGGAATATAAGCAAGCGACATACCAAGCGCGCCGAGCAGGGCGGCTGGAAGTACATGTGTTACAAAATCACCATCAACCTTTGTGTTTGTTGCGAAAAGTAATAACGATCCTCAAAGGGCTATCAATCCGATGATCAAATTAGCTTTCACGCCATACTTTCCGATCAATTTACCGGAAATGAAAATCATACAGAGGGCAATAAGTATAGTCATAGGTAACAAACCAAGCCCACCTGCGAAAGCAGAAAACTTCAATACTTGCTGCAAATAGAGATTAAGGAAAAACCATAAAGGAATCCATCCAGCCGACAGCCTAATGAGTGTGATATTTCCTGCAGCCAAGTTTGGCGCCTTAAAGATCCTGAGAGGAATAAGTGGTTCTAAGATGGAAGTAGCTCATTTTGGGTTCTCCTGTAGAAATGGTATGTTGTGGTGACTTCCATTTTACACGAATCCTTTCATGGGCATCTTTGTTTTTAGCTGTCGCACTTCATATTACAATCTGTCTTTACAAAATGAAGAAGGGGCGTCCCTCAGTCATCTATGACTTTTAGGACAGCCCCGTTGTTCATGATCTTCCCTTCTATTCCTTTTGTTGCGCCAGCATGTTCAACAGTACCGATACCGCTTCCGCTCGAGTCGCAAGCGAATCGCCGTTGAACATATTGTCGCCCGGGCCTTTCATGATACCTAACTTCCTCATGGCCTCTGCCGCGCCCTTCGCCCATGAAGGGATGCTTGCATCGTCCTTGAAGCCGGTCGTGGCATTTGAATCGATCGGCAGCTTCAACGCTTTCGAGATTATTGCTGCCATCTCCGCGCGGGTAACGGGGGCGCGCGGACGGAAAGTACTGTCTTCGTAACCGTCAACGAGGCCTGCTTGCACCGCTCGCACGACCGCGTCTTTCGCCCATGTCGGAATGCTCGCCTTATCCGCGAAATCCGTTTCCATTCCTACGGCTGGTAGCTTCAAAGCATTCATCAGCATGACAACGAATTCCGCGCGAGTAACCGAATGGTTAGGTTTGAACGTTCTATCGGCGTAGCCTTTGACCCATCCTTCGCCGATCGCCTGCTTAACGAGCTTTTCCGCCCAGTGGCCCGAGATATCGTAGAATTCAATGTCCGCCGCGGCCTCGTCGGTTACGGCGAACACGGCGTATTTCTTAAAGTGATCGACTTCGACGACGATTTTATTGCCGTTGACGATGCCGCCGACTTCAACCCATACCTTCTGCGTTTCGTCATAATAATATACGGCTGCTTTTCGGTTTGGACCGATCGCTTTCGCGTCGAACGTGAAAGTCAGGGTGACCGGCTTCAAGAAATTTTCCGGGAAGTTTTTCAAAATCTCGTAGACCGGGCTCGCCAAAATGTCATCTTCCGTTATGAGCCCTTGCACGTCCAGCAATCTATCGATGGTAAGCTTCAGTTCTTTGTCCGTGGCGTTCGCCGGAATATCGATCGTTACCGCATTCTCATAACGAACTTCGCCTGCCTTGCCTACGGGAAGCAGAAGCTCACCAATCTCCACAACGACTTTTCCATTATCAGGCTTCGCCGGATCACCTACTTCGTGATCAGCCACAATCGCTGTCCACTTCGCGTACAGCGTCACATTTGCCGTTACCGTATCCGTGCCGAATTGCCACTGCGTAGAGCCAGCCGCTTCCTTGTACCAGCCCTCGAAGGTGAAGCCGGCTTTCGTTGGATTAGCAGGAGCCGCGATCTTCGCTCCCGCGCTCACGCCGGCCGAGTCCGCAACCGCGCTGCCTCCTTGCGAATCGAACGTCACCGTGTACGTCGGATCCGGCGTCCACTTCGCGTACAGCGTCACGCTAGCCGTTACCGTATCCGTGCCGAATTGCCATTCCGTAGAGACAGCCGCTTCCTTGTACCAGCCCTCAAAGGTGAAGCCGGCTTTCGTTGGATTAGCAGGAGCCGCGATCTTCGCTCCCGCGCTAATATTGGTCAAGTCCGCAACCGCGCTGCCTCCTTGCGAATCGAACGTCACCGTGTACGTCGGATTCTGCGTCCACTTCGCATACAGCGTCACGCTAGCCGTTACCGTATCCGTGCCGAACTGCCATTCCGTAGAGCCAGCCGCTTCCTTGTACCAGCCCTCGAAGGTAAAGCCAGCTCTCGTTGGATTCGCTGGAGCCGCGATCTTCGCTCCCGCGCTAATATCGGTCAAGTCCGCAACCACGCTGCCTCCTTGCGAATCGAACGTCACCGTGTACGTCGGATCCGGCGTCCACTTCGCATACAGCGTCACGCTAGCCGTTACCGTATCCGTGCCGAACTGCCATTCCGTAGAGCCAGCCGCTTCCTTGTACCAGCCCTCGAAGGTAAAGCCAGCTCTCGTTGGATTCGCTGGAGCCGCGA
>NZ_JBFRGD010000046.1:0-17210 GCF_052115165.1 Paenibacillus sp. 2TAB23
CAGTTATGACAGCTGCTTTCTGTCTACTGAGGACGAGAGGGGTTATTTGTTTTTATAATGTAAAAGCGATGAAGAGAAAAAAATATGAAGGCTCTTATGTCCAGAGAGCAAAGGAAACGCTGAAACCTTTGCCATAATCCCTTTGTATGATGTCGTCTCGGAGCTTTTGATCGAAAGTTGAATCGAGATTTGGTTCGATGAGTAGGCTCAAACGGAAAGGCACACGTTATCGTGCTGCAGGTAAGGGAAACCTTACCTCATGAGGCTAGAATCGCAAGGTTCTTGGCAAATCAGGGTGGTACCACGAAATCTTCCCCTTTCGTCCCTTCAGTTACGACAGCTGCTTTCTGTCGACTGAGGACGAGAGGGGTTATTTATATTTAAGGAGGAAATCAAATGGAAGAAGTATCTATGTTCACGAACAAGACAGATCAAACCTCACAGGATTTGTTATCGGGATCGGAGGTCCTGTTACGCTGCTTGCTAATGGAAGGTACAGATTGCGTATTTGGGTACCCAGGAGGAAATGTCCTTTACATTTATGATGCAATGGTAAGTCATCCAGATTTCAAACACATTTTGACTCGCCACGAACAAGGTGCTATCCATGCGGCGGACGGATATGCTCGATCAACAGGAAAGACAGGAGTATGCATCGCAACCTCTGGACCAGGGGCGACTAATTTAGTTACTGGAATTGCGACGGCCTATATGGATTCTGTACCGCTTGTGATTATTACTGGTAACGTTCCAACAACAGTCATTGGTACGGATGCATTTCAGGAAGCAGACATTATTAGTATTACAATGCCAATAACCAAACACAGCTATTCCGTACGTGACGTTCATGATCTGCCGCGCATCATCCATGAAGCGTTTTATATTGCAAGCACGGGAAGGAAAGGTCCGGTATTGATCGACATTCCTAAAGACGTGTCCAATCATAAAATGTATTATGCTCCATCAAACAAACTAAATTTACATTTACAGGGTTACCGTGCGACTCCAAGTCCCGATCCAACGGAAATAGATAAATTGATTCAGGCCATTGCAGAGTCAGAAAAACCGGTCATTATAGCTGGTGGCGGGGTGGTATATTCTAATGCATCAGATGAGCTGCTGAAATTTGTGAATCTAACAAAAATTCCGGTGACAACCACATTGCTCGGTTTAGGCGGTTTTCCAAGTGCCCACGATTTGTGGTTAGGCATGTTAGGTCATCATGGCACGTATACGGCGAATATGGCCATTCAAAACGCTGATCTCATCCTTTCAATTGGATCACGATTTGATGACCGGGTCACAATGAAGGTCGATGGCTTTGCTCCAAAAGCCAAATGGATTGCCCACATCGATATTGATCCAGCAGAAATTGGGAAGATTATCAAAACAGATATAGCTTGTGTCGGAGATATAAAAGCTGTACTTGAATATGCAAATACAAAAGCAAAGCCCTCAAAATCAAGTAGCTGGATCAGTAATATTCAAGAAAACAAGTCCATGTATCCATTAAGGTATAAAGATTCCGATACGGAGCTTAAACCGCAATTTGTTCTTGAAATGATCCATTCAACAACAGGAGGGAATGCGATTATAACCACTGACGTAGGTCAGCACCAAATGTGGGTTGCACAATTTTATAAATTTAATCATTCACGTTCATTGGTAACTTCCGGGGGTTCTGGAACAATGGGATTCGGATTTCCCTCTGCTATAGGTGCTCAGGTAGGTAATCCAAACCGTCTCGTTATTTCTATAAACGGTGACGGGGGAATGCAGATGTGCGCACAAGAGATGGCGATTTGTTCTATTAACAATATACCTGTCAAAATTGTCGTCATTAACAATCAAGTGTTAGGGATGGTTAGACAACAGCAGGAGATCATTTACGAAAGTCGTTATAGTCAAATAGATCTTGCTGGTAGTCCCGATTTCGTAAAACTAGCTGAAGCTTACGGAGTTAAGGGATTAAGAGCAAGCACCAAAGCAGAGGCGCACCATATTTGGCAAGAGGCGTTGGAGACGCCTGGACCTGTGCTTGTTGAGTTTGTTGTGCCAAGAGAAGAAAATGTATATCCAATGGTTCTCGGTGGAACGACATTAGATCAGTTGATAATGGGGGATTTCGAATGATAAAGAAACATACAATTTCTGTCCTGGTTCATAATCAGCCTGGTGTTCTACAGCGAGTATCAGGTTTGTTCGGTCGCCGTGGTTTTAACATCGATAGTATCACGGTTGGTGGCAGTCATGTGAATGGATTGTCACAGATCATTATTGTGACTTCTTGTGATGATCGAACGATTGAACAAGTAGAAAAACAACTTAACAAACTAATCGATGTTACTCAGGTGTCCCATTTAAGCTCTAATCCATTGGTAGTGAGAGAACTCGCCTTTATCAAAGTAAAGGTGGAGCCATCCATACGTCCAGAAATCTTTGGGGTGGTTGACACTTTCCGTGCTTCGGTCATTGATATGGGACCAAATAACCTAATCATTCAAATCGTTGGGGAAATTGAGAAAATTGAAGCTATGGTTGAACTTTTAGAACCATACGGAATATTGGAGTTATCTCGAACGGGTACTACTGCAATGATACGCGGAGATAACTATCAATAAACATGAATCCAATCAAAAAGACTTAGCCAGCCTAAGTTTATGCAGCTTTCCGTTTGATAGAATAGATATAAGGACGATTTTCCATTCAAGAAACGAATGGAAAATCGTCTTTTTTGCCATAATCTATATTAAGCAGCTTTCTGGGATTGCTCTTTAACTGCGCTGCGTTTTGGGAGAAAACAAAATAGCACGACGACAAGGGAAGCGGTAATAAATATTGCTGAACCCATTATGGCTACAGAAGTAGCGTGAGCAAACTGCTGATTTAAAGGCAATGCTGCTGATCGGCTAGCAGCTTCAAAGACAGTAACAAGAACGGCTATTCCCAACGAACTTCCTGTTTGATGAGCTACATTGATAAGACCGGAAGCAGCACCTGAATCACGTGAGTCTACACCAGATAGTCCAATCGTTGTTAATGGAAGAAAGACCATTCCAGAGCCGATACCCATGACCATCAAAGGTAGAAAAATCTGTGGAAAAAATGGAGAGTCTGTTGAGATTTGGCTTAGCCAGCTTGTACCCATAATCGCAATGACCAGGCCGACGACCAGCACCTTTACATTTCCAAGACGCGCTATTAGCCATGGCATAACATACATCATCCCAAACTGAACAGCTGTGAAAGGCAGAAACGCCAACCCGGATTCAAAGGAAGAGAAACCAAGCACATTCTGCAAAAATTGCGGAATAAAGAAAAATACAGAAAAATTACCGCATACAAGTAAGAGCCTTCCGAGATAGGCTCCTGATCGCTGGCGGTTAGCAAACAGACGCAGCGGAATAATCGGTTGTTTCGCACGTGCCTCAATAAACACGAATGACACTAACATTACAACTCCAATACTAAGTGAAAGCATGGTCTCCAAGTTTCCCCATCCATTAGCTGCTGCCTGTACAAAACCATATACGAGTGCAGTTATTCCAAAAACGGAAGTTAATGCTCCCATTAAATCAAAATGTCCTGTGTTTTTTTCCGTTTCTGGCAAAAAGCGTGGAACCATAAAGAGCAGAGCGATCCCAATAGGGACATTGAGAAACATTCCTACCCGCCAAGAAATGAGATCGGTCAGGATTCCGCCAAGAATGAGGCCGATACTTCCGCCTGCTCCTGCTACAGCACTATATAACGCGATTGCTTTGGTGCGTTCCTTCGGTTCCACAAAGGTCACCGCTAAAAGTGCGAGTGTGGAGGGGGTTGCAATTGCTGCAGCAAGGCCTTGCAACGCACGGGTAATGAACAAAAATTCAGCAGATTGGGCTATGCCAACCAATATAGAGGCCAATGTAAACAAAGCAATCCCAACGCTAAACATTTTTCTTCGTCCCCAAATATCTCCCGCCCGCGCACCAAGCAGCATGAGTCCGCCAAAAGCTAAAATATAGGCATTTTGCACCCAGCTTAAATGGGCGGTTGTGAGATTAAGGGTGCGGCCAATCTCTGGCAAGGCCGTTACCATGATGGAAGCGTCGAGTACAATCATAAGCTGGCACGCAATGATAATGGTTAACATGATTTGTTTAGACTTACTGATAATAATCATCCTCTCAACTGAAGTTCAAGCTTGTTGATATGGATCATATCACACAACTTTTTTAAAGTATACACTTTATATCTTTTTTGTCTATTTAGTTTTTATTGTGTTTTTGTTGAAAAATTACGTATAATAAGAAGAAGCGTTTGCAGGAGGTTATCCACTAATATGATTCTTGAGAGCCAGCAGGATAAAGCAAGAAATAAATTACTGAAAAAGTTAATCTCATCTGTCATGAAGGATGGTTTTCAGCATTTGCGGATGGATGACATTGCCAAGAGCATGTTCGTTAGTAGAGCTACCATGTACAAGTACTTTTCTTCAAAAGAAGAGGTGATTGAAGGAGTTGTACGCATATTCATAGATTATTTGGATAAGATGGAAGATCGGATGAAGGAAGACGATGAAAAATGGTTCGGGATCTGGTTTCAAAAATTATTTGAACAGTCAGTTAATCTTGTTGGCAAGATTTCTGATGTTTTTTTAAAGGATCTTCAAGCGGTTTATCCCGATTTATACGATAATTTGAAAAGCACTTTGAACAAACGTGAAGAAATGACTATAGAATTTTATCAGGACGGAAAAGAAAAAGGCATTTTTAATTTAATAAATGAAAAGTTTATTTTGCTTCAGGACGATATTTTGCTCAGGGAAATTATTGATATGAAGTATTTGCTTTACAACCAAATGTCCATCGAACAAGTACTCTATGATTACTATCAGTTTAAAAAAATTCAGTTATTCAAAGCGGAAAAACTATCAATCGTTGACGATTCAAATATGAACCCGATCATAGATCATCTTGTGGAGAAATTTAACCGCTCGCTGTAATACAGATCGAATATAGTAGAATAAGAGAAATTAAATGAAGCTAATATATGCACTTACGGGGTTGCTTAGGGAGATTTCAATATCAAACGGGTGAGAGTGTGAGTTTTAGGACTCATGGAGCGTGTTGACCAACTTGTAATCTAAAGTGAACGTATACAAAAACACCGGATCCTAGGATCCGGTGTTTGGTTTACGCCAATATGATCGTTAAACAAACTTCCGACTGGTCTTCTTCCCGTCACAGCTAAACACGATCTTCTTATCCTCGACGAACGTCTCCAGATGTACGTTTTTCCCCCAAAGCTGAACGACATGGGGAAGTGTTCGCTCCACATATTTCAGATCAAGCTCCATACCTTCATATTCATGAATGAGATACAGCTCACCCACACGATTGAAGTCGCCGTCCTTCACCATCAGACTAGGAAACCCGCCGTTGACCTTGGAATAGACAAGCTGGTCTCGAATATTCTCCCACGACTTATCCGTTATTTTCCACTCGGGTCCTTTTTTCTCGAAAATGTACAGGTCCAAATCGTTAACCAAATCCTTAGTCAGATAGTTACGTAGGAAGGAGATATCCGAGTCGAGCTCACGAACCTCGAACATCTTCTCTCTGCCCTTGCCTGGAACGCGGCCGAATCGACGCATCTCCTCTGCAGTCGGATTATCGAAACGGCGTTCGATATCTTCAAATATTTTCAAACCTAAATAGTAGGGATTTAAGCTATGCCGTGATGGTTGCACAACCGAAGAGTTTAGTTTAGCAAATTCAATCGTTTCCTCGCTAGTCAGATCCAGCTCGCGTATGATACGTTGATGCCAGTAGGAAGCCCAGCCTTCGTTCATGATTTTAGTCTCGATTTGTGGCCAGAAGTATAGCATCTCATCACGAAGCATAGATAGAATATCACGCTGCCAATCTTGAAGCGTAGGGGAGTATTCCTCAATGAACCAGATTACATCTTTTTCGGGTCTTGGTGGGAAGCGTTTAGCATCTAATGCTTGGGATTGAGCGGCTGATTCAGCAGCAGCTGTCCGATCAGGATCTAGATTCCATAAATCATCATACTGCGAGGCAGGGATGTTCCATTCTGAGCGTTGGCTGTCCTTTTGCACCATTTCGATATAGCGTTTCTTATCTAGCTGGTAAGGTTTTATAAGTGTGGGATCGACGTGCTCTTGTATAGCTAGAATGGCATCAATAAACTTCTCGACAGCCTCGGTGCCATGATCCATCTCATATTGATGAATACGATCTGCAGTTGCAGACATGCTTTCGACCATGTTCCGATTCGTCACGCCAAAACGAGCATTATTTTTGAAGAAATCACAGTGAGCCAGCACGTGAGCAACAATAAGCTTGTTTTGAATTAAAGAATTACCATCGAGAAGAAAGGCATAACAAGGGTTAGAATTAATAACGAGTTCATAAATTTTGCTCAATCCAAAATCGTACTGTAATTTCATTTTGTTAAAGCTTTTACCAAAGCTCCAATGGCTAAACCTCGTAGGCATGCCATACGCACCGAATGTATAAATGATTTCTGCTGGGCAGATCTCATATCGCATTTGGTAAAAGTCCAACCCAAACCCTTGCGCGATTTCAGTTATTTCATCGATGGATCTCTCCAGCGCGCGAATTTCATCCTGTTTCATTCGTCATCCCTCCGCACTCGAAAATACGATTCATACCATGTGTATGTAGAGATGGCCAAGGTTATGACGCCGATTAGCTGAATTTACAAGACGGAAAATATTTTCAGTTTTATTTAAGCTTTGTTTCAGATTGTTCTCAGACTGTTACATTACACTTTGTAGTGTGGTGGAGAAACGGGAAAAACAACAGACACCTTCCACAAAACAATAGAGGAGGGAAAGCGATGAAAAATAAAAAGATTGCTATACTGGCAGCAGCAATGATTATCGTTATAGGTGGTGCTCTCTACTATGTGTATGACGGCCTAACCGGGAATCACGTGGAAATTGAAAGTGTGATTGCTGAGGCTCCGGCTACAGATAACAGCGGTACCTTAGAGGGAACGTCAGGCAATGCGGCGCAAGAAGAAACGGAAGCGGCAGAAACGTCCGAGGAAGCTGCGGATGTAGACGGAACTTGGGCAATCAACGGTGATTCAAAAGTGTACTTCTCCGTGACAACTTCACGTGATACGGTTAATTACGAAATCGGTAAGGTAACGGGCTCGTGGCAGTTGAATACGGCCGATCCGGCACAGACGAGTGCAGTTGGTACAGTTGATGTAACTAGCATGGATTCGGGAAATTCACAGCGGGACAAGCATATCTCGGAAGCAGAGTACTTAGATACAGCCCAATTTCCGAATGCCGAGTTTAAAGCCATTTCCTTTGAAGGACTCCCTTCGGAATGGAAGTCAGGAGATGTTTATGATGTGAGCATGAAAGGTGAATTAACCGTAAAAGGGATTACGAAGGAGGTTACTTTTGCAGGGAAAACTTCATATGATGGAGGATCGTTGAAGCTCGAAGCAAATACGGTAGTGACATTCGGTGATTTCGGCATGAAGAATCCACATACCGTTGTGATGGAAACAGAAAACAATTTAACGATTGAACTGAGGCTGCTCCTTAGCAAATAACCCAAAAACCTTTGAAGCGATACTGCAGGGCTTTTATGCTCTTTGCCAGCGGCGCTTTCAAAGGTTTTTTTCGTTCTGTTTGATGCCGTACATAGCCTGATCGGCATCGCTGATCAGATTTTTCAGACTGTTGCTTGTGCCATGGGTGGAGCTGATGCCAATACTGGCGGATATGCGAATCGCATGCCCGTCAATCGAGAAAGGCTCGTTGAATGATTCTTTGATCTTGCCGGCAACGAAATCAATATCTTGGTTACCAACGAGATGCTGGAAGCAGATGACGAATTCATCCCCGCCGTACCTAACGAGTACATCGGATTTACGGACATTTTGCTTAAGCCTAGCTGCTATCTGAAGCAGAAGCAGATCTCCGAAGTCATGGCCAAAGGAGTCATTTACTTCTTTAAAATCATCAATATCAATGAACATGACACTAAACTGCTTGTCTGATCCGTTGAAATGGAGATGAGACAAATAGCGCCGATTATATAGGCCGGTCAGGCTATCGGTAACGCTTGCATTCTCAAGCTCTACAACGTATCCGAAAAAGGATGCCAATGACTCTACAAACGCGAGTTGGCTATCATCCAAATGGATAGGATCAGCGTGTAAAGCGCAGATGGTTCCAACAACCTGTTTATCGGATTTAATGGGAACACCGATTAAAGAGCGAGCTCCGAGCTGCTTTGTAATCGCTAACGATGCTGTCCGCTGATCAAGGAGGAGGTTAGGGATTCGTAATGAGGGTTCGGTATGCATAGCGATGAGGTTACTGTAGCTGTGCAGCAACGAAAGCGGAATGTTGCTCTGCATCCAAGTCTCATGACGGTTAAATGCCCGAATGATTCTACTGCCCTGTCCGTCACATGCAGTGATGAAAAGGGTATCTACCTGTAGAAAGTGCTTCAAGGTGTTAAGGATCTGGTCGGCTGCATCTTCTAGCGAGCGTGTGTGACTGCTCATGCTCTCAACTCCTGCCGTATTGTAGAACAAAGGACTTGCCTTATGGTTCTATAGTAGTCTAAAACAAAAGCTAACTCAAGGAATAAATGATAATAATTAGGAAAATTGAACTACTTTTCGAACCGAACTTAATCTTTAGGCTTATACCGTCGTTCTTATAAAATGATATTGAATTAGAATAATAAATATATTAATTCAATATACATAAAATTAATACTTGAATTAATCTGCTAGCTATAGTTAAATATGAGTTAGTGATAGTTTACAAGGCTTGACTGAACAATTATTGAACATACACTTTTATTGTGAGGCGGATGATCATGACAGACAAAGCGACGATGATTGTAGACAAGGATTTTCAAATTGGCGAAGTAGACAAACGTATTTATGGCTCATTCATTGAGCATCTAGGTCGGGCTGTGTATGGCGGTATATATGAGGCAGATCATCCGCAAGCCGATGAGCAGGGGTTCCGCTCGGATGTGCTGGAGCTTGTAAAAGGGCTTGATGTACCGATCGTTCGTTATCCTGGAGGCAATTTTGTATCCGGTTACAACTGGGAGGATGGCGTAGGTCCGGTTGATCAGCGCCCGAAGAGGCTTGAGCTGGCTTGGAGAACAATTGAACCGAACTGGATTGGCTTCAACGAGTTTATGGATTGGTGCAAAAAGGCGAACACTGACGCTATGATGGCTGTCAATTTAGGGACTCGCGGCATCGATGACGCCCGCAACCTTATTGAATATTCGAACCACAAATCAGGCTCCTATTGGAGCGATCTGCGCATTCAGCATGGTTATAAGGACCCGCATAACGTGAAAACATGGTGTTTGGGCAACGAAATGGATGGCCCTTGGCAAATCGGACATAAAACCTCTGTAGAATATGGACGTCTTGCGAACGAGACAGGCAAAGCGATGCGATGGGTTGATCCAACGATAGAATTAGTGGCAAGCGGCAGCTCATTCATTGGTATGCCAACCTTCCCGGAATGGGAAGCTACCGTACTGGATCTGGCATATGATACGGTCGATTATGTCTCAATCCATCAGTATTACGGCAACGCTCAGAACGATACGCCTAACTTTCTAGCTCAATCGATAAGTATGGATTCCTATATTAACACGGTCATTTCGACCTGTGATTATGTACAAGCAAAGAAACGCGGCAAGAAGAAAATTAATTTATCGTTTGACGAATGGAATGTCTGGTACCACTCTAACGCACAGGATAAAAAGCTGGATCCTTGGCAAATTGCTCCACCTCAGCTAGAAGACGTTTATAATCATGAAGATGCGCTGGTTGTTGGTTGTATGCTCATCAGCATGCTGAAGCGTGCTGACCGGGTGAAGATGGCTTGCATCGCACAGCTGGTTAACGTTATCGCCCCAATCATGACGCAAAACGGCGGACCTGCTTGGAAGCAAACGATTTATTATCCATATATGCACGCGAGCATCTTCGGACGCGGAACGGTATTGGTGCCGCTCGTGAAATCGCCGAAACATGATACGAAAGATTTTACGGACGTGCCTTACCTAGAAACGGTAGCCGTGCATAATGAGGAGAAAGAGGAAGTTACGATCTTCGCGGTGAACCGCAATATCGAGGAAGCACTCCCTTTTGAGATCGATCTTCGCAGCTTTGGCGCTTTCACGGTATCGGAGCACATTGTACTCGAACATGAGGATCTGAAAATGACAAATACGGCTGAAGCGCCTAACCGCGTGACGCCGCATACTTCAGGCAATGCAGCTCTTGCCGATGGCGGAAAAATTCAAGCAACGCTCAGCAAAGCTTCTTGGAACGTGATTCGTATCAAGCTGACATAGCAGTGAAATGGGGGTGTCGGGAAGCCGCAATTACGGCTTTTGGGATGCCCCTCTCTTGTTATACAATAGAGAAAGGAGGCGAGAAAATGATACAAGCCAATACGGACGAACAATGGCTGCCTTTATATGAAGCGTTAGCAAGCCCGGTAAGGTTATCCATCATAAATCTGCTGGCTGCAGATATGATGAACGTAAAGGAGCTGGCCGAGGCTATCGGACTCAGCAGTGCGATTGTTACGATGCATGTCAGAAAGCTGGAGAAGGCAGGCATTGTACATACCAAAATGGTACGCAAGCAGGGTGGAACCCATAAAATTTGTTCACTTGCAGAGCATTCCATTTCGATTGAGCTTCCGAATCCTGCACTGGATGTGAAGAAGGTGCATGACGTGAGCGTGCCAGTAGGCCATTTTACCGAGTTTGAGGTGTTTCCGACTTGCGGCATTGCTACGGTTGACAAGATGATCGGACAGTTTGACGATCCGCGCTTCTTTCTGGAGCCGGAGCGGATGAACGCGGGGATATTGTGGTTCGGCAAAGGCTATGTCGAATATAAGGTGCCGAATTATTTAGTAGCGGGTCAACGCCCCGTAGCGCTGGAAATTACATTAGAGCTGGGGTCGGAAGCGCCAGGCGTCAACGAGAATTGGCCATCGGATATCGACTTCTCGCTGAATGGCATGGATATCGGAATGTGGACGAGCCCAGGCGACTATGGAGATGTTAGAGGAAGGTTTTCACCGGCATGGTGGGGAGATCGCGTCAATCAGTACGGTTTGTTGAAGGTAATCCGGATCCAAGAGAACGGAACGCTCATTGATGGACAGCATATGTCAGCAGTCAGCATTGGCGAAATCGGACTGGAACGCAACTTTTGGACTTTCCGAATAGGGGTAAAGGAGGATGCGGTTCATGTCGGAGGCTTGACGTTGTATGGGAAGGGCTTCGGCAACTATAATCATGATATTATGTTTCGCGTCTTCTATGAAGATATTCGCGGCGTTTAAAGCGGCCAAAGCTGCTTCGAACCCGCGCTTTTCCTTTTGAAAGCGGTTATAATGAGTGAACGAGCTCGTTTAAGCCATTATTACTCGGAGGATTATAGATGCTGACTATGTTTGCTTATCTCAAAAAGTATCGATTTGCGGCTTATGTTGCCTTACTGCTTATGATAGTCGAGCTCATGGTAGAGCTGCTGCAGCCGTTTATTATTTCCAAAATTATTGATGATGGCATTGGCAGCAACAATTTAACCGTTGTCCTGAAATGGGGCGGCTTTCTGATTGGCTGCTCTATTATTGCTTTTGCAGCAGGCATTCTCAGCTCGTTTTACGCTTCTCACGTCAGTCAAAGCTTTGGCTTTGATCTGAGGGAGAGGCTGTATGAAAAAGTGCAATCGTTCTCATTCGCCAATTTTAACCGCTTTCCTGAATCATCGCTAATCACAAGGCTGACTAATGACGTCACGCAGCTGTAGAATACAGTCTTTATGGGCTTGCGGATTATGCTTCGCGCTCCGCTTCTCGTTATCGGGAGCATTGTGATGGCATTTGTCGTGCAGCCGAAGCTAGCGTTCTGGCTTGCTGCCGTCATTCCTTTTTTGGGTATATTTTTGTTGTGGGTGCTCAAAAAGGGTGAAAAGCTGTTCCGTTCCGTACAGCAGCAGCTGGATGCTGTGAACGGCGTCATGCAGCAAAACCTAATCGGAATGAGAATTATCCGCGTATTCGTGCGAATGAAGCATGAATCCTCCAGATTTTCGCAGTCTAGCGAGCAATTGATGAGCCGTACCGTTGCAGCGCTTCGCTTAACCGAGGTTACGATGCCTATCGTATTGCTTTTTATGAACGCAAGCGTGATGGCCGTATTATGGTTCGGAAGAATCGAGCTGGATACGAACGGTGCAACGGTGGGCGAGGTCATTGCCATTGTCAATTACGCAACGAGGACGACCGCGGCATTGTCTATTATGTCGATGATTGTAGTCAACTTCTCAAGAGCTCGCGCGTCGGCGCAACGGATGGAAGAGGTTTTGATTACGGAGCTTGACTTGACGGATGCGCAGGATAGCGATGAAAGCTTGGAGCTGCGAGCCGGGCATGTTTGCTTTGACAACGTGTCGTTTCATTATCMAGAAGGTGACGAGTACGTGCTGCGCAGCATTTCTTTCGCGGTCAAACCGGGTGAGACGATTGCCATAATGGGTGCGACAGGTTCAGGGAAATCCTCGCTTCTACAGCTGATTCCCAGGTTGTACGATGTGCAGTCCGGCATGATCAGCGTTGATGGCAGTGATAATCGGATGATGAAGCTGGGGCAGCTGCGCAGGCAGATCGGATATGTGCCTCAGGAGATTATGCTCTTTACGGGCTCTGTGGAAGAAAACATTCGTTGGGGCAAGGAAAACGCTACGCGTGATGAGGTTATTGAAGCGGCGAAGCTCGCACAAATACATGAGACCATTATGAAGCTGCCGGAGCAATACGATACGATTGTTGGCCAGAAGGGCGTTAATTTATCGGGCGGCCAGAAGCAGCGGCTTACGATTGCGAGAGCGTTGGTCAGAAAACCGGTTGTCCTCCTGTTGGATGACAGCACGAGTGCTTTGGATGTGAAGACAGAAGCTGCGCTTCTGCAAGCGCTTAAGCTAGTGAAATGCACGACTTTTCTCATTACCCAAAAAATAAGCTCAACGGTACTCGCTGATTCGATCTTGCTGCTGGACGAAGGCCAACTGCTCGCACAAGGCAAGCATGAGCAGCTTATTGAGCAATCGAGCCTATATCAAAAAATTTATGAATCACAGTTCGGGAAGGAAGGTGTATCCCGTGCTTAAAGCGTTGAAAGAACCTTTCCAATATGAGAGGAACATGGAAGGCGAAGCGGCAGATCCAGCTAGCCCAAAATCAGGGGCGCCGAGCAAGAAGAGCAAGCCGAGGGCGAGAAACACATCAGCCACGCTGAAGCAGATGTGGGGATATTTGATTCTGTACAAAGGACGGCTGGCCGCTGTCATGGTTATGGTCATTTTAAGCTCGGCCTTGTCATTGCTCGGACCATACCTGGCAGGTACGGCAATTGATCATTTTTTGATTGCTCGCGACAACGGCTTTATTGTGTTTCTCGCGGGAATGGGTATCGTCTACGTACTGCATTCGATCACCATGTGGCTGCAAAGTATTTGGATGATTGGCATCTCGCAGAAAACGGTTTATCGGATGCGCCTTCAATTGTTTGAGCATTTGCATAGACTTCCAATCCCGTATTTCAGTAGGCGTCAGCATGGTGAATTGATGAGCAGGGTTACGAACGATATTGAGAATGTAAGCTCATCCTTGAACAGCTCCGCCATTCAGGTGTTCTCGAGCATGCTGCTGCTTATTGGGACGGTTGCTGTCATGCTGTCACTCAGCCCGTTATTGACTTTGCTGACCTTTCTTGTCGTGCCATTAATGCTGATTGGCATGAAGTGGATAACAAAGCAGACAGGGCGGCTCTTCAAAGCCCAGCAGCGCAATCTAGGCGATTTGAATGGCTATATTGAAGAAACATTGTCCGGCCAGCGCATCGTAAAGGCATTCTCGCAGGAGCATACGGTCATCGCTGCCTTCAAGGAGCGCAACGAGCGCATCCGTTTATCCGGCTTCTGGGCGCAGGCAATCTCCGGATTTATTCCGAAGCTGATGAATGCGCTCAACAATTTAAGCTTTGCCATTATTGCTGGCGTAGGCGCTATTTTTGTGCTGAATGATCAAATAACGGTCGGCACGATTATTATATTCGCTGAATATTCGAGACAGTTTACGCGGCCGCTCAATGACTTGGCGAACCAATGGAATACGCTGCTCTCCGCAGTGGCAGGAGCGGAGCGGGTGTTCGATGTGCTAGGTGAAGAAGAGGAGCGTATTGATGAGGGGGCTGCGACAGAGCTGGCTGAGGTGAAAGGGAATGTCGTGTTCAGCCATGTGACCTTTGCCTATGAAGGACGCGCTTCCACCATCAGTGACGTCAGCTTTGAGCTGAAGCCGGGAGATACTATCGCGTTAGTAGGTCCGACGGGAGCCGGTAAAACGACATTGATCCAGTTGTTGTGCCGTTTCTATGATCCAAGCTCGGGCAGCATTATGATCGATGGTACGGATACCCGTATGATCAAACGTGAAAATTTGCGTTCGCATATGGCATTTGTGCTTCAGGATCCTTTCTTGTTTGAAGGGACGATTCTTGAGAATATTCGCTACGGCAAGCTCGATGCGGCAGACGAGGAGATTGAGCAGGCTGCGAAGTTTGCTAATGCCCATTCTTTTATTACGCGTTTGAAATCAGGCTACCAGTTCAGGCTTAAACAAGATGGCAGCGGAATCAGCCAAGGGCAAAAACAGCTGCTGGCGATTGCTAGAGCTATTCTTGCGAATCCTTCTATACTCGTGCTGGACGAAGCGACAAGCAGCATCGATACGGTTACGGAAATCAAAATCCAAGAGGCGCTTCAGCGGCTTATGCAAGGCCGAACCAGCTTTGTAATTGCCCATCGCTTAAATACGATTCAGCAAGCTGATCAAATCGTCGTGCTGCAGGATGGCCATATCATTGAGAAGGGCTCACATTCGGAGCTGGTAGAACAGAATGGCTATTACAGCTCCATGGTCAGCGGTCAATTGAAGAATGGGATGCTGAATGAGTCAAGCTAGCGTTTTGGTGGTTAATATTTAAAACGAAGCCTTATCAATATTGCAACTAATGCCGGGGCTATCGAGTATTAGTAGATATAACGTGGAGGTGGGATGCATGACAATAGCCCAGTGCGCTAATTGCGGACATAACAACGATGTGGATTCAACCAGCATAATGACTGCGCAATGCTCCTTTTGTGGCGAGAAGCTTGTAGAAGAAGCTGTTCCTTTTGAGGTTGCTGAGGAGGATGTGAACGCTTCCTTGACCTTGGATAAAGATAAACCATTAGAGGAAGTCGATATCAACAAATGGATTGGCAAAATCGGCGATCAAGACAAGCAAGCGAAATACGTGGAAGAAGGCTTTTGGGCAAAAGTAAAGCGGCATGCGGCCAAGGTGCCTTTTGCCAAGGAGGTCGTGACGCTTTATTATTGCTCGGCTGACCCGAATACACCGCTAAGCGCCAAAGCTACTGCAATCGGCGCGCTTGCCTACTGGATTCTGCCTCTTGATCTCATTCCAGATTTCCTGCCGGTGGCAGGCTTTGTCGATGATGCGACGGCTGTATTCATCGCTTACAGAGCGCTCAGCGGACAAATCAAGGATGAGCACCGCGATAAAGCGGAGCAGTTTTTTATTTTGAACAAGAATGTGAAGCTCATTAATCAACAGCCATAATTAGGCGGTTAAACAAAAAGGATGACCCGGCGAATTCGCTTCGGTGTCATCCTTTTCTCGTTATGGGAGCGCAGTGGTCTAAAATGGTCTAAAATAAGCTCCAATCGAATTGCTGCGACAAGGATTGCAGCAGATCGACTCCGGCTATGCTGTTTCCTTTGCGATTCAAGGAGGGACCAACCAAGCCTATGCCATATCTGCCGGGCACGATGGTTAAAATGCCGCCGGACACACCGCTTTTAGCCGGAAGCCCGACCTGGATAGCGAACTCTCCAGATGCGTTGTACATCCCGCAGGTTGTCATGAAGGTTTTGGCAATCTGAACATAACGGCGCGGAATAAGCACATCCCCAGTTAGCGGATTTACGCCGTTATGCGCGAGTATGAGTGCCATTTGAGCGATGTCTGCACAGGTCACGCTTACCGAGCAGTGTCGGAAATAAACGTCGAGAACATCCTCAACCTCACCTTTGAGCACACCGTTGTCTTTCAGAAAATAAGCCATGGAACGGTTCAAGTTAGCCGTTGCCGATTCAGAGCGATATACGTCAAGGTCCCAGCTCAGGGAGCTATTATTTGAAAGAAGGCGCAAGAATGACAGTACGCGCTCAGATTTTTCCAAACTGTCCTTGCCCGCAATCATTGAGGAAATCGCAATCGCACCGGCATTAATAAGAGGATTGAACGGGATGCCCGGCTGCACGAGCTCCAGCTTAAGCATGGAGTTGAAGTTGTCACCCGTAGGTTCCATGCCGACCTTATCAAAGACAGCTTCCTCTCCGTTATCCATTAAGGCTAGAATTAGCGTGAAGACCTTGGATATGCTTTGCATGGTAAAAGAGAGGCCCGCATCGCCTTCAGAAATGGAGTGACCTTTTGAATCGACGATATGAATGCCTAACGCGTCAATTGGCGATTTGGACAGTTCAGGGATATAAGAGGCTACCTTTCCATTGCTGCATTGACGTTTGCTTGATTCTACCCATAGAGGCAGCATTTTTTTGATCTGGTTCATTTCCGGTGCCAACATAAGTAGTGCTCCTCTGCTTTAGTGAGATTATGAATATCTGTCGAGTAGATGTCTTTTTATTCTATATGATTTGATGTGTGGTTATAAAGTTGAATCCTTCGGTGCCGACACGAAATCAGCATCGATTTTTACTTGTTTTCAGAAATAAATGAAATTGTAAAAGTTTTTTTGAATAAAAGCTTGACCAATTAGGAGGATGCATGATATATTCTAATTCCGGCCGAGAGAAACACGCGGTCGACAAGCAAAACAAACGTAGCAAACGAAAGAAAAGATTGCTCTTTGAAAACTGAACAACGAGTAATAACTGCCTCGCAAATCCTTCGGGATAAGCGAAAAAGCGATAACAAAGTAATGAGCATTTCAAACACCAATTTGGAGAGTTTGATCCTGGCTCAGGACGAACGCTGGCGGCGTGCCTAATACAT
>NZ_JBFRGD010000047.1:0-12897 GCF_052115165.1 Paenibacillus sp. 2TAB23
CTTTCGGTAAAATAGTTTGCAGAATATTCGATAACCTAGTAGACTTTTTCATGAGGTCGCCTCGTTTCGGATGTTTGTAGGGGTACAAACAGTTTACCGAATAGGCGGCCTTTTTTCATTCCATTTTTTGGTTAATCAACAGACCTGCAGTTTGTGCAATAGAAACGGCTTTGTTGCTTCCTTTCGARTGCTACGTTGCAGTTTGTACAATAGAAATCACYATTTCTGYTRATTCCCWGCTKTGGAGTKCRTTTCTATTGCARTAAATGCAATGTAGCTCCATAAACTGCAAGCTATGTCAGGTTTCCATTGCATTTACTGCAACGTAACTAATAAAACTAAATCATTCACTATGTTCGAGTTTTAAGCAAATGTTAGTAAAGTAAAGTACAAACAAGTACAACTACAACTACAGTACAATTACGCGTAAGCACAAGGCAAATGCAACCTAGTTAAGTACTCTATTCACTAACAGGCCAGCAGATTTAAAAATGATTGGCCAGTTCCACAGGTATCCAACTCATAAGCGGCTCCCTACCCTGCGTCCGAGGCAATATGCTTTATTTACGATGATTGTGTATTATTCGCGCTCTTTCTCTAAACGAATCTCGATAGCGCGAGCGTGCCCCTCAAGCCCTTCATGGCGCGCCAGAGTCATGATTTTCTCTCCATTGGCTAAGAGCGCTTGCTTGCTGTAATAGATGAGGCTCGATTTCTTCAAGAAGTCATCCACATTCACTGGGGAAGAAAACCGGGCTGTACCGTTTGTCGGGATGATGTGATTCGGTCCTGCAAAATAATCCCCAACCGGCTCCGAGCTATACGGCCCGAGGAAGATCGCGCCTGCGTTCTGGATATAGCCAAGGAGGCGCATAGGATCAACCGTCAGCACCTCAAGATGCTCCGGTGCTAGCTGATTGACGACGTCGATACCTGCCTCCAGCGAATCGACGAGCAGAACAGCGCCATAGCTGTCTATCGAGCTGCGCGCGATGTCCTGGCGCGGCAGCGTGGACAGCTGGCGCTCCACCTCCGCAGCAACCGCCTCAGCAAGCTGCTGCGACGGCGTAACGAGTATCGCCGACGCCATCTCATCGTGCTCGGCCTGCGACAACAGATCCGCGGCTACGTACGCGGGATCGGCTGAATCGTCGGCAAGCACGACGATCTCACTTGGCCCGGCGATGCTGTCGATATCGACGGCACCGAATACGGCGCGCTTAGCCAGCGCCACGTAAATGTTGCCCGGTCCGCATATTTTATCGACCGGAGCAATGCTGGCCGTGCCGTACGCAAGCGCGGCAATGGCCTGAGCCCCGCCGACCCGGTACATCTCCTTGACGCCCGCCTCCGCGGCGGCAACGAGAATATACGGGTCGATACCCGCAGTGCCGCCGGTTGCAGGCGGCGTCACCATGACAATCTCCGGCACGCCGGCTACCTGTGCCGGAATCACATTCATCAGCACGGACGACGGATAAGCCGCCTTGCCTCCGGGCACGTATACGCCGACCCGCTTCAGCGGTCGCATAATTTGCCCGAGCAGCGTTCCGTCCTGCTGCAGATCCATCCACGAGGTCCGCATTTGCTTCTCGTGGAACACCCGCACATTCACGGCCGCTTCGCGAATCGCCGCCAGAAAATCAGCGTCGACCTTGGCGTACGCCGCCTGAATCTCCTCCTGCGTCACGCGCAGCGATGCCGCGTCCAGCTTAACCCGGTCATGCTGCTCCGTATACCTTAGCAGCGCCGAATCCCCCTCGGCCTTTACGTCTGCGACGATCCTCAAGGCCGATTCATTTTGCTCCGGTGTTCCATACTCCACCTCGCGCTTCAATCCAAACTCCTCTGCTCGCATAATACGCATATTATCCACTCCTTCCTCTTACTCTCATACGTGTTCATTTGCCTTATATTGCTCATAGCGCCAATCTGGCACTTCCCTCTTCATAAGCTCAAAGCTCTTTATTACTCATAGTGTCTAGCTGGCACTTTCTTCTTCATACCTTCATAGTTCTATATTGCTCATAGCSCCAAKCTGGMAMTTCCCTCTTCATACCTTCATAGTTCTATATTGCTCATTGCGCCAAGTTGGCACTTCTTGCTTCCTCGTCTTACGCACAAAGCCCTATATTCCTCATAACACCAAGTTGGCACTTCTCGCTTCCTCATCTTACGCTAAAAGCCCTATATTCCTCATATCGCCAAGTTGGCACTTCCCGCTTCCTCGTCTTACGCTCAAAGCCCTATATTCCTCAAAACGCCAAATACTCGCTTATTCCCGTTTAGCCAGCGTCGCCTGCAAGCGATCGCACAGGCCTTGAATCACATCGTTTTTCATCCGATAACTCACGCGGTTCGCAATCAAGCGGCTTGTAATACCGAAGATGGACTCCATCTCCACAAGCCCGTTCTCGCGAAGCGTTTGGCCCGTTTCCACCATATCCACAATGCGATCGGCAAGGCCGATCATAGGTGCCAGCTCGATCGAGCCATTCAGCTTAATGACCTCTACCTGCTGCCCAAGCTCCCGGAAGTATGCTGAAGCTACGCTCGGATACTTCGTAGCAACGCGCGGATTCATAGTCGGCTTCCAGTCAGGCAAACCGATCACGGACATTCGGCATTTAGCGATCCCAAGATCAAGCAGCTCGTAAACGTCCTTGTTTTCTTCCATCAGCACATCCTTGCCGACGATGCCGATATCCGCCACGCCGTATTCGACATAAGTTGGAACGTCTACCGGCTTTGCCATGATAAATTCCATTCCCACCTCAGGCAGCTCAATAATCAGCTTGCGAGTGTCGTCGAAGTCGCTCGGAATCGGCAATCCTGCTTCGCGGAACAGCTTCGATGCCACCTTATAGATCCGGCCCTTCGGCATCGCCACCTTCAATATATCCTTTGTCTGTCCGCTCATGTGGCGCTGCCTCCTTTAATTCCGTTTCCTTCAAATGATAGCAATGCTGTGTATGCTACGCCTTTATATGTGAAAGAACGCTGTTCCTGTTTCAATACCTGATCCAATACGCTGCTTGCTTCATTTAAACGCTCCGTAACGACGTTAACACCCTCTGCGCGCAGCTCCTGCGCTTTGACAAGCGCATCACCGCGGCCTTCGGAGTCGTAGACTACGAGCGTTCGCTCAATCTCGTTCTCTGCTTTGTCTCCAAGCAGCTCCAGTATACGCGTCGTCTTCAGAGCAAAGCCCGTTGCCGGAGCCGGCCTGCCGAATTGCGCCAGCAGATTATCGTAACGACCGCCGCTCACGACAGGGAAACCCAAATCCGCTGCATAACCTTCAAAGGTCATACCCGTATAATAAGAAAAATCACCAATCATCGTCAGGTCGATAAGCACATGCTCACATACGCCGTACGCCTTCAAAACATCCCAAATCTCGCACAAATGGCTAATAGATGCGCGAGCGTGCTCATCTACTTTAAGCTGCAGCGCCTGCTCGCATATTTCCTGACCGCCGCGCAGCCGCAGCACACCCTCAAGCTCTTGCTGCACCGACTCTTCGAGAGCAAGCTTGCGCAGCTGCTCCCGGTAACCGACAAAGTCCCTTCCAAGCAAGCAGCCCTTCAACTGCTCCTGGGCATCTTTGCGTCCTGGGAGCGACTCCTCCATTAAACCGTTAAGAAAACCGACATGCCCAATAGCTATTTTGAATCGTTCCACGCCAGCAGCCTTAAGCGACGCGATAGCCAGTGCAACGACCTCTGCGTCTGCCTCCGCCGACGAATCTCCGACTAGCTCCACACCCGTTTGAAAAAATTCCGCCTCACGGCCAGCTTCCTCTTCAATGGCTCGGAACACATTCGAATGGTAAGACAATCGTTGCGGGAAATCCGCTTGTTTCAATAAAGAAGACACGACGCGAGCGATCGGCGCCGTCATATCGGAGCGTAGAACAAGCGTCGTACCACGGTTGTTAAGAAGCTTAAACAGCTTCTGATCCGAGGTTGAGCTTGCGACACCTACCGTATCGTAATATTCCATCGTTGGCGTTATAATCTGCTCGTAGCCCCAGCTCTGCATGCATGCTAGTACATCACGTTCAATATGACGCAGCTTAGCAACTGCGCCTGGTAGATAATCTTTAACGCCTATCGGCTTCTCGAACACTTTTGGTTTAGACATATAAGTTCACCTTCATTTACTTTAGTTGTTTAAAGCGATACCATGTTACCATGCTAACAAATTAAAGGATATAATCGTAATATTAGCATGAATGGCTTATTTCCGTCAACCGGATAAGGGCGATATAATCCCCCAAAAATAAAGCTTCGTCCGGCTGCGAGATGAGCTCGCGCGGACGAAGCTTTTCAAGGCTCATTAGTTCAATAAATTGCGTGCACTCTCGTCATAGTCGCTCGGCATAACGATATCTTTCCGCTTGATATCACGCATCGGATTRCCGCCTACAAACGCATAAGCAGGGACATCCTTATGAACGACAGAGCCTGCCGCCACAACTGCGTGATCGCCGATCGTTACGCCTGGCAATATGGTCGTATTAGCGCCTATCATCACATGGGAGCCGATGGATACATGACCCAAACGGTATTCCTTGATCAAATACTCATGAGTCAGAATTGTTGTATTATATCCGATAATTGTATTATTGCCAACCGATATGCGTTCTGGAAAGAAAACATCCACCATAACCATCAACGCAAAAGCGGTGTGCTCGCCAACCTTCATGCCGAGCACTCGGCGGTAAATCCAATTTTTAAGGGGAAGGATGGGGCAATATCGCGCTAGCTGGATAAAGATAAAGTTACGTACCGATTTGATCCGGCTTACCGTTGTATACACCTGCCACAGCGCGTTTGGTCCTTCCACTGGATATCGATCAACTTTGCGCAAGCGTCTCCCGCTCCATTCCTGCATATGAATAAAGATCGCGCATGTCATGGATCACAGCATGCGCACCTGCATCCTTCAGCTTCTGCTCGCCCTTCAACGACCAAGCTACTCCTATCGCCAAAGCTCCCGCAGCAAGAGCCGATTCGATGTCTACGATGCTGTCTCCAACCATCATGGTCGTCGACGGATCTGCTCCGAGCAAACCAATGGCCTTGCTGACTGGCTCGGCATGCGGCTTCGGATGAACGACATCGTCGATTGTGACGATGGCATCCACATAGTCATACAAGCCAACATATCTCAAGCCGCGCTCTGTCGTTAACCTCATTTTGGTCGTAACGACGCCAATTTGAATCCCTTGTTTATGCAAACGCTCAATGACCTCATTCACATAGGAGAATGGCTTCACGTATTCGTCATGAAGCCGCAAATTCACCTCACGGTAAGCGGCTACTAAATGAGTAACATCATCTAAGCCCGAGAAAAGCTTCATCTGGTCCGTTAGCGGTTGTCCCATGCTTGGTATAATATGCTCCCTGCCGAAGCCTTCAGCCGTTACGCCCTGCAGCGATTCTATGAACGAGCGGATGATGAGCTCATTGGTGTCGATAATGGTGCCGTCCAGATCGAACAGCATCGTTTTGATCATGCCCGTCATGTTTATGCCTCCTTGAATAACCAATTAAGGTTTGCTGTCTTCATTTTCTTTTTTTGTAGCTGTGGAATCGGGGATGGTTGTGATCGTCGTGTCGTTTCCGCCGTTGCGCTCTGGTTTGCTTGTCGTAACCGGATCCAGGTAATACGCGGAAGCATACCCTTTCTTCCTCCTTATAATGATGAACAGTACAGCCCCGACAATAAGAATCAAAGCCAGTGCCTGTGAAATTCTAATATTTCCATAAGCCGGATCTAGATAACCCTGCTTGAATAGAACCTCCATCGGCGTCCATAAGCCATCGATAAACGAAGCAAGCCAAGATGGCCCTCTAAATGCCAAGCTGTCGGTACGAAGCGCTTCAATAAAGAAACGTCCGATGGAATACCAGATGAAATAGGTAGCCGTAAGCTCGCCTGCGCGCAAAAACCGTTGACGGCGCAATACGAACAACACAATAAGTCCAACCAAGCTCCATATGGATTCATATAAAAACGCAGGATGACGATATACGCCTTCAACGAGCATTTGATCTACGATAAAGGATGGCAGATGAAGCGTATTGCGCAGGAAGTCTTCACTTACCTCACCGCCGTAAGCCTCCTGGTTCATGAAGTTGCCCCAGCGTCCGATCATTTGTCCGACAAGCATACCCGGAATCGTGATATCGACAAGTCGCCAGAACTTGTAACCTTTATAGCGGAAATAAAAGAAGCCGCAAATAAAGGCTCCGATAATGGCTCCGTAGATGGCGATCCCGCCATTCCAAATTTTAAAGACGTCAATCAAATTGCCCTTGTAATCATCCCATTTGAACGCTACGTAGTAAATCCTTGCGCCAATGATCGCAGAGGGAACGCCTAGAAGCAGCAAATCCATAAACAAATCAGGTTTAATGCCGAAGCGCTTGCCTTCTTGCACAGCGAGCAGCAACCCAACGAGAGCTGCTGTTCCTAGAATAATGCCGTACCAATGCACTTCAATTGATCCTAGGCTGAAGGCGATTGGATTCAATAGCAATGTCTTCATTCTTTTATATCCCCTTTAGATTCAATCATATTCATCCATATCGTCAGCAATCGTTTCCGTTAGTTTATTCGTGAACTGCAGCGCGGCATTGTAGCCCATTCGTTTCAGACGGAAATTCATGGCCGCTACCTCGATAATAACTGCTAAGTTCCGTCCAGGACGTACGGGTACCGTCACAAGCGGGACATCGGTGTCGATAATGCGAGTTGTTTCCTCATCTAGGCCTAAGCGGTCATATTGCTTGTCCTGCTGCCAATTTTCCAGTTTGATGACAAGACCAATGCGCTTCTGCGTCCGTACCGCACCTGCTCCGAATAAAGTCATGACATTAATGATGCCGAGGCCTCTAATCTCAAGCAAATGCCTAATAAGCTCCGGTGCACTGCCATGCAGCTGGGAGTCAGAGGTTTGCATGAGCTCTACCGCATCATCAGCGACTAGACGATGTCCGCGTTTAACAAGCTCCAGCGCTGTTTCGCTTTTACCAATGCCGCTGCCACCCGTAATCAGCATGCCGACGCCATAAACGTCAACAAGGACGCCGTGGATAGTTGCAGTAGGAGCTAGCTTTCTTTCGAGAAAATCCGTGATTCGGCTTGAGAGAATCGTTGTCGCAATCTGGCTGCGGAGGAGCGGTATTTGTATTTCGTTGCATTGATCAACGAGCTCGTGAGGTGCTTCTAATCCTCTAGTCAAAATGATGCAAGGCGTATCCTCGTTACAAAGTCGAACCATTCGGTCCTTCCGCTCTTCGCTTCCAAGCATATTCAAAAACGAAATTTCCGTCCTGCCCAGCAGTTGAACACGCTCACTCGGATGGTAATGGAAATAACCAGCCATTTCTAGACCCGGCCGATATAAATCATCTACCGTAATTGCACGTTTCATTCCATCCTCGCCAGCAATAATTTCAAGCTGAAACTGCTTGACGAGCTCAGATACTTTCACTTTCTTCGGCATCGCTTAGCCTCCCTCATATGACAACTGCGTAAGTGTATGTATGTTTTTTTTCAATGTCTTCATCGTAAAGGAAAACGCCTTCGAACGCAACGTTTGACCCACTTGTCTGCGCTGTTACTTAGAATACAAAAAAAAGAACAGCCGGATAGTCCGACCGTTCTTTCTCCATACTATTTATTAAGCTTCGAAAATGTTAAGTTCAGTAGCTTTGTCGAACAAATGAACCTTGTTCATGTCAAGCGCAAGCTTAACGCTTGTGCCGTCACGTAGACCAGAGCGGCCGTCAACACGTGCGATAACTGTGTCTGTGCCGATACCGTTCAGGTATAGGTACATTTCGTGACCAAGGTTTTCAGCAACTTCTACGTTCGCGTTAACGATCGTTTGTGGTGATGCTTCAAGGAAAACTGGCTCTTCATGAAGATCCTCTGGACGAATACCCAGAACAACTTCTTTGCCGATGTAACCTTTTGAGCGAAGTGATGCAGCTTTGCCTTCAGGAACAACTACGTCTACGCCGCTTGCTTTGAAGCGAAGCGCGCCGCCTTGTTCTGTCAGGGAACCACTGATAAAGTTCATCGAAGGAGCGCCGATAAAGCCTGCTACGAAGATATTTACTGGGTGGTTGTAAAGCTCTTCTGGAGAAGCCGTTTGTTGAATGAAACCGTCTTTCATAACAACGATACGGTCACCCATTGTCATTGCTTCGATTTGGTCATGCGTTACGTAAATTGTTGTTGTTTCAAGACGTTTTGTAAGCTTGCTGATTTCCGCACGCATTTGTCCACGAAGTTTCGCGTCCAAGTTGGAAAGCGGCTCATCCATCAAGAATACTTGCGGCTCACGAACGATTGCGCGTCCTAGCGCGACACGTTGACGTTGACCACCGGAAAGCGCTTTTGGCTTACGGTCAAGCAAATGCTCGATATCTAGAATTTTAGCAGCTTCACGAACACGTTTGTCGATGTCTGCTTTTTTGAATTTACGAAGTTTAAGGCCGAAGGCCATGTTTTGATATACGTTCATGTGCGGGTACAAAGCGTAGGATTGGAATACCATCGCGATGTCGCGGTCTTTAGGAGCAACGTCGTTCACAAGGCGGTCGCCGATGAACAATTTGCCTTCGGAAATTTCTTCAAGGCCTGCAATCATACGAAGAGTTGTCGATTTACCGCAACCTGATGGTCCGACCAATACGAGAAACTCTTTGTCTTTAATATCTAAGTTAACGTCAGTAACCGATGCTTTGTCAGTACCCGGGTATTTTTTGTAAATGCCTTCTAAACGTACGCCTGCCATGATAATTTTCCCCCTAGAAAGAAATTTCGATATGCCTATATCTTATCCCACCGAGGAGCTTGTGACTATGCACATACTTTACAAAAAAACTAATTTCTTTTCGTAACTTTGTACAATAGCAATATAATTTTAACTAGAACAGCATCTCTGAACTGTCGTACATCCAATCCCGTTTCCTGTTTAAGCTTGTCCAAGCGATATAATAACGTATTACGATGAATATATAATTTCTTAGCTGTTTCACTGACATTGCAATCGAGTGTGAAAAAAGTTTCAAGTGTGCTTAGCATTTCAGACTCTACGAACAAATCGGCTCTTTTTAGAGACTGCTCCAAATATTTAGCGCGCTGAAGCTCGGGAATCGCATTCAATAAGCGCTCCAGCTGCAGCATCCATGGCAAATGAATGTTTCTTCCGACATGAAACTTACGGCCCAGATTAATCGTTTCCCTTAGAAGCATTGTCGTTTCAATGATGCCTTTAGCTGGAGATGCCGGATGGGCGACAGCCAAATGGCATTCACCGATCCACTCGCTGGCAAGCATCTCATGCAGGCCAAGACCGATCGAAGCGAGACTCTCCTCAAGGGATTCCTCCTCCTGCTCCTCGAAAGCGTCAGAATCCTCGTCTCTTAATAGTGACATTGAACCCCAAATGAGCCATTCCTGACTTTTAAGCGGTATAAGTAGAATGTCATCCGACATAAAGGAGCGAAGCAGCTTCTCCAGATCGGCGTAAGTAGCTTGCTGCGTGCCAGGCTGCTCGGTAACGAGCAAAAAAGGAATCATTTCATTAAACAACCGGCTGCCAACTGTTAAATGATCAGGCAATGAATAAGCAGGCTCATCCGCTTCCAATTGCTTTTGAATCCAATCGCTAAGCTTAATAGCTTGTCTTTCCGTTTCCGAGAGAGCCGCGCTTCTCTTCTCAGCTACCGTTCCCCTATTTAATTGCAGTGTCCAGCTAATCAGCTCTTTCTCCGTAGCTTGAAGTGCAGAGCCTTCCAATTCAAGCAGATTTACCTCATATTCATTAGATGAAATAACAATCCATGTTTTATTATCCTTCTCTACGCGCTGGCCTTCTATGGGTGAAGGCGTCGTATGCTCGCCTAACCACAGCACGTCAGCGTTGCTTATTAGATCATTCCACTCCGCTATCGATCTCGAAACAGCATGTACCGGACAGTTCAAAATGTGCTCCAGTGGCTTCAACCAGTCTGTCGTGCTCATTTCTCTATCTCCAATCTCCACAAGCGTTAGCGGCTATGCGGCATCCTCATGTTGCAGGAAACCGCGCGAATGATGATTAGCAGCTCCATATAAGCGGATTAATGTGTAAAAAAGCATTTTCAACGATTCGTTAGAATATCGCTTTTTCCCGTCATTGTACCACATAGGCTTGTTTAATTCAGCTTATCGCAAGTAAAAGAATAATGGAGAGCAGCGCAAACAGCGCTGCGATCAAATAAAGGAATGAAACAGTCTGCACCTGGCTGAGTCCCCATTTCATTAATAGGTGATGCGTATGCAGCTTGTCAGCACGATGCAGGCCTTTACCGCTTATCAGTCTCCGCATCATGACGTAAATCGTATCGAATATAGGCAGGCCAAGCGCAAGAAGCGGTACAAGGAGCGTAATAAATGTCGCTTTTTTAAACGTACCATCAACCGCGATAACCGCTAACGTGAAGCCTAGAAAGGTTGCACCCGCATCGCCCATGAATATGCGTGCTGGATAGAAGTTATGTACAAGAAAGCCAAAGCATGCCCCCGCAACAATGATGGCAAGTATAGCTGTGCTGGGCTGTCCTTTTATTAGAGCAACTATTAACAGAGTAAGGGCTGAGAGCGTGCATACCCCTGAAGCAAGACCGTCAACACCATCGATAAAATTGATCATATTGATTAAAGCGAATACCCATATCATCGTTGTCAGCCAAGACAACCAATCAGGAAAGGAAATAAACAAACCTGTAATTGGATTTGCAATTCCTGCGATATGAATATGAAATAAAGTCGGAATCGACGCTGCCCCCAAATAAAGGATGACGCGTGGCCAAACAGGGAACTCTTTTCCTTTCGCTTTTGAGGCATCATCCAGAAGTCCCACAATGACAAGCACAGTGCCTCCAGAAAGAATGGTCCATGTTAACGGGGTAAACCCAATACATACAAACATGGCAATCACACAGCCAATGAAAATAGCCGCTCCTCCCATAAGCGGAATCGGCTTATTATGTATTTTTCTTTGAGTAGGACGATCAACAAAGCCCAGGCGCAGCGCAAGAATCCGAAGCGGTGGTACGCTTGCAAACACGATCGCAAAGCTAATGAAAGCCGCTATTCCGTATATCATTGCAACAACCCCTTTATCTATATAATTTGATTCCGTGTATACATTGTTCCCTTATACCGATAAAATACAAGAAATCGTTTTTGTCTGTTTGACCGTTGCCCGCATTCATGATAAAATTTATCCAAAGTTTACTTATCGGATTAATGTTTTTAATGCTGACCCTATCAAAGAGGAGCGTACCTATGCCGAACATTGTTATTATCTCCGGAAGCCCGAATACTTCATCACGTTTGAACGGAATTACCCAGTATGTCGAACGGCAGCTCAAAGAACACAACCTAACAGTAGATACGATTACAGTTGTATCCCTGCCTGCTGAGGATCTTATCCATGCCCGTTTCGGCAGTCCAGCCATTGTGGAAGCGAACCAACTTGTTGCAAATGCGGATGCTGTTATTATCGCAAGCCCCGTTTATAAGGCTTCATTTACAGGCGTTCTCAAAACGTTCCTGGATCTTCTTCCCCAAAAAGGTCTCGATAATAAAATCATTGCTCCACTGTTTATTGGTGGCACCATTGCGCATCTTCTCTCTATTGACTATTCCCTTAAGCCCGTGCTTGCATCCATGGGCGCCAAAATTTATGTTAGCGGTGTATACGCTGTAGATTCGCAAATTAATCGTACGCAGGAGCCGAATGAAGCTCCAGTATTCGAGATTAATGAGGAGCTAACGCTGCGTCTGAATGAAACAGTTAATGAGTTGGCACGCGAGCTTGAGCTTCGTCATAAGTAAATCGCTTCGTCATAAGTAAATCATGGCTTGGTATAAATACACGATTACATGACAAAAGGTGGACACTCCAGCAGGCTTAATCGCCTCGGTGTCCACCTTTTCTCGTTTATAACCTTTCTCGATTACAAAATCAAAAAAACCGAAGATCATAGGATCTCCGGTTGCGATGGTTGTTTTTAAAAAAATGGTGAGTCATGTAGGATTCGAACCTACGACACCCTGATTAAAAGTCAGGTGCTCTACCAACTGAGCTAATGACTCATGATGTAGAAAAACTGGTGGAGGATGATGGATTCGAACCACCGAACTCGAAGAGAGCAGATTTACAGTCTGCCGTGTTTAGCCACTTCACTAATCCTCCATGCTATTAATTATTTCCCGTTAATAGGAAATAAAGTGGTGGCTCGGGACGGAATCGAACCGCCGACACGAGGATTTTCAGTCCTCTGCTCTACCGACTGAGCTACCGAGCCTTACTTTAAAGAAAAATGGCGGAGCTGACGGGATTCGAACCCGCGGTCTCCTGCGTGACAGGCAGGCATGTTGGGCCACTACACCACAGCTCCAAGTGGATTCGGTCTGTAACCGAATAAGTAAATATGGTGGAGGATGACGGGATCGAACCGCCGACCCTCTGCTTGTAAGGCAGATGCTCTCCCAGCTGAGCTAATCCTCCAGATGTTACGATAAAAAGGTAATGGTAGCGGCGAAGGGGATCGAACCCCCGACCTCACGGGTATGAACCGTACGCTCTAGCCAGCTGAGCTACACCGCCACGCTTGTCCCCCGAATCATTGTCGATGCAGCGCTCGGGGACGCATGCAAAGTCAGAACATTACGCCCTGAAAACTGGATACGAAAGATAAGGTTTGCTGAACCTTCTTGCTGCTGTCTACCGGATGTATGGGTCACGGTAAACGTGTTTAGGATAAGCCCTCGACCGATTAGTATTCGTCAGCTACACACATTGCTGTGCTTCCACCCCGA
>NZ_JBFRGD010000048.1:0-8904 GCF_052115165.1 Paenibacillus sp. 2TAB23
TCGTGATACAGATAGTCAAAGATTACATTCATTATTATAACCATATTCGTATTCAAGCGAAACTAAATAACCAGTCACCGATTCAGTATCGGCAACTGGCATGTTAGTTAGGTGTTTTATCCCTGTCTCATTAGCAGGGGTCAGTTCCGAGGGCCATCAAGGTTTTTAGTCTTTTATACGTTGGTTGTTCACAATAGCGTAGGCATTGTTATTTTGCACGTGAAACAAATAAGAGGGATATTTCCGCTATAAGAAGCTTCCCTCTTTACTTATACAAATATTGTTTTAGTAAAAACAATTAAATTATTGAATAAAGCTTACCATCATTAGTCACTTTTATTGGTGGTTGCTTGCAATTAATGTATGCCGATGTCATTAAAGTGCCGAAGGTTTTCTCGGTGAAGAATAGTGGTCCTTCTATACAGTTTCGGTGTTCCTCCTTTAACTCAAGTAAAATATTTACCATTTGAGGTGCAAGTTTCCGAGCGTATTGCGAAGCAGTATCTACAGCATACTTATAATTTGCAATTATTAGTAATGCTTCTTCTAATTCATTTCGTTCTTCAACAAACATTCCCTCCGAAATTACATCACATGTCGCATAAACCATAGCATAATATATTGCATTAGGATCATTTTTCCTTTGTAAATTGGGGAGTAGTCTGCTTTCTCTCTCCAGATCCACATATTTAGATATTTCCAGAATTAATTCCCTATAATCGCCTATAAATACACCAGCATCCAGAAAATCGCCACCACTCAATATGTCATATACTTTTTCAGGGAATTGCTCCCTCCCCAGTAACAGTTGTCCTTGTTTAACGAAATGACTAATAAGAGGCTCCCATCCATCCCAAACAATATTGAAATAGTCAAGAGCAGGAGGGAGTCGTTCTCCTGTGGATGGGATCATAATACTAATTTCTGTATCCCCTGATGTTATATGATCCCATCCTGCGAACCACAGGATTCTTTCATAACTCTGATTTCTAGAAGATATGCCAAGACCTACGTTTTTAATTTCTACTAAGGCTTTATTGGTATCTTGAAGTATCGTCATTGCTTCTTTACCACTTATAATTGTAGAAGGGTCATGCTTAGCTTTGTTATATTTTTTTCGTAGTTCGTGTAGTGAATCGATAGAAGTTTGGGACACATCTTGGCTTACTAAATGATTAACCAGTACTTCAAATGTATCTCTATTCCTCGTATTATTGTAAATGCCTTCTTTAAGAAATAATTCAACTTCAGAACCAATGTCCTTGATATATTTAGCAATATCGTTTGAAGTATGGTGAGCCGCCAAGTGTGTGAGTAGTTGGCTGTAAGCTTGGTTGGATATATCTGTAATTCTATCTATATAAGTTTGCACAATAATCCTTCTTTCTGCGTATAAACTTATTTTTATTGTAACTGTTTGTAGCGCTGTCTGAAGTCTGCAAGCATGGAGTATCAATATTAGCCCAAGCTAGCATTGTATCACTCTATTCATTCGTGGTATACATTAAAAAAGCTAATTTATGATCTTGGCAGTTCCTAACCTGAAGGGAAATGTCTAAATAAATTGCTTCACGAACACAGTCCTTAATATTATTTGAATGTGAATTTACTATTGGATATTTTAACTTCCAAGCTCCATTACTAAATATATATAAATACAAAGTATACTCCTCTTCATTATCTTCATAAATCCGGAACGAAAGGTGACCTTGTTCAAATGTATTACCATGTTCCGTCCTATTACTATCGTAAGAACTACAATGATCGCAGATAGAAGATCAGCTCTCCTCAAAAGTATTAATTTCAAGTTACTTCCCTAATTCTTCAAGTGAGATGTCACATGTCTGGGTCAACACCAAGTAATAGCACCTCATTTGCTCTCATGAAAAAGTGAAAAAGCTCGACATCATATATTACTACCACGCATTCCATTTGCCTTGAGTATACAAAAAAAATGATGTCGTGAAGATCATCTGGTAGGTCCTGGGCAGAAGACAATCTCATTTCTGTAATCATTGTTTAAATAATATTTTCTCTTAGAATATAGCCAATAGTAGATCCTTTTTCTATAAGAAAATTCAGTGTAACTAAAATTTTCTGTTTCAACAGCTTATTCTTTTTAATCTTTTCTCGATTTTCATAGACATACTTTCTCACCAAGTTTTCTAGATAGTAAGAAGTATTAATTTCAAGTTTTAAAGCGTTATATTCTGAATGTTTTGATAACATATTGGATATCCATATTAGTCCATAATCTACAAAAGGGCTTCCAATGTCATTCAACAGTTTAGATATTGAATATAGAACCGCAGGATGTGGATCCATTTGATCTAATACAGTCTTTATCAATCGCATGTTATTTGATTTTAGCGACCTCCACTCCTTAGTAGAGTCATTCCATCTAACTTGTGCAAATAAGTAACTTTTGATGATTTTATCTAGGTACCAATTATTAGTTCTGTCAATAGTAGCTTCAATTATTTTATCTTTGAATTCATTCCACACCAGCCAAAAATTATCATAACTATATATTCTATCTTCAGCATATATAAACTCTTGGAACATCTCTGCTATAGGTTCTGTTAAATTGAACTCATTAATAAATGGCTGAATAAATCTCGGTAATTCAATATTTTCTGAATTTAAAACAATATATGCATATCTTGTCAAAAAATCTTTACGTACCTTATAATCGATTTTGTCACAGTCTCTACCTTGCGTTAGTTCTTTTGCAAACACTGAAATTATTACATGTGCAATCGCAATATGCTTTTCATGTTTTAACTTGACAGGCATCATACCTAAAGTATTAGATAACATCATCAAATCAAGACTTTGAATATTATCTAAATCTGAAAATGAAAAATCATTATCAACCATCTTATTCAGATTCAACTCATTACCAGCTATAAACCTGTTCAATAATTCTCCATAATCAGGTTGGTAAACTCCATTGTCATAGCTTTCTTGACGAATTTCGTTTCTTAACTCATTGTACTTGTGCTTAAAGAATAAATAACCTAATAATAATGAATGTGCATCCTCAAACTCGTTTTCCCACATCTTATGAATTGCAACCATAGAAAAAACGTTAAAACTTTGAATTGACATTATCCCACCAGCAGATTCATCCTTAAACAATGTTAGTAGGAGCAATAATTTTATGGTTTGCTTTTCATCAGGATATAACTTCATCAGTTTAGGTAGTGAAGCAATTGCTTCCTGCATGCCATCGCCTACTTGATAGAAATATTCTGGCTGTACACAAGATATCACGTTAGCAATTATAATGTCCTTACAAAACCCTATATCCACCTCACTTAAATCATCGACATAATGCTCAACTAATACTACACAGACATTTAATGATATTTGGTAATTAAATAAATGGAATCTCTCATTTTCAGCATGCGTTTCTTGAGGAAGATCTGGGTTATAAGGTTCGTTAAGTCGTTCCAATATTTTCCTAACGTCTCCTAATGCATTTTGAGGATTACTATCATACTTCTCATATTCCTTAGATTTGTCATCATTTTTAGACTTAAAATCAGCCCACAACTTCAAAGGAACATATCTCATATGTTCGTTATACGTTTTTTGATTTACCTCTATAAAGTCATTTATTTCTGGTTCTATATCAGGTACAAACTCAATTAATATCCCTTCATCAGTCTCTTCGGTATTAATTTTCATCTTTCTTCTATCCATTCTAGAAAGATACAATCGCCAAGTCTTATCTACCGCTATTTGTCCAGATTCATTAGAGAGTTCAATATAATAATTGTCAAGAATACTCCATAATATTTCTTGACGTTCTTTTGCTTCTTCCTCTCCGCCTTCACTTGTTGCAAACATTTGATAGTTCAGAAAAAGTCGTTCTAAGCTCCAATTTCGGTGCTTGTCTTCACAGCTCTTAATTCTCTCTTTATCATGATAGCTGTCTTTATTAATACCCCAGTTTTTACCGATTGAATACAGTGATTTTGCACTACTTTCTAATGCCAATCTTTGTATGCCATGAGTAATAAATTCTCTTGTATTAAACAAAATCTTTGCCGTATCAAATGTCTTTTCGGGATTTGCCAATACGACGCTTGTAACAACTGATGAAATAGAAGCACTGTTACTACATTCAAGTAGGTAGTTGAGCCAACTCACCAACACTTTTCCATCCACTTTTTCAGCCATTTCAAGTAAGAACTTCTCTAAAGCCATATGGATAGATTGAAGTAAATTGGGGCTAACAGGTGAACCTGTGCCTCTGTACATATTCCATAAACATTGACTTATGTATTGCTTTTTATAATGCTCATCACTTAACTTGACTTTGATTTCATCTATCACATCATACTTTGACGCCATATCAGATGTTAAGTACATACCTATAGATTTATTAATGAAACCTACAATGAAATCTATAGTTTCTTTGGGTTTAATTTGAAGTAGCCAGTAAATCGGGCTTTGAAAAGCACTAGGCGGATGATACTCTCCATGGTCATTTTCTATACCGTAATTATGTTCAATATCATCTCTTAAGCTTGAAAACATATGAATTTTTTGAGGTGTATATGTCCAAAATAAATCCGCTAACTCTAAAATTTCTTTTGGTATAACTCTACAAACTGGTACCCCCTCTAATTTAGTCAAGATAAACTTAACTAAATCATAATAAGGGTCTCTATGATGCTTCCATCCATTGCTTTTTATTTCAGTTACAATATCCTTTAATTCACTTTTCAGTTCACTAGAGCCATTAATAATGGTCTTAATAATTAACTCTTGTGTATCATCTCTTGAATAGTAGTTTTCCCCTTGAATTATATCCTGATAATATCTCAAAGCAATAAGTCCAGCATATCGAGTAGTAGCTCCGCTTTTAATCTTGTCGTTCCAGTCATGAATTAAAGGCAAAACAAAATTAATGTTTTCAACCTCAATTGCTTTTAGATTAGTATATATAAACTCGATTAATGCCTCCCAGCCTATTCCCATTGGCTTTGTTAGAATGTGTTCCAGAGTAAAGATATTTATATCTTTTATGCCTAATTGTGAGAAAAAATCATCATCTACCTCTTTACATGCAATTCGTAAGATAAAAGTTAGCCTTTTCAGTAACCTACAATCATCTAACAATAGTTCGTTCTTAAAAACCTTAAAATAAGTTTTTGAATAGTCTGAAAGTAAAACAGAAGCAAATAACTCATCTTTCCAAAAGGACTCAACCTCATCATTTTTAATAGCGTCTTCAATGAATTCTACAATTTCGCTGTCTTCAAGCAATAGTTTCTCTGATATCCAGTTTCGTAAACACCTTCTTATTGGTAACGATTCACCAATTGAAATAAAAAATCCATTTTCGTCAGACCTATTAGCGAACTCTCTATTAATAATTTTTTCTAACGCCCATTCTTCATAAATATCATGAGTTATGAAATACCCCACGTCCTCATAGCCTAACATTCCATCTTGCATTAATTCATCACATTGGCTACTTAGCTCAGTTTTTACATCAACAAAAAATTGACCTGTATTGGCTCTTCGAGATGCAATTTCTATGAAACATTTTTCTCTTTCTGGTTTACTTTTTTTAACTCTTTGCTCCCACAATTTTGACTTAAATTCAACATAATCAATTTCATTAATATCCTTGTAGAATTTCAAATATTCATTTAAATAGAAAGGATTTCTTATCAATTCTAATAACTTCTTATCCTTAGGTAGAGTAAAAGCATTCGCACTAGCTATAATGATTAATTCATGCTGTTCCAAAGGACGTATCCCAATATTTAATGGAGCAATTTTATAAATTTCGAAAAACTGATAGTTAAGATCTTTAAGATAAACATCTCTAGTCGTAAAAATTACTTTCCAGTTATCTTCAACGATTGCTGATAATAACTCTTTGAAGGGGTCAGTATTCCTTAAATCTAATAACTTTTCAGCTGAATCAATTACTATTGTTTTGTACTTCATATCTTTATGAGCACCAAGAAAATCACTCATACTGAAATCACCAAACATGTCATTAATATTTCTTATTTCAAACTCTGTTGCCTTAAAGATATAAAATGGTGCATCTTCTGCATAGCGTTCATATATTTTTTTTACTAAGACAGTTTTTCCGACCCCGCCTACACCACTGATAATACATACTTGATGAGAACCATTGATAAGTTGATTCATTTCCTGCTCTCTCTCAATTTCAAATTTATTCTCATTGAAAGAGATATCTGTACTTATGTTTTTCAATAGATTTTCACTATGTTCTCGCATTTCTTCTAATATTGTGAATATGCTTTTTTCAAATGTAAAAAAGTGCTTCGAAATAACATCATTTTTAACTGTGACAAATTCAGATTCAAAAAAACTTGCTAAATTCCACTCCAAACTAACATCTAATTCTTTTGCTAGCTTTTCAATATCTTTTAGTCCTTGAGGCGCCTGTCCCTTGTTTTGTCCCCACTCCTGATTTGAGTAGATATGCAATCTATTCACATTTGGATAATCCCTCTTTAATTTATTTAATGTATCCTCAAAATCATTTTTATGATTAGAGAGCGGAGTTTCATAGAACTTTGCTTGCCACGCAACTACATCATCATTAACCTCAATAGGATTTGTTTCTATTGCTGACTGATTCTTATATCTAAATATCCCATATTCCTTATTAAAATGCTTACAGAACAGCAAATAACAAAGCCATTCAAAATTATTCTGAGGGTTATAGCTAAATTTTGCTTTGAATATATCCCAATCTGGTTTAATCACTCACTTCACCTCTTCCAATTAATTTCTTAATCTACCACCTATAAATGTAACTCTAATCATTATTCCCTAACCAACAGCACACAACACTCCACATGCATCAAATATGTATGCTTAAGTCCCCTCGTGGGTATTTAACAACATCCAAGCCTCAATCCTTAACACACACTTCTGCTTTACCACTGCTTGTGATACGGTTCTCCGTAATTAGTCTAATTGTGACCTACATTTCAATTTTTCTATTAACATTTTTTCAAGTTTAATTGCTAAATCATTAAGCCTAATTAGCTCATATTCTTGAGATCCCCCTAGTTTCCTCTTACTTCTCTGTACTTGTTGGGCATATAGACATAACTCTCGGATATCTGTATCCTTCCAGCCTGAAGTATAAAAAATCATTGTCGAATACGCTGGAACTTTCTTTCCACTCTCTAATTGATGTTCACTCATTACAAATAGTGAGTCAAACAGCAATTTCGCACCTTTATCGAAAGTAATAAAAATTGGCACTTCTTGATAACCTGATAATTCTGCCAATTGGGAGACTTGAGTTGGCATAAGCATATCAATTGAAGCTGCATATATTTTATTTAAAATTTTCTCCATTCCTATAGATGGACTAGTTTTTTTTAGTATAGTCGATTCTTCTCCTAAGTAGTGGATAACAAATGAAGTACTTACAGGGGAAAATGCATTTATTTCATCCGCTATATAGTGAAACATTTCTTTAATTTTTGTTTTACTATCTCTATCATCGAAATGTTTAAGTAAGTATGCCTTTAAAATTGTTGTATAGGTTATGACTGTTTGATTTTTAAATAACCCATTTTTAAGTAAAAGCGGTGCTTTACTATACTTTATCTCCTCAGTAATCAATTCATTATTCGACAGTAATTCTTTTCTAAAATCCATATTAAATACTTTCCCTACGCAATCAACCATTTCTTTATATTTTTCAAGATCTATATTCCCTGTCGATTTGGATCTGGATGCTTCCTCACAAGATAGTGCATATATAACTCTTGAAGCGTTATTTTTAACTATATTGATTATTTTTTCAAAGTCATCTTTTTGGCTAAGATAATATTGATTAAACACTTCCATATCATTAACATAGTATCTAGCCATAATTGCAAAATTGGTATCTATAATAAACATAAATTCTCTATCACTATTTTTTAATATTAAATCATCAATATCACTTATTCTCCCATCAACCCAAGCTGATGAAAATACACTCATTCAATCAGCTCCTTTCAATGATTTTCTTTCCCATTTTGCTAAATTTAATATATATTATAGCATTAAGCACAACTTACTTCTTATATTGCGCTTCACTTTGCAAATGATTAAGCCCTATCAGTTTATTAGACATTTTATCTACTTATATTTATCGCAATTCTTGGTTTATAAAAGCAATGTCTAGTAAATGTCTACTTTCTCTAGGCATAACAAAAACCCGTCCTAGCACGGACGGGCTTTTCATGGTGGAGGCGAAGGGATTTGAACTCCCCTTATCCACTATAAGGAAATCTTTACATAGGTCGAGACAACTTATAGAACATAAAAAACAGTGGTTTAAGCATTCTTATTTATTTGTTCATTACGATGCTGACACTACCACTTCCACATGTGTGGAGTGCTTAAACAATAAAAAACCAAACGGTAGTGTTCCGTTTGGTTCTTAAATGGATATAACATCGGGAAATCACTATCATAACTTTATTGTTATTAACGACAAGGCTAAATTAAAAGTTTGAGCTCTACTCTTCCCTATCGCTTCGCCTTATAAAACTCATGATAAAGCTTCATCAACGCCCTCTTCTCAATCCGACTCACATAACTCCGACTAATCCCCAGCTCCTTCGCAATCTCCCGCTGCGTCCGCTCATCCCCGCCATGCTCCAAACCAAACCGCCCAATCACAACTTCCTTTTCCCGATCATCGAGTATATCTAAGTTCTTATATATCTTGCTCTTCTCAATCTTAAGCTGCACCTTATCCACAATATCATCGGCCTCCGTGCCGAGGATATCGATCAACGTGATCTCATTGCCTTCCTTATCCGTGCCAATCGGATCATGCAAAGAAACGTCCTTTCGAGTTTTCTTCAATGAACGCAGATGCATAAGTATTTC
>NZ_JBFRGD010000049.1:0-8322 GCF_052115165.1 Paenibacillus sp. 2TAB23
GGGTGGAAGCACAGCAATGTGTGCAGCTGACGAATACTAATCGGTCGAGGGCTTATCCTAAACACGTTTACCGTGACCCATACATCCGGTAGACAGCAGCAAGAAGGTTCAGCAAACCTTATCTTTCGTATCCAGTTTTCAGGGCGCAAATGGCTTTGAACACATTAAGCACGACTCCCACAGCTTGTGGGTTTTATTGTTTCCATGGAGGATTAGCTCAGCTGGGAGAGCATCTGCCTTACAAGCAGAGGGTCGGCGGTTCGATCCCGTCATCCTCCACCATATTGCGAGTCATTAGCTCAGTTGGTAGAGCACCTGACTTTTAATCAGGGTGTCGTAGGTTCGAATCCTACATGACTCACCATTTTTACATGCGCGTATGGCGGAATTGGCAGACGCACTAGACTTAGGATCTAGCGGGCGACCGTGGGGGTTCAAGTCCCTCTACGCGCATCATATGCATTAGAAAAGGCTTCTTGGATCAGTTAGATGATCTAAGAAGCTTTTTTGTATATTTATTTTCACCCGGACAAAGGTCCAGAGTAATTGAAAACTATGTTAAGCTTATCAAGAAACAATAATATATAAGTCCAAGTAAGACAAAAAGGCCTAATCTCGGCAGAAGGGAAGTTGAGCGATGCGTAAACCTGATGCCTTACGGATGTTGGAAAAGCTGATTTTCCCTGCAATAAGAAGTTATAGCTGTCAAGTTCCGGCGGACAGTTTTTCAATCCCAAGAACGCTCCATACCTACATCATATGTGAAATTACGAGTGGCCGAGGCGTGGCGGTTATTAATGGAACGTCTTTAACTGTCAAGAAAGGCGATCTTTTTTATGTTCAGCCAGGTATGACGATCGAAGGAAAGTTCGGCAGCGAGCAAGCCATTCATGTTTCGATTATTATGTTTAGAGCGATTATGGTGCACAAAGAAAATAGAAATTGGTCAGTAAGTCAGCCAATGTTTCCATTCCCGGCAAAGCTGGATATGTTGAGCCAAGCAGTCTCCATCCATGATGCAATACATTATTTTATTAAAAGGGAAAGCCCGCATCGAACAGACAGATTCACTAAAAGCAGAAAGCTCAGCAATCTGCTGCATGCCGTTGCAAGTTTGAATAGTACGCAGGACGAAGGTGATCCACAAGGCCTGCTGGGGATGGAGCGTACTTTGGCTTACATAACACAGAATTATAGCAAGGAAATGAGAATTGAGCATCTAGCGAAAATGGCAGGCTATAGCATGAATCATTTTACGCGAAGCTTTAAGCATCAAATGAACATGACGCCAACAGAATATATATTAAAGCAGAGGATTTCAAAGGCGAAACAATTGCTATTTTCATCAAAAAAAGCAAAAGAGGTAGCGGAGCAAGTCGGCTATAAGGATGAGCATTATTTTAGCCGGGCGTTCAAGAAGGCAGAGGGCGTGGCGCCAACATTGTACATCAAAAATAAATGCCATCGCATTGCAGCGCTCTACTATGGGATTGACGATCATTTGTTGACGCTGGGGCTAACGCCTGTTGCAGCCTTGTCCTATAAGGAGCGTGTTTCTTATTCTTATCCATTGCCAGAACTGAGCGGAGATATAGAGAACAAATTCAAGCTGGACAGCCGTAAATCAAATTATGAAAAGCTGATGAGATCGAAGCCTGACATGATGCTTACGAGTGATCGCTTGCTACATGATGATTCGCTTAACCAGATTGCCCCAACCGCCGTATTGGCACATTCGAATCAATACGGTCAAATGCTGGAGCAGATGGCTAAAATATTGGGAAGAAAGCGGCAAGCTGCAGATTGGGTGGATAGGTATCGCGAGCAAATAACAGTGATTAAACAAAATATTATCACGCGCTGGGGAACACCATCCGTTTCTTTTATTAGAGTTAGTCCGCACTTTTATCGGGTTTACGGAGCAGGAAATCATCTTACTTTATGATGATCTTGCTTTGCATCTGCCGCAAGGCTTTCCAAACCGGGAGTGGGCCAAAGACATACAACTGGAGGAGGTAGCTTCTTTCCAGGCGGATCACATTTTTATTATGACTGATCCTACGGCTGAGGCCAGGCAACGACTGCAAGTGCTGCTTCAGTCCGAACAGTGGGCTTCGTTAGAGGCGGTTCGGCATCAGCGGGTTTATGAAGCCGGAGATATGTTTTTTAAGGCGCTGGGTCCTACAGGTAGAATGTGGGCGATAGATTACGTTGCATCACAGCTAAGAGAGTGAACTTGGTGAGAAGGTCCACCATTAATAGATGAATTAGTCCATTGCTAATGAAGGGCTCCTTCTTTATCATTAATGATAATGATTATTATTATTAAAAAGAGAAGAGGAACAAAACAGATGCTTAAGAACAGATTCATCCCTCTCGTTGTTCTTGGTTTGCTGCTGCTTACCTTAGCGGCATGTGGAGGTAATAGCGAAAAGCAAGGCCAGACAGAAACCGCAGCACCAGTAATAGAAGCGACGGCAGAGCCAATAGCCGCTGATTTGACACGAAAGGTTACACATTTGAAAGGCGAATCGATCGTACCTGCCAAAATTGATCGAATCGTCGTTCTCTCCGCAGCATATATTGACCATCTTCTTACTATTGGGGAGAAGCCAGCTGGCGTAAATGTCGAGGTACGGTACGGAGGCGATTATCTTCCTTACTTAGCTAGTGAGCTCGAAGGCGTAAAATTGGTAGGCTCGGCAGACAGCCCTAATCTTGAAGCGATCGTAGAGATTGATCCTGACGTTATTCTTGTTGAGAGCCGTACGGCAGAGGACACCTACGAACAGCTGGAGAAGATAGCCCCGACCATAGTTCTCGGCACAGAATGGCTTGAATATGAGGATGATACAACCTACTGGACAAAGGATCTGCTAATGGTAGCGGAGCTTTACGATAAGGTTGAGCTAGCGGAAAAAAGAATAGAAGAATTGCATCTAAAAACGGCTAAAGCAAGCGAGATCGTCAATAAATTAGACCATAAACAGCTGGCATACCTTCGGGTAAGAGAAAAAAACCTCCAGATCTATGCTGGGAAAGGGCATCCGACGAATACGCTCTTGTATCACGATCTTGGGTTTGCGCGCACGGAGCTGACTCCAGAAGAGCAAAGGGCTGATTTGTCGTTAGAGGTCGTTCCTGATCTGGATGCGGACTATATCGTTTTAGAGGTTGACCCGAATGGACGGGACAATCTGAACAGCATGAATCAAAGCGCTTTATGGGCAAAGGTGCCTGCCGTTCAGAATGAGAAGGTTTATGAAACAGACTCCTTTTGGTTGTTCAAGGGATGGGGCGTTATCGGCCGTGGGCAGATTGTAGACGATGTGTTGAAAATGGTTGAATAGAAGAGTGCTTCTGCTTGGGGTGAAGGACGTTCGATGAATAATGAAACAAGATTCCAGATCGCACAATCCTTTTTGCAAAATCATTTTCGGATTTCTGTGCGGCAGCCGGATGATGAAGATTATTCTTTTGCAGTGACTGAGCTGCTTGATTCCGTATCTCGAACCGCGATTCTGGACATTCAATCCGCTCTCTTAAGTCATCCCGACCGGAAAGTGGTGGGTACGCTGTTTGCGAAGCGCTATTCCGTATGGTTTACGGGACTCGTTGCAGCAGTTGGATTGTTTGATTATAGGCTGTCATCGAATCCGGCAAATGTTCGCTTCCATATATCCAGTCAAGCTGTAATGGCATACCAAACGAAGCCAGAAGCGCCAGAATGGCTTTCCCATACGGATTTGGCAAAACGAAGGAATCAATTAGCTGATTATTTTCAAGAGCTGCTGCAAAATACTGATCTCGTTTTCGCTTCCGTATCGGAGCATACGAGCGTCCCCACGAAAGTGATGTGGTCCTTAGTAACCCATCAGCTCCTGCAATATTATGCGAGATTGGAAGAGGAGCACAATCGGGAATTGACGAAGGAAAGGCTGCAGCTTATTGCAGACGATCAAAGCATACTCATGGGATGTAAAAGGGAGCATCTGATATCTACGCAATTACGAAGTGTGATGCATCCAAGACGCGGGAGCATTTTGTATATACGGCGATACTGCTGCTTGGCATTCAGATTAAAGCGCCATGGCTATTGCCATACATGCCCGAGGCTCAGTGCGTCAGATAGAGAGCGGATGCTCATGCAGGAAAAGTAAGAAGGCATAAGCCTGATCATGTTTGTTAGATTTTGGTTAAAGTCCTGCTGAGCGGGGCTTTTCTTTGTGTACCGGGCTAAGCAGGCCGGTGTAATTAGGAATGTTCATGATCTGCTTTTTGTCAAAGTGGGTGGCATCGCGTATAATTAACCCATCTAAGGGAGGCTGATTCATGAATTTTTATGTTTCGTTTTTTACAAACATTAGCATCCTTATTACCTGTGCCTACTTATTTAACCTCCTATATAAAAACCTATTCCAAAACGCGTCGGATACAACAAAAAACATTGTTCTCATTTTAACCTTCATCTTCTCGGGCTGGCTCGCTATGAAGGTAGGCTTGCAATTACATAAAGGCCCTGTTTTTGATTTGAGGGTCGTGCCGATAATATTTGCGACATTAATGATTCGGAATCCTGTGCATGTTCTTATTATCGGTATCGGTATTGCGGCTTCGAGATATGGGGTTAACGGAATTACGCCAAATGCATGGACAGGATCGATTAATATCACCATACTCGCTTTCGTTTCGGCAGGACTTGTACGGCTGTATAGGGGCAAGCAAGCATGGAGTTATCCTAAAAAAGCGGCGATATCACTGTTTACGATTAATATTATTCAGGTAACGGGCATCGCAATATTTGGCGCTGTCGATCGTCAGGAATATTTAAAAAACATTATGCCGTACACACTGCCTCTTTCTATTCTGCTGGGTGCATTTTTTATCTTTATTATTTATGATTTTTATAAAGAGCAGCTGCTTGTGGATGAACTCCGGAACAAAAACCTGATACTGATTGAACAGAAGCAGGAGCTTCTTTGCACGCAGAAAGCACTGGAAGAAAAGGCTGCTCAAATCCTTAAAGACTCCAAATATAAATCAGAATTTATGTCCAACATGTCGCATGAGCTCAGAACTCCTCTAAATAGTATTATTTTGCTCTCTGAACTTATTGGAGATAACGAAGCAAAGGATGAATATAGCGAGAACAAGCAGTATGCCGATATCATTAATGGCTCCAGCCAAGAATTGCTGCGGATCATCAATGATATTTTGGATTTATCCAAAGTAGAGGCAGGCAAAATGGAAATCGACTGGGGAGAGATATCGATGGAGGATATCACTCAGCTGTTATATCATCAGATCGCTCCAATGGCAGAGAAAAAGAAGCTTTCCTTTCATATATCGATAGAGGATACGGCTCCAAAGCTTTTTGTTTCGGATGGCTTAAGACTAAGCCAAATTCTAAGGAACCTATTATCTAATGCCGTTAAATTTACAGACAGCGGAAGTATCCGTTTAGAAATTAGGCAGGATTCATTCACGGAAAGCATCGTATTTTCCGTAAAAGATACGGGGATTGGTATTGATGAAGAAAATCAGAAACTCGTATTTGATGCCTTTTTGCAGGAGGACAGTACACTGAAACGGAAATATGAGGGAACAGGGTTAGGCTTATCAATCAGTCATCAGCTAGCCAGGCTGCTTGACGGTTCGCTAGCCCTGAATAGCATAAAAGGGGTGGGCAGTGAGTTCACGCTGCGTTTGCCCATCCAGCCTAAGGTCGAACGACAGCTGTCCAGCAATAGTCCACTACAATAAACTTGGAGGTTAGCATGCTCGTTTATGGATGTGATTTCAGTGGGGCAAAGGATCCGAATGGCAAAATATTTATAACGGTAGGCGACTTGGATAACCGTGTTCTTACAATAGAGCGTGTCATTCCTTGCGAGGATAGACTTGATTTGTACCATAAAATTAAAAATGAATCTGGACCATGGGGGCTTGATTTTCCATTTTCGATTCCTAACACACATTTGAAGGAACAATATCAGTCTTCATGGAAGTATTTTATACAAGAGGCCTATGCCGATACGCGCTTGCATTTTAAGACAAGATTCGGAAAGGTTCACAGCGGCAGGAATAATGATCGTGATTGTAGAGCAACGGATAAAGCTGTTGATGGGAAAAGTCCGATTTCCGAAACTCCAATCAGCATGAACGGCATGCTCTATGGCGGGAGGAAGCTGATATTTAATCTGCTTAATCAAGCTGCTGTTTATCCTTTTGATCGCCATAGGGAGGATGCAGCTCGGTTATACGAGGTATATCCAAGCCACGGCTGGGCCAAGCTTGGCTTGAATCGTGAGGATACTAGCGCAGCTGCGAGGCTCCCTGAGCAGTTCAAGCTGGCTGTGGATGCTACATTTGATATTAGGTTGAATCCTCATCTCATTCCGATTCACGCAACCGGTCCCAAAATCGGCAAGCTAATCGATCACGCTTCTGATTCGGTGATGGCTTGCATCACGTTGGCATACAGCATTTATAGCGCTAAGATCGACAAAGACTGGGAAGAAAAGCCGTCATTTGCAACGCCTGAGGAATGGCTTCATCGCCATCAAGAATGTTTGGTCGTTAGGATCGTATAAGGAAATAGGCATGCCCGGGTTTTAGGTAACCCGGACATGCCTTCTTTTGTTGGAATATAAGACTTTATATATTTCACGAGATAAAGTATTCTTCTAATTCTACGAGAAAAGGGGATACACTCCTCTTGCAGAGGACGGCGAAGCCGTTTTTTCATGTAGATTACAATCCTAGCTCCATGCCTGTATAGATGAGTACGGCATCCCTTAGAAATTGCGACGCACCAGGCTGATGCTTGTCGTAGTATGCGGTGAACCGTTCATCATCGACATACATTTGAGCGACGCCCGCATGTGCTTCCTTACTGTAATGTCCCCAGTAGAAGCTTAGCCACTGACGATGCAAATCGGCAGCCTTTTGCGCAAGCTCGCTTGCTGGATCGCCAGCAGCATAAGCCTCAACTAGCGTGCTAATGACTTGCGATCCCAATTGTTCGATTTCAGCATGCTGCTGCTCAGACATGTTTTTGAAGATCTGATTGGAGCGCTCTATTTGTTCGTCTCCGTATTTCTCTCTTATTTCTTGCCCATATAGCTTCTCATTCTCATCCATTAATTGCTGTTTAAAGCCTTCGAATTTTTCTTGGTCGGTCATCGTAATTCTCCCTTCATGTTGAGCTAAAGTTTTGTCGACGTTGGCGATGAGCAAGTCGAGCTGCTGTCTCTTTTCAAGCAGTCTTTGCTTGTGCTCGCGCAGCGCGCTTTTTCCGTCAAAGGAGGGGGCGGTCACAATTCTTTTTATTTCCTCAAGACCAATGCCCAGCTCTTTATAAAATAAAATTTGCTGCAGCTTGTTGACCTCCTCCTGCCCATAAATACGATACCCCGAGGAGTTGATTCGAGCGGGCTTCAGCATCCCGATTTCATCGTAATAGCGCAACGTCCGGGTGCTGATTCCAGCGATCAGTCCTAACTTTTGTATGGTGTATTCCACAAGCTCGCCTCCTGACAAGATCATCGTACACCTTCACGCAACGTGAAGGTCAATCATTATTTTCAGTGTATCAAAAATGGCTAAACCGTCAAAAACAGATGTAATTGAGCTGTATTTATTTGATTGTATATATCCTTTGTCGCAGGAGCACAGTGCTTGCGCGAATGAGTAGGACATGGGGCTTCAAAAATTCATTCTTGAAACAAATACAAACGAATCTAAATGATTCGCGAGTCATAGCTGATTTAAAGCTTGAAATCCGAGGCTTGGCTAATCAAAACGGAATGATCCGATACTGGGCATGAAGGAGCATGAGCGTTACTGGGAACTAGGTATGAGCGCGTAGATAACAGCTTTGAATTTGATTTTGAAGCAGCAAATCATGAGACGGAATAACGGATATATGTCCATTTTTTTTATCCTTTTGATATTGAATATATGTGAATTTTAAATAAAATGATTTATTTTTGAAAAAAGACTTGCAATGATAGTGTGATACATGATATATTCTAATTCCGGCCGAGAGAAACACGCGGACGACAAGCAAAACAAGCGATATGAATGAAAGAAAAGATTGCTCTTTGAAAACTGAACAACGAGTAACAACTGCCTCGCAAATCCTTCGGGATAAGCGAAAAAGCGATAACAAATGTAATGAGCATTTCAAACACCTGAAGCTTTTCGATTCGACATCGCGTCGAAGCGAAAACTTCTAATATGGAGAGTTTGATCCTGGCTCAGGACGAACGCTGGCGGCGTGCCTAATACATGCAAGTCGAGCGGATCTTGTCCTTCGGG
>NZ_JBFRGD010000050.1:0-6729 GCF_052115165.1 Paenibacillus sp. 2TAB23
GACCATTTAGCACGCCATCACCCCTCTACATTGCAGTTTCTGCAATGAAATCAGCAGATTCTAGTTTGTTTCAACGGAATTTCCGGTTTTCGTTGTACTTTGTACAACGTAGCCCCTCAGGTGGCAGCACATGTGAGGTTTCTATTGCACTTTCTGCATCGTAGTCTCCAATATAGCTCAGTGACCTTGCCATGAAATTGTAGATAGCAAGAAACCCTCGGTTACAACTGTTTGTCTAACTATCTATACCGCCTTAGGATGCATGAATGGCGGGATATAACCGTTTGAGGAATGTGTCCTCCGACGGTTGTAGAAGAGCTCAATATACTCAAAAACGGCTTTCTTAGCCTCAGCTTGTGAACATTTCCTTTACGAGTAGGATTGATTTCTTTCCCACAAGTATACTTGGAAATCCATTTTCTCAACACACGGCTACTCGAAATCTGGTACTTTTTTGTCGACTCCCATATCGAAAGATTTCCGGAAAGAACATCTTTATTCGAAGCAAGCTTGAGTTCATCCGGGTATTCTTTCCAACCGCTGGATTCCTTTAATCCTTCAACTCCCTCTGCTCTATACTTTCTTATCCAATCCCTAACTGTAATGTGAGCGATCCCTAGTTGCTTGGCTTCATAATTAGGATTTGATTGATTCTGAATACATCGTTCTACGATATGTAATTTTACGTCTAATGAAGTTTGACTTCTTTTGGACATCACAAAAACTCCCATCAAGGTAGAAGTAGAATTTTTGTTTTTTCTACTGTCTACTATGATGGGAGCATATCAAAAAGGTGGAGCTGAAGGTTCTTTTTTTAAATATAGGAAAGTAAATCATTTCGCCAACTTTCTCTATATTTCTACGCGAAGCGTAAGCTTAGCCGACAGAGGACGGCTTCAGCCATTTACGTTTGAGCCGCTATTACATGCAAAGCGCGAGCGTGATTGCTGAATCGATGCTTGAGACAGCCCTCGTCTCGTTTAGGTATGAAATATTGCCGTAAAGGCTAATGCTGGATAACGACCATCTGATGGCAGGACCATAGAGGAATCGTATAGCTTACGGTACCGTTCTCCTGCTTGAACGGGAGCGGAGTGTTCTGCGGAGCCAAATAAACCTCGCGCACCGGCTCCGATAGGGCGATGTTTACCTCCGTATTTAGAACGGGCGGCAAATCCTCGATAACCTCGACATGTTGTCCGCGCCGAACAGGGGATGCATAAAGCAAATGATGAACGAGCCGGTTGTGCGACTGCTGGGCTTGAAGCGTTGTAATGCCCTGAGCAGGCAGATTCGTGCGAAGCTGCTTATTCGCAAGAAGGCGATCAAGCGCATAACAAACGATTTCTTTGACGGACAGGCTGCCCTTGAGCGCATAATCCTCGAAGACATTCCAAGCGATATAAATGCCATCCGGACCCTCGGTAATGCCAGGCCCTGCATCCTCCATGTTGGAAGGCGTATGCTGGTGAGAGCAGAATGTGAACAAATCCCGGTTGAAATAAGAATTCTCTTTGCTGCCGAGGGAAACCCCTCCCTGTGCTAAGGCAATGTCCTGTCCTTCCGTATAAAGGACGAAAGAAGCGTTCTGGAGTGACTGCAGCGCAAATCCGGGCTTAAAGTAAGATGGCGTAAAGGAGGAGACCCCTTGCCACTCCGCGCCAAAATCAAGCTCGAAGCGAGTCCCGTCAGCGGATAAGCCGGAGCGTCCGGTTGCAAGCACCTTTCCTCCTTTGTTCAGGAAATCCGCAAGCTTTTCTTTTAAAGTTTCGGTTAGGACGATGGCGTCGGGCAATAAAACGACTGCATATTTGCCTAAGTCAGCCTGCGTATCGATAACGTCGAACAAATAATGGCCTTCGAGCAGTATTCGGGCTGCTCCGGTATCGGCATGCTTGCTGTGGTCGTCGATCATGCTGCCGCCAGGTGAAATGGAAGCGGCTTCGACGGAAAGCAGTGCAATATCGGCAACGGAAGCCGTATCCTGGCACCATTCCTCCTTCGCTGCGACCTCCTTGTAAGCTTCGCCGATCAGCGCATAAGTCGCGTGATCCATGAGCCCGGCCGGATGAAGCTGATCGCCTATCGAGCAGCGGGCACCGTTCGCAAGGCTAAGCGCTGCTTCATAACGGAGGGCGTTCGGGTGCTTGTAGCCGCCAAATTCTCCCCATGAGGTATGGAATTTACCGGTCATGCCAAGAAAGTTGAGACCTAGGGTTTGCGCATACCGAGCGGATAATGGGAAATGGTCATAGCCCCAGCCGCCCGTTGGCAAGGATTCGAGCTCCAAATGGGTGTTGAGATGCGCAAGATCGCGGCGTCCTCTATCGACATGGCTGCTGTTATGGAAAACCGGGAGGTCTGGCTTAACGGCATGGACGGTATGATTCATTCGTGCTGCATAGTTGAAATACGTCTCTTCCCAAAGCGCCTTCATATCATCGAGGTTGCGGGGATCGGAGCCGCGCTTGCGAATTTCGGCGACACAGAATTGGCAATAACACTCGCGTATGCCGACGATATCGAGAAAAATGCCGTCCGCGTCGTAACGGGTTACAACCTCGTGCACTTGAAGAGCGAGTACTTCCAAATAGGGTGAATTCATGCAAAATTGTTGATAGCCCGGTGTCATGAAATTTGGCGTCCAGTTCGTTTTTTCATTCTGATCGCGAATGAGCCATTCCGGGTTTTGGCGGGCAAGCCTCTGGTCTAATCCGGCAGATAAGTAGACGGGCGTTTTTACGCCGATTTCATGCGCCGCTTCAATCTGCGCGCCCAGCAAATCGAACGCCAAATGCGGATGGATTTCATTGGCTTCGGAGGGATGGTAAGCCCAGCCGTGATGGCATTTGGAGAATACGGTAATCGAGTCGACGTAGCCGGTTCTGAGCATGTCCTGGAACTGCTCTTTGTTAAAGGCGCTGCCGATATCTTTAATAGCTTCAGAAGTATGGAAATCAAGATGAACCTGTCGGAATCTCATGTTTGGTGCCCTCCAGTAGAATAGAATGGATAAGATGATATCTACCACTCTAATCGATTGAATACGAGTATACAGCTGACAATAGCGACTTTATATAGTACAATTTCTGCATCTTCATACGAGGGGTGACAAGGATGCTCGTGCTTGAATTTCAAGCTCCGCCAAGCCCGTTATTGGCAGCTGTCGGTTACGCATTATGGCAGCCCGGAGTTATGCATGCGAAACGCCAATTCGAAGTATTCGATCTGCTCATATGCACGAAAGGTACGTTATATATGGAAGAGGAAGGCATTAACTATGAGGTGCTGGCGGGCATGGTGCTTGTGCTCGAGCCGGGGAAAACGCATCGCGGATATCGGCCGACGGAGGTAGAAACAGAGGTGTATTGGATTCATATTGAATACTCGCAGCCCGAATTGCTTCCGTTATTGACTGAGAAAACAAGCTGGCAGCAGCCGCTGCTGAAACGTACGGATCAGGATATCGTTGCTCCTTCCTCCATGGTGCATATTCCAAAATTCGCCGCGGTGGATTTGCGTTCGGTTTTGCCGCTGCTCGAGCGAATGATTCAATTGCATCAGGTGCTGACGCGCCAGCGCGCATTCGAGCTGCAGGTTCTGTTCGGAGAGTTTCTTATTGCGCTGCAGAAAGGGACAATAAAGAACAGCTCGCAAGCCCGTTCCTATTCGCTGAGCGAGAAGGTGGCCGTTTATTTGGAAAACCGTTTGGAGGAGCCCTTCGACTCCGAGCAAATGGAGCGGGAGCTGCATTACCATTTTGATTATTTGGCACGCTGCTTGAAGCAATATACGGGCATGAGCCCGATGCAATATCGGCATCATCTGCAGATTGAACGCGCGAAGAGGCTGCTTGCCCATTCCGAGCTGCCGCTGAAGGAAATCGGAGCGCTGTGCGGACTTGCGGACAACACGTATTTTACCAGGCTGTTTAAAAGGCAAACCGCGCTGACGCCAGGTGAGTACCGCAAGCAGAATCAAGTGTTTTTGTAGATTGAGGCTTCTTTCTAAACGCAATACCTGCTCTAAGCACAATACCTGCTCTAAGCTCAAAAAACGTTGTTACGCCTGAGTTAAGGGCTATTTCCGGCTGTTTTCCTTGTTTATGCACCCCTTTGCGGTTTTTGAACAAATGGTAAAGGAGGCGTATAGTGGGTAATAGTGAAGAGGCATCGGAAAAGGATTTTGCGTGCAAGGAGGTCAATAGGTTTGCAATCATGGCAGCGTACAATGTGGATTTTGTGGTTTGGTGTTTTATTTTGCAGCTCAAGCTATACCATGTCGGTTCCGTTTCTGCCGTTGTTTTTGTTCGATTTGGGCGTACCGGAAAGCTCGGTCAACCTATGGGCGGGCATTGTGCATTCCTCTGCGTTTCTCGTCGGGGCAGTGATGGCTCCGCTGTGGGGCATGCTGGCGGATAAGTACGGGAAGCGGAAAATGGTTATTCGGGCGGGAATTAGCCTAGCGTTTATTTACGCATTAATTGCTTTTGTTCAAACCCCGTGGCAGCTCGTCGGCGTGAGAATGCTGCACGGCTTCGTCGGCGGCTTCGTTCCGGCATCGATGTCGATTGTGGCTACAATCGCCCCCAAAGAAAAGCTGGGGTGGAGCCTTGGCATGATGCAGGCAGGGACGATGACCGGGGGCATTCTCGGACCGCTGTTCGGAGGTTTGCTGGCACAGGCATTCGGCCTGCGCCGATCGTTTGTCGTGGCGGCTATCATCATACTGGCAGCGACGGTCGCGGTCGTCATTTGGGTCAGGGAAGGGAAAGCGGAGCCACAGGTGGAGAAAAAGAAAGAAAAGCCGGTTACGTACCGTATGGCTTTCCGAAACCGCGCACTGATGAGCATGCTTATGCTGCTCGCGCTTTTTCAGCTTTCCATTAACATGATTCAACCGCTGCTTACGCTGCATATTGCCAAGCTGCAGGGAGGTCTGCAGGGAGCGGTGCTGTCGGCGGGCTTCGTGCTTTCCCTTATCGGCATTGCCGGCATATTGGCTTCGCCGGTTTGGGGCAGGCTTGGTGAGAGAAGGGGTTATCACCGGATTCTTGTAACCTGCTTGATGTGCGCTGGCGTTGTCGTCAGCATGCAATTTTTTGTCCAGGATCTATGGCTGTTTGCGGTTGTGCAGTTTGTGTTCGGCTTGTTTATGGCAGGCATTTCACCTATTGTGAATACCCTTGTCGTGCAGAGCACGGATGAGCAGTTCCGCGGCCGGTCCTTCGGGCTGACGACAAGCGCGAATCAATTCGGCTCGATGCTGGGTCCGCTCATTGGCGGTTTGCTTGGTCTTGCCGTTGGCATCCATTGGATATTCGTTGCCACCGGCATGATGATGTTCGCTGCGGGCATCAGCGTGTGGCTGCGGCGCAAGCATGAGCTTGGACAGGAGCGAAGGATGTCCAGTGGATAGGCGGGAAGCACGAGTTTGGTTGGAGCGTACAACGGTAAGTGGATAGGCGGCAGGTATGAGCTCGGTTGGAGCGTAAAATAGCAAGGGAATAAGGAACGCATAGAAGGTAGGCATGAGCTCGGTCAGAAACGTAAAACGGTAAGTGGATAAGGCGGTAGGTAGACACCGCGAGCTTGAACAAAAGTAGATGATCCCCTGTCGTTGCACGCATAGAAGGTAGGCATGAGCTCGGTCAGAAGCGTAAAACGGCAAGTGGATAAGGCGGTAGGTAGACACTGAGAGCTTAAACAAAAGTAGATGATCCCCTGTAACCGTTGCAGTGCATAGGTGAAAAGGATGACTAAATAGTCAGTTTTGTAATGTTTAGCTCGCACATGTTACCTTAAATCGAGTTAAGAAGAACCTTTAACCCCATTATATAGTGGGGTTAAAGGTTTTTGTGCATTCTATGGGATCTGCAGACTCAAGGATATCCTTTTTTGAGGAAAACTTTCTGATTGCACACTAAAACGTTATATACTGATCTCAGAAGCGGCAGTACAGCTGAGATATTACTAGTGTTTTTGAGTAACCTCATTCGGTCTGCGCTATCGTGGAAGCTACGCTGCAGAAAGTGCAATAGAATCCTTATTTGAGACGGTATTTAGCAGCTACGTTGCACAAATTACAATGAAAAACGAATATTACCATGAACCAAACTAAAATTTGCTCCTTTCATTGCAGAAACTACAACGGAAGGTACGTCCAAGCGTGCTAAGGAGTCATTTTGTTGTAAAAAGTGCACCGTAGCTCGGAGTCTATAGAAACTGCTCCTTTCATTGCAAAAACTACAATGGAAGGCGCATCCAAGCGTGCTAAGGAGTCATTTCGTTGTAAAAAGTGCAGCGTAGCTCTGAGTCTATAGAAACTGCTCCTTTTATTGCAGAAACTACAATGGAAGGTGCATCCAAGCGTGCTAAGGAGTCATTTCGTTGTAAAAAGTGCAGCTTAGCTCGGAGTCTATAGAAACTGCTGCTTTCATTGCAGAATCTACAACGGAAGGTGCGTGCAAGCGCGCTAAGGAGTCATTTCGTTGTAAAAAGTGCAGCGTAGCTCTGAGTCTATAGAAACTGCTCCTTTCCTATAAAGCCCCCTAATTAAAGTTGGACACTTTCACGCTATAAAATATACAATTAGATTAGCTGGAGGTTGTTCGTATGAAAGTACAGCACAGCAAGTTTGACGAACTTAGAATACAGGTCGTAGAAGAAGCACTTGAGCGGGGGAATATGGCTTTAACAGCCCGAAAGCACGGGATATCCCCTTACTCGT
>NZ_JBFRGD010000051.1:0-5000 GCF_052115165.1 Paenibacillus sp. 2TAB23
TTCGGTGGTTCATTTCGGTGGTTCATCCGAGTGCTCAGTTATCTTTTGCCGAATTCGATCGGTTATTGAGTGTGAACCACTTGCAGCCAGAATGGATCGTCTTTTTGACGAGCGTCTTAAACTTTCCCTAAAACCAAAAATTGGTTAATCAACAGACCTGCAAGGCATGCATAGATGCCATTCTCGGCAATCAAATTTAGCAGCGTATCGAGCCAATCGAATTGAAATTGCTCCTCTGACGGCTGCAGCTTGGCCCAGCTAAAAACAGGCAGCGTAACCACATTTATTCCCGCTTCCTTAAATAAACGCATATCTTCCTGCCAGATCTCCTCCGGCCATTGATCGGGATTGTAATCTCCCCCGTACCAGATTTGCTTCAGCTTCGTATTGATCATTTCTTCACGGTCCCCTCTGCGATAGCATGGAATTCCGTGACATTCTAACGGAAAAAGCGGCGATTTGTCATTAAAATAGCGGCCTTTCGCCAATATGTTCACTACGGTACGGATTGTTCACTTCCCAAAAATCAGGTTCATTCACCTTGATTAACATGCTTCATTGCCCCCAAAGACAGATGAAGATTATAATGATGAATGTATTAACGGCGTGCAGAGTGAAATATTCATACTATTGATTAGCGAGCAGCTTTCTGTTAGGGTACTCGAAAAGGAAGCGCTTACCTGATATCGGTGAACAAATGAATCCTGTAAGCTTCTTACATATAGAGGGGGAACCAGCATGCCAGCCGTACAAATGAAAAACAAAGGGAATTTATACAGTAAGCTGCTGTTCACAATCACCTTGTGCATTGTACTTACCTTATTAGTGTCCTCCTTGTTTTACTTCTTCACCTATATGCAGATCGATCTGAAGAAGGCTTATCAATCCGATGTCAGCAACCTCACCCAAACGAGTAAAGAAGTGATTAGCATGACAGAGAGCGCCCAATCGCTCTCCTTCCAAATTTATCGAACGTTCAGCGTCTCCAAGCTTATGTTCTATAATGACCCGAACATTTACGATGTAACTGCCGCGATGAACGAGCTGAACAACTATCTCAGCTCCATGCCATTTATTGAATCCATCTATGTATATAACTCAGCCAACGGCCAATTTTATACGGCGAGCCGGCAAGGTGAAAGCGGTACCTTTAACAAGGAAGATCTCGCCGATCAAGGCATTCTCGATATTTTAGACCAATTCCAGCAATACCGGCCTTTCACGCCTATTCCACGGACTTATACGACCGTCAGTTTAGCGGGGGAGCAGGTTACAAAGGCATATACCTATTTGGGCTACGATGCCATTGGCCGAACGCCAAAAATCAATTCCGCCGTTATTATCAATATTTCTTCCGCTTGGATCAACAAAGATATTGGCGCCAACAAAAGCGATACCGAAGGAAAATCTTATATATTGGATAATCAGGATCGTATGCTCTCCGGCGATACGCTTCTTTCCAAGCCTTTGAACGAGAAGGATGCCGCCTTTATACAGGAGCATATTAAAAACAAGCCATCCGGCTACGCGGTTACGGAATTCGAGGGCAAGAAATCCCTCATCTCCTTTACATCGGCGGATACGCTGGAATGGCAGTACGTGCGCGTGACGCCATATAAACAGGTTACCAAAGCGATCTATTCCATCCGCAATACGACGATTCTGATCGCAATAATCATTCTCGTGATCGGCTTGCTCATCTCGTGGCTGTTATCGCGTATGCTGTATCGTCCTATTCATCAGATTATGAATAAAATGAACATTCTTGAGACTGAAAAGCGCAACAGCTCCTATACCATTAGGCAAAATATGCTGCGCAGCCTGATTCAAGGCTCACAGTCCATACAGACGAGCGCCCAGCAGCAAAAGCTGCTGCAAAGCGGCATAACGTTTGATTTCAGTTCACGCTTTCGAGTCGTCATGCTGCGTATCGATCAGCTTGCCGCATTGAAAGAAACGCGCGGCGATGATCTGCATGTGTACAAATTCGCCGTGATGAACATCGGCTGGGAGATCGGTCTTAAGCATTACCGAGTTGAATCCGTCGATATGGATGCCGACTATGTAATCATACTGTTGAATCGGCTTGATGACGGCGAAGAGTCCGACGATGCGCTGCTGCGTGAAGTGTTGACCCAAATTCAGCAGTCCTCCTTGGATTTCCTGAAGATCGGCCTATCCGTAACCTACAGTCCGGAAGGCTATCAAGCTCAGCAGCTCTCCAACCTATACAAGCTTGTCAAAGAGGCTTCGCAGCACCGTTTATTCTACGGTTTGGGTTCTCTTATCGATGCGCAGGATATCATTGCGTTGAAATCAAAGGAATATAATTTTCCGGTAGACAAAGAGAGAAAGCTGACAGACGCTTTAATGACCTCCAAAACGACGGAAGCGAAGAAGCTATTCGCGGAGATCGTACAGGAAACCGCGGCTTTCCCGATTCATGTCGTCCAGCTTGCGATCTCGCATTTGACGATGACGGTCAACAATATCCTGTTCACCATTCAGAAGAACAACAGCTTGGATGTTGAGGCGAGCCTTAGTATCCACATCCCAACTCCGGATCATTTTGAAACGATAGAGGAGCTGAACGAGGTTTTCTTCTCTTTGTTCGATGACATCCAAGCGAAGCTGTCGACGAAGCGCTCTACAAAGCAAGGGGACCTCATTCGCAGGATCAATGACCTTATTCAGCAGGAGTATGCGAATCCGAATCTCAGCCTTAACTGGATTGCCGACGAGATGGATATGTCTTCTATTTACCTTAGCCGTGTCTATAAGCAGCAAACACTGGCGGCCATCGTTGACGTCATCAATAGCGTTCGGCTAGAGCGGGCCAAGGAATACTTGGAGAGCACCGACTGCTCCATTGTAGACATTGCGGTTAAAAGCGGCTATACCAGCAGCTCCTATTTCCATCGCATGTTCAAAAAAAGCTTCGGCGTAACGCCGTCAGATTATCGTAAGATGAAGCTTGGCTAAAAAGAGAAGAGGCGCTCAAATGGCGCCTCTTTGTTTGTTTTGTGTCGTGTAGTTTAGTTTGGTTGGTTGGCTTGGTTTGGTTTGATTCGGTTTGGTTGGTTTGGTTGGTTTGGCTTGGTTGGCTTGGTTGGCTTGGTTGGCTTGGTTGGCTTGGTTGGCTTGGTTGGCTTGGTTGGCTTGGTTGGCTGACTAAGCTTTCTCAAACCTATTGGTTGATGGCCTTCGCTTCCTCCAGCCGACTGCCCAAGCAACTTTGCGCTATGTACACTCTATTCGTCGTTTAAGTAATCAGGCGTTTATTATGTTGTAGCTTCTCAAGGTTGGTCGCCTCTGACCTTCTCCAACTGACTTGCTTCTTTTAGCTAGGTTAGCTACGCAAGCTTTATCAAAGCGATTCGTTGGCTACCTTAGCTTTATCAAAGCGACTGGTTGATCGCCCCAGCTTTCTCCAGCCGACTGCCCAAGCTACGTTGCACTTTGTACACTCTATTCGTCGGTTAAGTAATCAGGCGTTTATTATGTTGTAGCTTCTCAAGGTTGGTCGCCTCTGACCTTCTCCAACTGACTTGCTTCTTTTAGCTAGGTTAGCTATGCAAGCTTTATCAAAGCGATTGGTTGGCTACCTTAGCTTTCTCAAAGCGACTGGTTGATCGCCCCAGCTTTCTCCAGCCGACTGCCCAAGCTACGTTGCACTTTGTACACTCTATTCGTCGGTTAAGTAATCAAAGCCTTACTACGTTGTAGTTTCTGCAACAGAATGGCGCTGTTTCAGCCATATCTCACTATTTAAGCTGATTCTAATGCACTTTCTACAACGTAGCCTCTCGCGCTTCCCTTTATAAGTGGTTTCTATTGTAAAAAGTGCAATGTAACTGAAGTAATGGTGGGTTATCTCGATTTTCTCCTGCCAATATTGTTCTTATAGACTCGTTGGTTACCTCAGCTCTCTATAGCTTAACCAGCTACATTGCTATCCCGCTCCAATTTCAACTGAATTTAACAACCCCTAAGTTATTTAATTTTTCATTACACCATTTTTAAAACATAGCCCTTTTTATAGAAAAAACCGAATCAATACAGCATTAGCTGCATCATCCGGTCTCTATGTCATTTTTATAAATAACATACTTAGTCCCAACGCGTTAATACGATAGGACCTTCCTTGGTAATGGCCACAGTATGCTCGAATTGCGCTGCCCATGCTCCGTCCCGTGTTCGTGCCATCCACCCGTCCTGCGCAATGTATACATCCGCCCTTCCGGCAGTGATGATGGGCTCTATCGTAATGACCATGCCTTCTTCGAGGGCAATTCCTTGACCAGGTACGCCGCGATGCATGACATCAGGATATTCATGCATATTTCTGCCTATGCCGTGACCTACGAATGCAGTAACCACATCGAAGCCGGCTCTCTCTGCCCGAGCTTGTATCGCATAACCAATGTCTCCAAGCCGATTGCCGAGCACCGCTTGCTTAATTCCGTCCTGCAACGATTGCTCTGCGGCCAAAAGCAGCTTTTCGGTTGCCGTGTTTATTCTACCAATCGCGTAGGTCCAAGCCGAATCTGCTTTCCAACCATCTACATCGGCTACCATGTCAATCGTAACAATATCACCCGTTTCCAAAGGCTCTGAATCAGGAAAACCATGGCAAACAACCTCATTAACGGAGGCACATATCGCGAACGGATAACCTTTGTACCCCTTTTGGGCAGGAGTCGCACCTCGATCCAGCATGAATCGCTCCACAAAGCGGTCAATCTCCTGCGTCGTAACGCCCGGCGCAATCCGTTTTGAGAGAGCTTTGTGACAGGCAGCGACAATACGACCGGCCTTACGAATACCCCGAATATGTTCCTTCGTCTTCAAATCCACTGCCATGTGTGTTCAAACCTCCTTAAGGTTTTACGAAGCAAGTTAGTCGCAATACATCAACCAACGCTTTGCGGCAACAAAATCCACAACGCTTAATAAATAATTAAGGCATAACGAGTAGATTTGTCTATGTATAACTTATT
>NZ_JBFRGD010000052.1:0-6103 GCF_052115165.1 Paenibacillus sp. 2TAB23
TAATCTGCCTAATCTGCCAGTTAACATTCCTGTAGGTCTTAGTAGATTCAATTTGCAGAAAAACAAACGCCCCGCTAGGATGAGTATGTACTGGGTTGCAGCCCTCAGAACTCACCTTAGGAGGCGTTATTATGAAGTCTAGACTAACGAAAGCTCAAAATCAACGTGTAGAACGTGTTTCCACGTCTACGCTTGTCATTGGCATCGACATTGCCAAGGAGAAACATGCTGCTCAGGCGGTTAACTTTCGAGGTATTGTCCTCACCAATCGCCCCATTATGTTTTCGAACGACCATRCGGGCTTTGAGCATTTAATGGCCAGTATTCATACATTACAGAACAGACACAACTTCAATGACGTCATTGTGGGAATGGAGAGTACTGGTCACTACTGGTTCAATCTCGCTCATTGGTTGATGAATCAAGGGATTTCCGTTGTTCTTGTTAATCCCATGACGACCAAACGCAATAAGGAAAACAGAGATAACTCTCCATCAAAGAATGACCCAAAGGACGCTTTGGTCATTGCCGATGCAGTGAGCCGCGGGTTTTATACGCTCTTCTCTCCAAAGGAAGARGCCTTCCGCCGCTTACGGGTTATTGTCACAAACAGAGAGCATTGGGTGGTTAAATCCGGACGAATTAAGAACAGAATCCATCGCTGGTTGGATATCCGTTTTCCAGAATACTGCAAAGCATTCGAAGATATTTTTAGTCCTCGTTCATTAGCTACTTTGCATCGTTTCCCAGCGCCATCTGACGTAATGCAGTTAACTCCGGAGCAGATGGTGCAGACCTGGGGAGTGTACATGGCTAGACCGGSCGGTGTGCGAGGCAGGAATAAGGCTATCCAGCTCCAAACACTCGCTAGACATAGCATCGGAGACGCTACTGCCCTTGAAGAAGACAAATGGGAACTTAAGCACCTCATTGAAGAATATGAACGAATCTGCCACATCATTGCTGAAGCGGACGAGATCATTAAACAGCTATTGCCCGAGATCCCCTGTTCTGATCTCGTTCGATCCGTCGGTGTTTCCGTTCCCGCTATGGCTGCCATATTTGCATTTGGTGGGGACTTACGTAAGCTGTCTCACGGAAATCAGTTATTGCGAAAGGCTGGATTAAACTTAGCGGAACGTAGTTCTGGTAAGTATAAGGGGCACGTTAAGCTAACCAAACGAGGTAACTCATTACTACGGAAGCATATGTACTTCTCAGTGTTTCACCTCTTATCTCACAATCGTGCATTCCAAGYCGTGCATGCACACAATGTTGAAGTGAAACGAATGACGAAAATGCAATCCATGATGAAGTTAATTGGAAAATTGGCTCGAATGCTTGTAGCCATGGCGCGAGAAGGACAACCTTTCTCCGAGGATAAGGCTCAACCGCTACTAGCAGCTTAACGACTACATGCGAAACCCAGAAACGTAGATTAGCTGTTCTCAGGATTTCACAAAGAAAGCACGGAGTACCGAGATTTTTACGCTTTAGGGCTTAGACCCGTTCMGTTAACGTTGATCGGACTCCACACCTTGGATAGATAGGACGAAGGAATGTAAGGGCTTAGACCCGTTGAGATTTGGGAGAGTGAATCCCAAGGACCTTGTGGAGAGAGACGTGCAGCAAATCTTTTTAAGGAAGATGTTGTAAATAGACCAACACCTTCTATTCCCGCCTGCCCTCAAACGGAACTGCCTAGCCCATGTGACGTAATCATTTAAACGCCTATTTAAATCTATATGTGAAATCCTGCGAATTCGCGAGTATTCGTGAGAAAAACCTTATTCTCCGAGGGAGATCTCTTGAACTTTCAGCAAACGTGCCGTTGTTGTCCCCCAGGATAAAGGCGTCATTCGCAGTATAGGTTCGATTAACGTGTCATCCAAGAATACCTGATATCGAATATTTTCAACGTCTGTTATATCAAAATGTTCATGAAAATGATCCAGAGTATTTTTGTTCGAGTAAACCTGTTTTTGAGATCCTTTGTAAAATATATCTCTTAATTCTTTAAGATAATCCTGCCCTGGAATGACCTTTATAACCATACCATCTTCCGCAATCAGTCTTTGAAATTCTGAATAATTAGCCGGAGATAGAATGTTAAGAATGACGTTGAATTGATGATCAGCAAATGGGCAGTTCGCAATGTCTGCAACACACCAAATAGCATTGGAATACTCGGCTGAAGCAGAACTGACCCCCTCCTTAGAAATATCCATTCCGACAGCCAAAAGAGAATTCCGTGTATTTCGTAATATTCTTTCCTGAATCTTCGTTAAATGGTAGCCTTCACCACACCCTGCGTCTAGTATGCTTGTTTGTTCATTGGCCCGGAGTTGTTTGATTACTATATCGCTTATCGCAGCATTTAAAGGATCAAAAAAACCGCTTTGGCAAGTCACTCTTCTATATTCGAACATTCGTTTATCATATTTAGTTTTAATGGCTCGTGACAATAAGTTTGTATATCCCTGCCTCGCTACATCAAAACAATGCCGATTGCTACAAATCAAACTTTGTAAATTGTTCATTTGCATCTGACCGAAACATATCGGGCATCTAAAAACCTCTTGATATCGTGCAATAATAGCTGCACTTATTATCTTTTTACTTTGTTTGGACATAAAAAAGCACCCCATTCATTCGTAATCGGTGAATGAAAACAGGCACAGCCAAATAAACCCAAAACCATTTTTAAAAAATGAATGGGTTAAGTGATCTGTACCTTACATTACCTTAAACGAATGAATTTAATGATCATAGAGTAACTCTCCTACATTGTAGTAGTATTTAAAACGCTCTTATTATAACATATTCTGCTCTCACTTTAGCGCTGGTTCTCTCTTGCATGATCAACTATATCCAATGCGCTAATCTGCCATTAGCTTAATAAAATGAGCAGGCCAACGCAGCGCCTGCTCATTTCATGTGTTATTCTGACTACTTCCTTCTTCAGGCCGAAAGGTCATTATGGATGCCCTTTTTCAAGTATACCCGTCACACCGTCCCGTGTTAATCACTCAATTCTTGACACTTATTGGCTGGTATAGTGATCGTGCAACAGAGTTTAATCGATATTATGCAGGTATTGCAGGAGCCTCTTCAGCATAACCGCCGCCTGCGCCCGCGTCGCATATTCCGTCGGCGCGAAACGTCCGTCTTCCATCCCCTTCATGATGCCGGTTTCCGCTACACGGGCTGCCGCCGATTGCGCCCAGGAAGAGATGGATTCGCGATCCGTGAACGCAGCCAACGGACTGTCCTCTCGCCCATCGCCATCGGTTACATGGCCAGTGAAGGTTAAGGCTCTGCCGATAATCACGGCCATTTGCTCGCGCGTGATCGGGTCGTTAGGCGCAAAACGGTCCGCACTGATGCCGGTCACCAGTCTGTTCGCCACCGCCGCATTGACCGCTGGTGCATACCATGCGGGTGCAAGGACATCTGCGTAACGGGAACTATCCTCTTCTTCCTTCACGGACAGCCCCAGCCCTCGAACGAGCAAAGCCAAGAATTCAGCCCGAGTAATGATACCATCGGGCGCGAAACGGTCGGCCGTCACGCCGTTCACCAACAGCTTGGACACTAAATGCTCTACATCCGCCTTCGCCCAGTGTCCAGTTAAGTCGGCGAAAGATCGGGTCTTCACGTCTACGACCGTGTAGAGGCTGTTATGCGGCACATTCATAATCGCTTCCGTTGTGCCGTCCGGTCTAGTGTCCAGCCGCGCGGGAACAAAAACGACTGTTCCGGTCGCCGGATCATACTGAACGGCAACCAGGTTGCGGTTCGCCGCCTCCCCGTCCAGTTTGATCGTCCGAACCATATACGTCCCCCTGAAATCTTGCACCTCCGATGTTTGCCCGTTTGCTTCCGCCGTCACCTTGTAATCGATGACGTCACCGAATACGGAAAATCCTTGAGAGACGCCGATCMGTTCGATCTCATGTCGAATATCCTCGCCGGCCTGCTCCTGAATGATGCTCACGGTCAAATCCGATGCTTCCGCATCAAGACGCTCCGCCAAACCGGCCAGGTCGAGCGCACTTATTCGCAATTGGTAGCTGGATCCGTTCAGCTTCGCCTCAATGATCGCATTCGGATAAGCTTTGGCCATCTCCGCGATCCAAGGAGCCGGAATCCGTGTTTGCACGGCATGCTCCTGATCGTTTATCTCAATCGTGACAAGCGGTTTCTTCGCCTCCCTCAGAAGCTCCAGTACTCGCTCCCGCATCCGTTCGGAGAGGATGACCTGTTCGATCACCGTGCCGTCGGGACGTGTGATTTGTTCGATGTCGGATGAATCAACAAGTGCGGTAATACCGCCATCCGAATTCATCATCACGGTGGAATTCGATGCCGGTCGATTACCGCCAACCCACGAAGACGGTGTTGAGATACCGGTGACGGCAACCACCTTAACCGCTTCATTGCCTGCCTTGTCTCGGGCATAAACGGTATAATCGCCGTTCGCAGAGACCGTGAATCGATGCTCAGACAATATATCAGTTCCGCTTGTTCCGTCGATGAAATCAACCGCGTTGAGATTGCCCTTCAGCCATCGGAGCGCCGTCAATGCATTACCAGCCGATTCACCGTACACGCTTGCCGTCGCTCTGATCACTTGCCGCGTCGGCGATCCGTCAGGCTCAGCCGTCAGCGTAACATCGGGCGGTATCGCCACCATGTTGATTCCGCTCGTATCCGGCGTCCCGTACGCCAGCGAAGCGGCTCCGCCGGAGGCACGTACGATGCTGGCACCGTCCGGAAGCTCCAGTGCGGCGGCAACTTCGATGCCATCCGCATCCGCAATTCCGGCTGAAACTTCGTATTCGAAGGTCAGCTCCGTCAACGCCTCGTTACGTGTTCCCGTATATGCGGCGTACACCGTCCGAGTATCAGAGCCTGTTCCAACCGTGAGCAGAATGACCGGCGTCCCGACAACGATTACTTCGTAACCATAGCGTACCTTAAAGAGAAGGATATTGTTCGGGCCGTACAACTCATTCGCCGGTGCCGTCAGAACTAACCCCACCCAAGCGGCTTCGAACGTATCCATTGCCGCTTCCAAATCGGTGACGGCGTCATCCAACTGACCCTGAGTTTGATTCAGCGCATCGTCGGCGATCGCCTGCGCGGCGTTGATCGCTGCCTGCAAAGCGCTGCGATCGCTCGCCGACGCTTGTCCGACGTTAGCGCCTTCGAGATGGTTCGCAAGCATCTGGGTTGCATCCGCCAACAAGTTTTCCAGATACGTCGCGTCCCCGGCTGAGATAATCGCGGCTTCGAACGTTTCCATTGCAGCTTCCAAATCGGCGGCGGCATCATCCAACTGACCCTGAGTTTGATTCAGCGTATCGTCGGCTATCTCTCGCGCGGCGTTGATCACTGCCTGCAAAGCGCTGCGATCGTTCGCCGACGCTTGTCCTACACCTGTGCCTTCGGGATGGTCCGCCAGCATCTCGGTTGCATTCACCAACAAGTCTTCCAGATCTGTCGCGTCTCCTGCCGGAATAATCGCGGCTTCGAACGACGTCATTGCCGCTTCCAAATCGGCGGCGGCATCATCCAACTGACCCTGAGTTTGATTCCCCGCATCGTCGGCTATCGCTCGCGCGGCGTTGATCACTGCCTGCAAAGCGCTGCGATCGTTCGCCGACGCTTGTCCGACGTTTGCGCCTTCGGGATGGTCCGCCAGCGTCTGGGTCGCATCCGCCAACAAGTCTTCCAGATACGTCGTATCCCCTGCCGAGATAATCGCGGCTTCGAACGACGTCGTTGCCGCTTCCAAATCGGCGGCGGAATCATCCAACTGACCCTGAGTTTGGTTCAGTGCATCGTCGGTGATCGCCTGCGCGGCGTTGATCGCTGCCTGCAAAGCGCTGCGATCGTTCGCAGACGCTTGTCCGACGTTAGCGCCTTCGGGATGGTTCGCAAGCATCTGGGTTGCATCAACCAACAAGTTTTCCAAATCCGTCGCATCTCCTGCCGGAATAATCGCGGCTTCGAACGTAGCCATTACCGCTTCCAAATCGGCGACGGCATCATCCAACTGACCCTGAGTTTGGTTCTCCGCATCGTCGGCAATCGCTCG
>NZ_JBFRGD010000053.1:0-4192 GCF_052115165.1 Paenibacillus sp. 2TAB23
TCCAGTACTTTAACATATTCGTCTTGCGTAGTCGGCATCTGCAGGTTCAATTTGTCCAGCCAGTCCTGACGGATCATGCCTGCGTACCTTCCGTAATCCACCGAACCCGGAATGTAGTAGATGTGCCCTTGGCCGGTCGGGTCATTCGCTTTGACAACATCCCACATTTCCGCTGGAATCGCTTCCCATACGTTCGGCGCATACTCTGGCAGCAATTCCGTCAGATCCGCGATTGCTCCGTTTTTGGCCAGGCTGTCTTCAATGCCTTGCTGGGGAGTGAACATGTCTGGCATTTCATTGGCTGCGATCTTTAGGTTCAGCTGATTTAGGTAGTTGGTGCCTCCATTCCATTCCACATAGGGATGAATGACGCCGACACCCAGCTTTTCCTTGTAGAATTCATACAATGGGCTGCCTTTGGTTATCGGTTTGTAGCCAATATTCGTACCCCATACTTCGATATCGACAGCTTCACTCACGCTTTCCGTCTGATTCTGTTTGTTTTCATTTTGGTCGGCATTTTTGGCATTGTTCCCGTTTCCACCGCAACCGGTTATAGCCGTGACCGCAAGTATGCCTGCAGCCAAGCTTATCCCCATTTTTTTGAATTTCATCTGTTTGCCCCCTCTTTTTTTGTAGTGATATGTTTAAGGCTGTTAGCCAATAAACCGAGAAAACAGAAATCGCTTTCATTTGATTTTTTGTAATTGAATTCGTTTGCAATGTAAATATACATCTCGGAGTTTGGCCTCTCAATATGGCTTTTTTAAGGTTAAACTAGGTCATTTTTAAGGAAAATGTTGATGAATATTACACCTGATCGATGATTATTCTCTGATAAGTTAGATCATAAAAAAACAGGAGCCGCCTAGTTTCAGCAGCTCCTGCTATGAACATCCATTTCATTTTCCCATTTCAATATTTGTCAAACGGACAGGTCCGATGAGCCCGCTCGGTTCTTGCTGCGCAAATGCCGATAAGTAATCGCGTTTATCCTTCGCCAACGTATTCGTCACTTCCACGACAAGCTTATTGGTCCCCTGCTTGATCAGGCCATGAATTTCCAATTGGTACGGTGGACAGATGCGCACGCCTGCTTGCTCTCCATTTAACCACACTTCCGCCGTTTCATAGACAGCTCCTAAGTCCAATAATGCGTGACTGCTGGTTTCTTTCCACTCGAACTCCGTTTCATACCTAAAAGTACCCGAAAACCGAGGTAAAATATTTGGTCCGCTCATATTTATTAATGTCCTCACACTTCCCCATTCCTTAAAGTTAGGGTAATGTTCGGCATCCGCAATATAGATAGTCCAGCTGTCTCCCAACTCCCTGTATATCCCCTTTGCTTGCCGTGGAAGCGCGGCAGACTGCTCAAGCTCAGCGCCATGGAGAAGGACAACGGATTGATAAGGATGGAGATTAATGCGTACCTTGCCGGGCTCACTATTCGCATGCAATAAGCTCAAGCCATTTAGGAAGGCATCGTAAGTATAGACATCGCCTTGAATTGGCAATACAATGTCGGCTTGAATGCTCTGATTCGGATGCTCGTTAAAGAACATAAAGATATCCAATCCATCATGAACGTAATGATAATTCCGAAGATATGGTTCGTATTGGCCGACTTTAATATCGAAATGTCCGTCATTCAGCAATACTTCAGACAGTTGGCTGAGAGACACAAGCTTAACATTCTTGTGGCCAGCAAGAAGGGACAGTTCCGTGCTTACATCGCGGCCCTCGCTGGAACGCGTCGGCAGTCCATCAATAAAACGGACGGGAAGGCCTTGATCTGCGAAAACGGCCAAGCAACGTATCATCTCGGCGGGCAGCGCATCTGCGTAAGGTACGATCAGACATTGAAAATCCTCATGACTGATAAGCAGCTTGCCGTTCTGTACGCTCGCAGCCTCTAATAGAACGTCTGCGGGAATTACATCGCAATCGATCTGGTGTTGCATTAAAGCCTTAACGGGCAAATGAAAATACATGGATTCTCCCGCCCATTCTGCTTCAGCGTGATATAAGACGGCTGCTGTCGCCACATGTCTTCCGCCCGAAATCAGGTGGCTCATCCGATTCATATATTGATTCAGATGCTTATAATACCGGTACTGCGGGTTTTTCCCGCTTGCGTACATATGCGGCGGGCAATCGGGGTCCGGAAATGCTTTTTGGCTGAAAGCATGCGGGACAAAATAATTAACTCCACGGACCAGCATGTGGTCTGTAAGCCATTTCATCAGCTTTAAGCCTTCCGCCCAACCATATGCGCCGTACACTTCGCACATCGTTCGGCCTTTTTTTTTCGGATCGATGTGTCCGAGCGACACCCCTAGCTTGGCGAGGCCATAGTGGAAAAACGCACTGTCCGTCTCCCCTGCGGGCCAGCGGAACGACATTTCATCGAAGCCGGGAACGATCTGCCAAAGCACAACATCGAGACCTGACATGTCCTGCCCCCACAGCGATCGGAAGAAGTGACCGGCGCCGGCGCCAAGTCTTGCATGAACGTTATTGTCCTCAAGCACATGCCCGATATATTCCACCCCGCGCGCTCTGCACCAGTCCCCGATTTGACTGCAGAAGTTATCGCCGTATAGCTTGCTAACTATATTCATGTATGCATAACGAATAATGTTCGACTGTTCTCCGGCATCATGCCAGAGAAGGTGAAGGCTTTTACGATAGTTCTCGCCTAGTGCCTGCTCGAGCAAATCAGGAATTTCACTGCTCCAAGGAAGAGACACGCCTGGTTTCCCGGGCTTTGAATCGAAGTCAAAGGTCGCCTTATCATTATAAAATCCGGGTTCATCCGAGAAGAAGCCAGCAAAGGTTTTTCCAAAATCAGCTTGATACCGCTCGTAAAATGCCTCATAAACCGTATCAAGCAGTATGCGAACCGAGTCCCGAACGAGCGGGTTCAGATAATCCTCCTGTGCCTTACTGCCACCATCCTTGTTCTCGGAAACGATAAATACCCGCCAATGCCCTTCAGGAATATCCCAATACAGAATGCCATCCCGCACAAGCTCGGTGATGTCAACGCAGTCACTGGTTAACGATCCTGTAACTGGTTCACGACGGACCGCTACGACCGAAAGCAGTTTGTTGCTGCCGCTTGCGTAATGGCTCAACGAATAAGTCGGCCGAAGCCCGTTCATAAGCAAGGTGTCCAGCAGTAAAGAGGTTCCTTGTGCAGGACCGATGGTATCCATGTACCGTTCGCCCAAAAATACGCGATGAAGCTCTTCTGGAGCTTCCTTCACCTTGCCAGCGGCATGCCCTGTAGGAAAATGATCGTCATCGAGCATCCACACTTTCATGCCGCGACTACGAGCTTCGTCCATAATGATGTCCATATCCAACCACCACTTCGCGCCAAGGAAATCCGGGTGAGGCCTTGCTTCTACGCAAACAGCGCCGATTCCGGATTCGTGGACACGAGCGATCTCGTTTCGAATCGTGCCTTCTTCTTCACCTTGCTGCCAGAGAAAGGGGAGAATATAGTTTTGTTCCTGACCTTCCAGCACTTCTTTCAACCGAATATTCATTATAGCCTCCTATTCCAATTCCATCTTTGTTCACGATACCGTTCATTGGTTTTATGGGGATGAAACAGATAACGCGCACCCGTAAAGGCGCGCGTCTGTACATACAGAGAAGAGTGTTCGCTCTTGAACGTTAGGCTTCTCTGGTCGGACAATTATTGATGCACTTTGGAATACCATTCTCGGGCACGCTTCGTTACTTCTTCTCCGCCTGATTTGTTCCACTTCTCCACAAATTCGTCAAACTTGCTGATTGGGTATTGCCCGAGTATGATTTTCGCGGCGTATTCCACGAATAACGTACGGTTGTTAATATCAGGGAAGCCTTCATAGATGCTGGCCGATATGCCGTCGCCGGCAATGACCTTCGCATACTTCTGGGCTTCATCCATATTTTTGGTCAGCTGGTCGATTGCCCACTTGCTGTCGTCCGAGGCGGTATCATTATAGAGATCTTTTGTAAATGCTAGTGTTGCCGAGCTCGAGTATGGATTAAGCACTTGATTCTCCATCGTGCTCTTGTCATCCGGCAGCTTGGTCGCTTTGCCGTCTTTCATCGTGTAATGCATGCCCTCCACGCCGAGGTACATTTCTTTCCAGTTATCCTTGTCGTACATGTTATTCAACAGCTTCAGGGT
>NZ_JBFRGD010000054.1:0-3933 GCF_052115165.1 Paenibacillus sp. 2TAB23
TCAAGAGGGACATTGAGGCCTATATCCGTTTTTACAACCACGAACGATTACAAGCAAAATTAAACGGCCTCAGTCCAATGGATTACAGGACCAAGACCGCCTAACTATTTTTATTATTTGTACTGTCTACTTGACGGGGTGCAGTTCACAGTGTATAAATGCTCTTTTTGTTATGGAGAAATTGTCAGCTAATAGATCTTATTATTTTATTAATTTATTCATTGTAGTCATCAATTCCGTCAGCACTTCTGTGTCCCCATCCTGCAAACGTTCGATCACACAGCTTTTTAAATGATGTTCAAGCAATAGTTTACCTACACTATTCAAAGCAGATTGAACGGAAGCAATTTGATTTAGAACATCGTCGCAATAAGAATCCTTTTCAATCATTCCCTTAACACCGCGAACTTGTCCTTCAATTCGATTAAGACGCGAAACTAAATTATTCTTGTCCTTGTCCGAATGATGGCTCTTTCGCCCCGATTCTTCCGTTACGCAACATGAAGAAGCCTCATTAGAGATTGGGTCTATAAGATCTGTTTGTTCACTCATTAATATCTGCCTCCTTTCTATTTATTATACCATACTGCCATACCCTATATGTAGTAATATAAAATTTTTGGAAATATCCCCTGCAAAAGAGAACTCTAGCCCAACTCGTTTGGCTGGGGGGGAAGTCGTTTTATTATTATCTGGCTGCCGAACCGATCTGATAACTAGTATTCGCATGGCCCGATGCAAGCCCAGCCTCTTCTTGCTTGGCGCCTGACATCGCGGATATCGTAGCAGGGATTTAGGCAAGTGACATGCCTAATGTGCCCAAAAACGAGGTTGGGAGTACATGCTCTGCGAAATTCCCACTGAGGAAACCTTTGCAAAAAAAAAGACATGACGGGATCGATCGTTCATAGCGATCAAGGATTCCAGTAGACATCCAACGTGCTGCCAAAGGTTGGCGCCCGAATCAGCATGACTCATCGGGCCAATTGTTATGACAATGCTACTTTGGAGAGCTTCTTCTCGCATCTCAAAACGAAAGAATCCTTATGATATCTAAATGCTCGATGAAGCACAAAGAAGAATTGAAGACTACTTTTACTTTTACAACCATAAACGTTCACAGAGAAAGTTAATAAAACTGATGCCGGTCCAATTCCGACGCCAATTTACTTCCTAGAGGCTTTTTCTAATGTTTATTAAATAGGGGCTTGACCGATACAAATAGATTTTTATTAAAATTAAGCACCTAAACACACAGCCGCCCTTTAAACGATTCATTTTAATATACGATCCAGCTGTAAATTGCTCGGTATTCGTTCCTATTAACAAGCTTCTTTAAATACTAGCTGCACTGCTTGTTGCAAAAAAAATTTGCCAGACTTGTTACGGAAAAATCAATATTTGTTGCCCAAGGTGGCTGCTCAGACAAATCCTCTATGTCCCAAACAACATCGTCTGGACTGAATTTTTCATGAGTTCTTCTAACCTCATCAAGCAATTTTGCATTGTCCTCTTTCTCCAAAGCTTCGTTAGTTTATTCATCAACATGGGATATTTGCTTCCCCATCCATTCGGTTCAAACGGCAGTTGACCGTTAAAAAAAAATGAAGAAAACTTCCTGACCCCATTAAATACCAACTATGACCACCTGATGGTAGACCTTCAGCCATTCCTACAATCCTCCACTGTCTTAGACTTGGTTCTAAGCACCAAAAAACGTATCCAAATTGTACTCTTAGTATGTAAATATAACCCATCGCAAAAAACAAAGCCTCAATAACTCGGACGGTCTTTCAGACTATTTGATAAATATGGACATTTTCTCTTGTAAATCCTGATTTAACAAGCTCATATGTTCGCCTAAAGCGGCGATTTCTTCTATGGATCCAAATTGCTCCTTCGTCGAGTTTAAAACCGGTTTCACATTATTAGCTGTTGTTTGGGAGATATGGTTCATTTCGGCCACAGATGCTGCGACTTGTTCTGAACTGGCAGACATCTGCGCGGCGACTGCAGAAACAGCATGAATTTGATCAGCAACATGCCTAGATCCTGAAACAATTCTTTGGAAGACCTCACTTGTTTCTTCTACCTTTTGAACACCTGATCTTACTTCCATACGAACGGCCGACATCGCTCTAATTGACATCTCATTCTTATGCCAAATGTCTTCAAGAATTTGAGTGATTGCTTAGCAGCCTTTAATGATTGATCAGCTTACTTCTTGACTTCTCCAGCACAACGGTAAACCCTCTGCCATGTTCACCGGCGCGGGCAGCCTCAATAGACATATTCAAAGAGAGTAAGTTCGTTTGTGTTGCAATTTCAGATATAAATCCAAAATTTCACGTACGTTATTGGAACTCTCGCCTAACGATTGAATGAGCTTATCGGATTGGTTTTCGGATTCGGTAATGGAATCCATTTGAATCATTACACTGTGCAAGGAAGTATTGCCGTTTTCCGCATCTGCGGTAGATTGCATGGAGGCTTCGGCTATTCCCTTCTACTAACAATTCAAATAACATACACTTACCGCCACCATCGTAAGCATCATTTGATTTAATTCGCATAACTCCATTCCTCCTTTGCTAACAATTCTTTCCTTCTCACTTCACATATTCATGACTGCTTACTACTACGTACTCGATATCATCAGATACTCCGAAATAGCGCGGATGCTTTACTTTAACAATGGCTATAATGGCAGGACCTTTTAGCGTATCGGAGTAATAATAAGGCGGTCCACTGTGATAAATCTGTGGGAAGATCCCCGTTTCTACACCTTCAAACCGCACAAGCTCAAAGGGATCACGCCATATTTTTCTTGGCATCGGCTGCAGCAGCCCATCAACTTAAAGGACGTTTACACCGATTGCTTCAGCACCCTTTTTGCCTCTACGGGATCGAAGTGAATATTTCCGATCTCCAGCTCATCCTGCACAATCTGAAGGGAGGCATCATGCGTGGCCAGATCCATCCCTTCCTTCAGGTTTGCTTTCAATTTTGTCTGCAGATGCTCATCCTGATTCCAAGCGCGCTATAAATAATGGAGATTGGCGACAACAACTGGAGCATGATCACCCATTTCATGATCGTTCCTCGATATGCTCACTCATGATTGCAATTGGGTAATAATAATCTCTTGTCTCATCGCTACCGAACAAGTTGAAAATTTGGGTTATGCCTTACGGATACTGTAAGGTAATTTCAATCTGCTCTCCACGTGCAGCTGTGGTCGTTGTACCGGTTAACTGAATCTTATCGCGGTCAAAGTATACCGCTGCCAGTTGTTCTAGAATTTTGGTTTTGATCTCTGGTACTAGTCTTCCTTCCAGGGCAGCTAATTGAGCAGCCTCAAATGCTTTTTTTTGTAACATTTGATCTTTGTATTGAACCGTCCGCTCTATTCCTGGCTGAAAGATGAAATTTAAAAAGATTGGCGACAAGATGACGAATGCAACTGAGCTCTTTTCCCCGCCGCATCCCAGCTCTAGTCGATTCCGTAGTAATTCGTCATACACGTCAAGGGTACAAACGTGACCCCGACTTTCAAAAGCGCAATCCCCACAGGCTCCCGCTTTTCGTCCAATGGAATCTTTATCTCGCGGAAGCAGCGGCCCCAGCTGTACTCGGCAGAACAAGCAATAAGCTCAAGTTCATGATCATTATGCTTCGCTTCACTTTCATTAATCTCCTAAAATAAAAAAATTCGGGTTTTATATTAGGTTTGGACACCGAACGGACTGGAAAGGTTGCGCAGGTCTATGTCAAGAAAAACGAAGATGCCGAATCAAAAAAAATCGCCTCTACCCGCAGGGCAGAGACGATTTCCAAGTATGATTCGATTAAAATGCGGCAACAATTGCGCCTTTATACGTGTCCTCGATATATTTCTTCACTTCCGGCGAACGAAGCGCAGCTGCCAGCTTC
>NZ_JBFRGD010000055.1:0-3150 GCF_052115165.1 Paenibacillus sp. 2TAB23
CCACGAGAGTTTACAACACCCGAAGCCGGTGGGGTAACCCGCAAGGGAGCTAGCCGTCGAAGGTGGGGTAGATGATTGGGGTGAAGTCGTAACAAGGTAGCCGTATCGGAAGGTGCGGCTGGATCACCTCCTTTCTAAGGAAATACCCGRACCCGATGAGGTTCGGATAAACATGGCAGTTTATCGCTTACTCGTTGTCAGTTTTGAAAGATTAATCCTCTTTCAACAGGAAGTCCAAAGGGAATACCTATGGGCCTTTAGCTCAGCTGGTTAGAGCGCACCCCTGATAAGGGTGAGGTCGGTGGTTCGAGTCCACTAAGGCCCACCATTATCGACTTTGAGTAGTCGGTTCCCAACATCATATGGGGCCATAGCTCAGCTGGGAGAGCGCCTGCCTTGCAAGCAGGAGGTCAGCGGTTCGATCCCGCTTGGCTCCACCAAAAAAATGATTTGTTGCGTCTTTGCTGAGGATWAACTCYGAAGCGAATTCAMCGCAAAACACTTGCACCTTGAAAACTGGATAAYGAAAGAAAAAGAAATTGCTGAAACATCCTTTAAGCTGTTTTTATTGTAAGCGAAGGTGAGCGATCACCTGAGCATATGGTTAAGCTAGTAAGAGCGCACGGAGGATGCCTAGGCACCAGGAGCCGAAGAAGGACGTGGCGAACAACGATGCGGGACACGTGAAACCCCGTCGGAATCCGGCAGGACCATCTGCCAAGGCTAAATACTCCCTGGTGACCGATAGTGAAGCAGTACCGTGAGGGAAAGGTGAAAAGCACCGCGGAAGCGGAGTGAAAAAGAACCTGAAACCGTGCGCTTACAAAAAGTCAGAGCCCGTTAAATGGGTGATGGCGTGCCTTTTGTAGAATGAACCGGCGAGTTACGATCACGTGCAAGGTTAAGTCGGGAAGACGGAGCCGTAGCGAAAGCGAGTCTGAATAGGGCGAATAAGTACGTGGTCGTAGACCCGAAACCGTGTGATCTACCCCTGTCCAGGGTGAAGGTGCGGTAACACGCACTGGAGGCCCGAACCCACGCATGTTGAAAAATGCGGGGATGAGGTGGGGGTAGCGGAGAAATTCCAATCGAACTCGGAGATAGCTGGTTCTCCCCGAAATAGCTTTAGGGCTAGCCTCGAGGAATGAGCGTCGTGGAGGTAGAGCACTGATTGGGTGCGGGGCCCGCCAAGGGTTACCAAGTCCAGTCAAACTCCGAATGCCATAGACGTGCTACTCGGGAGTCAGACAGTGAGTGCTAAGATCCATTGTCAAGAGGGAAACAGCCCAGATCATCAGCTAAGGTCCCCAAGTGTGTGTTAAGTGGGAAAGGATGTGGAGTTGCAAAGACAACCAGGATGTTGGCTTAGAAGCAGCCACCATTTAAAGAGTGCGTAATAGCTCACTGGTCGAGTGACTCTGCGCCGAAAATGTAACGGGGCTAAACACACCACCGAAGCTATGACTCGCGAATCTTTAAGATTCGCTTGGGTAGGGGAGCGTTGAATACGGRTTGAAGTTGGACCGTGAGGACTGGTGGACTGTATTCAAGTGAGAATGCCGGTATGAGTAACGAAAAGACAAGTGAGAATCTTGTCCGCCGAAAGCCTAAGGGTTCCTGAGGAAGGCTCGTCCTCTCAGGGTAAGTCGGGACCTAACGCGAGGCCGAAAGGCGTAGTGGATGGACAACAGGTTGAAATTCCTGTACCACCGAAGATYGTTTGAGCAATGGGGTGACACAGAAGGGCAGTGACGCGGACTGATGGAATAGTCCGTCCAAGCAGTGAGGCTAGTGTGTAGGCAAATCCGCACACTRTWAGGCTGGGCTGTGATGGGGAGCGAAAATTGCAGTAGCGAAGGTCATGTACTCCGGCTGTCAAGAAAAGCCTCTAGTGAGATCTAGGTGCCCGTACCGCAAACCGACACAGGTAGGCGAGCAGAGCATGCTAAGGCGCGCGGAAGAACTCTCGTTAAGGAACTCGGCAAAATGACCTCGTAACTTCGGGAGAAGAGGTGCCTCGGTAGGGTGAATAGCCCGAGGGGGCCGCAGTGAAAAGGCCCAAGCGACTGTTTAGCAAAAACACAGGTCTGTGCGAAGCCGTAAGGCGAAGTATACGGGCTGACGCCTGCCCGGTGCTGGAAGGTTAAGGGGAGCGGTTAGGGGYAACCCGAAGCTGTGAACCGAAGCCCCAGTAAACGGCGGCCGTAACTATAACGGTCCTAAGGTAGCGAAATTCCTTGTCAGGTAAATTCTGACCCGCACGAATGGCGTAACGACTTGGGCGCTGTCTCAACGAGAGATCCGGTGAAATTTTAATACCTGTGAAGATGCAGGTTACCCGCGACAAGACGGAAAGACCCCATGGAGCTTTACTGTAACTTGATATTGGACTTTGGTACGATCTGTACAGGATAGGTGGGAGCCATTGAAGCATGAGCGCCAGCTTGTGTGGAGGCAACGTTGGGATACCACCCTGATCGTATCGGAGTTCTAACCTGCTGCCGTGAAACCGGCAGAGGGACCGTGTCAGGTGGACAGTTTGACTGGGGCGGTCGCCTCCTAAAATGTAACGGAGGCGCCCAAAGGTTCCCTCAGAATGGTTGGAAATCATTCGAAGAGTGCAAAGGCATAAGGGAGCTTGACTGCGAGACCTACAAGTCGAGCAGGGACGAAAGTCGGGCTTAGTGATCCGGTGGTACCGAATGGAAGGGCCATCGCTCAACGGATAAAAGCTACCCTGGGGATAACAGGCTTATCTCCCCCAAGAGTCCACATCGACGGGGAGGTTTGGCACCTCGATGTCGGCTCATCGCATCCTGGGGCTGAAGTAGGTCCCAAGGGTTGGGCTGTTCGCCCATTAAAGCGGTACGCGAGCTGGGTTCAGAACGTCGTGAGACAGTTCGGTCCCTATCTGTCGCGGGCGCAGGAAATTTGAGAGGAGCTGTCCTTAGTACGAGAGGACCGGGATGGACGTACCGCTGGTGTACCAGTTGTTCCGCCAGGAGCACCGCTGGGTAGCCAAGTACGGACGGGATAAGCGCTGAAAGCATCTAAGCGTGAAGCCCCCCTCAAGATGAGATTTCCCAGTATGTAAGACCCCTTGAAGACGACGAGGTTGATAGGTTCGGGGTGGAAGCACAGCAATGTGTG
>NZ_JBFRGD010000056.1:0-2785 GCF_052115165.1 Paenibacillus sp. 2TAB23
AAATAGACCAACACCTTCTATTCCCGCCTGCCCTCAAACGGAACTGCCTAGCCCATGTGACGTAATCATTTAAACGCCTATTTAAATCTATATGTGAAATCCTGCGAATTCGCGAGTATTCGTGAGAAAAACCTTATTCTCCGAGGGAGCTCAACAAAAAGATTCGCCTTTCAAATATTACAAATGCAAAAACCCGACCTCATGAGGTCGGGTTTTCCTTGGTGGAGGTGGAAGCGAGGGGGATCGAACCCCTGACCGCTTGCATGCCATGCAAGCGCTCTACTGTCATTGTTGGTTTCACTACCATAGACATGGATAAACCCGCCTGAACAGTTTTATTTCTGCTCAAGCGGGTATGTCCATGAATCTTATCTATCGATTGAACCTAGCGTTTGCAGCATCTTGATGAACACGACCGCCGCTTGCGCGCGTGTCGTCTCGCCCTTCGGATCGAACGTATTCGCGCTTGTACCGTTCATAATTTGTAGGGTAACCATTGTGCGAACATCCTCCAAGTATGCCGCGTCCACGCTTCCGATATCTTTGTAGCCGTTCAGTTCAACAGAATCCTTGACTATCGACGACTTTTCACGGTAAATTACGGCCGCCAGCATACTCGCCATTTCCTCGCGGGTCAATGGTTGATCGGGCTTGAAGCTCTCACCTGTCTCGAAGCCGAGAAGCCCAAGCTCCTTCGCATCGGCTACCTCATCAAAATACCATGCGCCTTGTTTGACATCCATATACGGCGCAGTACTGACGACAGATGCGCTGCGTCCCATAGCTCGAACTAACATGGCGGTAAATTCCGCTCTCGTTACCGCTTTGTCAGGGTTATACTTCCCAGCGCCAACTCCTTCAACGAGTCCTTTCGCTGCAGCCAGTTCTACATAAGCTCTGCTCCAATGTTTAAGCGTATCGTTAAAGCTTATCTTTTTTTGTACCACGACGTACACGCTGTTGGTATAGGAATCGATCGTCACGTACCATACGCCGTCGATCAACACTTTCTTCGCAGATACAAACTCAAACTTCTTTGTCGTTTCGTTATAACGGAATGCGCCCCATAACTGCGGCATGTCGGTCATGTTCTTTGGCATTGGGATGATCCGAGTCAGCGCACGGCTGAACTTGTCAGCTATTCCGATCGTTTGGCCGGTCTTGCTGTTTACAATATCGATTTGGAAATCGACAATCGCCCCCAGCACGTTGGACTGCGGCAAACCGCTCGTCAAAGCAGTTTGAATGTCCTTATTGCCAGACTTGTCGGTCAACGAGATCTTGAAGCTAATGTCCTCGGCATTAAGGTTACTTTTAGCTAACAATTCCTTCAACCCCGGAATGAGCGACGCCAGATTAACCGGCACTTGGTAACTGCCGTAAGGTGTCTTGATTTCGATTAAAAAAGTGTCGTTTTTCTTCTCAAACTCCGTTAATATACTAGCCGGTATGCTGACATAGGCAACGCCGTCTTTTGGTGTAATTTCAAAAGCGACGGACGGCTTACTGCTGTCGATTGTATCCGAGTCAATCATAATGCCGTTTTGGTCAATATCCAAATGGGTAGAAGCAATCGGAGTAGTTGGACTACCGCCAGTCTCACCACTACTCCTACTAACAACCTGCGTTACCGTAAAGGTTACCGGCGTCATGTTCACGGCTGACACCGTTATCGTAGCCGTATACGTCCCTGCGGCGAGTCCATCATTCGCTTTTACCGTAAAGGTCGTAGACGGCGTCCCGCTATTGAGCATTGTCGCCGATGGCTGTGTAATCGTAAAGCTACTCGCGTTCGTTCCGCCTAGCGTTGTTTCCAAGTCCACCAAGTCGCCTGTTCCCGTTCGCGTCACGGTCACCGTTTTCGTTTCCTGCGTCCCCGATGCATAACCCGCGGTTAGCGCACTTAGCGTCTCATTCGACAACGGGCTGATCGTGTTCGTTAAAACAAACCACGTATATTGATCCGCTGCCGATGTCGCGGATGTGCCACCCGTCGTCGTTACTCTTACGTCTACGGTTCCCGAGCTACCCGCCGGAGCGGTTGCCGTGATTTGTGTCGCCGAGTCCACGGTATAGGACGTCGCCGCYGTTGCACCAAACGTCACCGCYGTTGCACCRGACAGATTCGTWCCRGTCAAAATGACGGTCGTGCCTCCGGACGTCGGGCCCGATGTCGGCGAAATGCTCGTAATCGCCGGCGCCRCAATGTACGTATATTGGTCTGCCGCCGATGTCGCGGATGTGCCGCCCGTCGTCGTTACCCTTACGTCTACRGTTCCCGAGCTACCCGCCGGAGCGGTTGCCGTGATTTGTGTCGCCGARTYYACGGTAAAGCCCGTCGCCGCCGTTGCACCAAACGTCACCGCYGTTGCACCRGACAGATTCGTWCCRGTCAAMRTGACGGTCGTGCCTCCGGACGTCGGGCCCGATGTCGGCGAAATGCTCGTAATCGCCGGCGCCACAATGTACGTATATTGGTCAGCCGCCGATGTCGCGGATGTGCCRCCCGKCGTCGTTACYCTTACGTCTACGGTTCCCGAGCTACCCGCCGGAGCGGTTGCCGTGATTTGTGTCGCCGAGTCCACGGTATAGGACGTCGCCGCCGTTGCACCAAACGTCACCGCCGTTGCACCTGACAGATTCGTTCCGGTCAAAATGACGGTCGTGCTTCCGGACGTCGGGCCCGCCGTCGGCGAAATGCTTGTGATCGTCGGCGCGGCAATGTACGTAAATTGGTCCGCTGCCGATGTCGCGGATGTGCCGCCTGTCGTCGTTACTCTTACGT
>NZ_JBFRGD010000057.1:0-2739 GCF_052115165.1 Paenibacillus sp. 2TAB23
TACTTTACTTTTGTTGTTTTCACAACATTTTGTGTCGCCTTATGAGTATTTACTAAAATATTTTTCATTGATTTTACAAATATCTTAACACCTTCTGCAACCTTTAGTACACCATTTTCAACAACCAAGAAATTCCTTCTTACAAACTCATCAACAGCTGCTTGTACTACTGCTGGTGACTCATATGGATTCATAATTATGTCAGTTAGTTCTAATTGACTTAATTTATCTAAATAGATTAAATTCCCTTTTGGCGTTGATACACTTCCATCAATTATATGTTGATTACCACTAGGATCAGTATATAGCAGTGGATTATTTACTACATACGTATAAAGATTCTGACTTAAYGGATTCGTCAATTCCCCTTCATACGTRTCCTCATTGATAAACCGTGCCGTTGAAGGATCATACCACCGCGCTCTTAAATATTGAAGATTAACGCTATCATCCCAATATTCGCCCGAGTAACGGAATGGATTATCAACCGATTCCGTTTCTTGTAGAGGTTTTCCCCAAATATCATAGGTATATTGATTCTGCACAATTCCTTGCATATCCCTCATTTCCACGACATCGCCGTGGCCATTCAGGAGATAAGAAGAACGGCTGCCATCGGAACCATTAATCCGCTCGAGCAAACCAACACCATAGACGTAAGAGGCTTTTTCGGATACAACCCCACCTATAACCTTTCCTTCTGCAACGATACGGTCATTACTCCAATAATAACGAATCGTTTCCCCATTCTCCGTCCGCTCCACTAATCGGTCGTCACCGTTATACTTATACGTAATTACGCCTTCAAACGTGGTGACTTTGGTAAGACGATTCCAATCATCGTACTCGTAGGTCGCATCCGTAAACTCCGGCAAAGCTTCCGAAGTTAAAGCACTCCGATTTCCTTTTGAATCATACTCATACGCTTCGTTAAATTGGGAATTAGTTTGGATTCGTCCCAGTGTACCGTAACTGAACGTCGTGCTCTCCCCATTCTCCTTCCTATTCACAATGTTACCCGTCAAATCATGTGTATACTCGTACTTATTGATGACCGTCCCACTTGTCTTCTTATGTTGTAATTGTGTCATTTTCAAACCATCGTAGGTGAACTCCGAGTTTATCCCATTAGCTCCCTCAATCTTACTAATTACATCATTTTTCAAATACGAATAGGTTGCATTCAGATTTGTATCCGTCGACACCGTTTTAAGACGGTTGACATTGTCATACCCATACGTTGTCGTGCGCGCAAAAGGCCCCGATGTCGTAAGCATTTTACCATGTCCATCGTACGTATGTGAGATCGTTTTGTTGTCCGGATATTTCTGATTGGTAAGCTGTCCCGTATTTGCGTCATACGTATAAGTCGTCGTTCCGGTTTGGTCGGTCATCGTTTTCCGTTGTCCGTCTAGGGTATACGTGTAAGCAATCGTTTCACTAGGACTCGTCCTCGTAATCATCCGATTTCGCGTATCATAGACATACGTAAAGGCAGTACCTTTGCGATCTTCAAATCGATTCATATTACCATTTGCATCATAGAACACTTTTCTGATTTTACCCGATGGATCCGTCTGCGTTTTTAAACGCCCCAGTTCATCATATTGTTTCTGTAGTTTACTACCACCTGGATAGATGGTCGTCGTTAGGTTGCCAAATAGATCATACTGGTAAGCAGTGGTTTCTTGGTTGGCATTTTTCACACTCGTTAATTGACCTAACGCATCATAGTAATGATTCGTAAAGTTGTTTAATGCATCCTGTACAGACGTCACTTGACCCACTTCATCGTAGGAATACGATTGTACAGTATAGTAGGCTCCGCCTTTTTGGGCTTGCGAATAGAGGAGTCTGCCGTAAGCATCGTATTGACTTAAGGCTGCATTACCTTCCTCGTCTCTCACAATGGATTTATAGATCAAGTCTTCAAAGCTAGCCGTACTAAAGGTTCCATCAGCATTTGTTGTTTTCACATTCCGATCCCAATTGTCATACTTAAATATCGTTTGATTTCCAGAATCGCCTTCTGTCCAACTGTTTCGGCTTAATGTGTCATATTTTCAGAACTATGAACAATTGGCACACTGGAACTTAGAGACTACGTCAACTAGTATAATTACGGTACGCTGGGGTCTATATACCAATAGAAGCTTGATAATTAACCTCATAAATATTGCCCAGTTTTCTGTAGACAATCCATTCTTTCCTGACTAATACTGAACAACATTCCTTATGTTTGGGTTGTAAACAATAAAAAACCAAACGACATCTCTGCCATTTGGTTTCACATAATAATATAAAATTGAGTAATAAATCCCTAACTTTATTCCTTCAAACAATAAAACAAGCTTTTATTTAGAAACTCAAGTCAGCCTCTAACGCTTCGCCTTATAAAACTCATGATAAAGCTTCATCAATGCCCTCTTCTCAATTCGCGACACATAACTCCGCGAGATGCCCAATTCCTTCGCAATCTCCCGCTGCGTCCGCTCATCCCCGCCATGCTCCAGCCCGAAGCGGCCGATCACAACTTCTTTCTCACGATCATCGAGTATATCCAAATTCTTATAGATCTTGCTCTTCTCAATCTTCAGCTGCACCTTATCCACAATATCATCGGCCTCCGTGCCGAGGATATCGATCAACGTGATCTCATTGCCTTCCTTATCCGTGCCAATCGGATCATGCAAAGAAACGTCCTTTCGAGTTTTCTTCAATGAACGCAGATGCATAAGT
>NZ_JBFRGD010000058.1:0-2086 GCF_052115165.1 Paenibacillus sp. 2TAB23
CGTGATACAGATAGTCAAAGATTACATTCATTATTATAACCATATTCGTATTCAAGCGAAACTAAATAACCAGTCACCGATTCAGTATCGGCAACTGGCATGTTAGTTAGGTGTTTTATCCCTGTCTCATTAGCAGGGGTCAGTTCCGTACTTATAGGGGCTTTTTATTTTTGTGCGAGGGAGTTTGAATGATGAGTGAACAAGTTGGGTTGGCAAATACATTCGAAGTACACAGGAAGCATCTTCAGGCAGTGGCTTATCGAATGCTGGGATCGTTGAGTGAAGCAGAGGACGCGGTACAGGAGGCTTGGTTGCGCCTTAGTCGCGCGGATGAAAGAAGCATCGAGAACATGGGAGGATGGTTGACCACCGTTGTTTCGCGTGTATGTATAGATATGTTACGATCGCGAAAATCAAGGCGCGAAGAATCGATAGAAGCTCACTTGCCCGATACTTTCATGAGTCAAGAGAATATAATCGATCCCGAACAAGAAGCCATATTGGCTGATTCTGTCGGTATTGCACTGTTAGCCGTACTCGGTAATCTGAATCCTGCGGAACGCATCACGTTCGTGCTGCACGATGTTTTCGCCATACCCTTCAATGAGATTGCTTCTATTGTAGGAAAGTCCGAGATGGCAACAAGACAACTTGCTAGCCGGGCACGCCACCGGATTCGCGGGGCGAAAGCAATGCCAGAAGTCGACTTTGCTCTCCAACGCGACGTTGTTCAAGCTTTTCTTGCTGCAGCGCACGCAGGCGATTTCGATACTTTAGTAGCTGCGCTCGATCAGGACGTTATTCTTCGTGACGACCGTCAAACAGGATCTTCAAGAGTAACCCGAGGAGCGGTTGCTCTAGCGAAACAAGTTTCGGGACGTGCACAGAAAGCAGCACAACTAGCCCTCGTGAATGGAACAGTAGGAATCATTGTGGCTCCTCATGGAAGATTGCTCTATGTACTCAAATTTAAAATGAATCATGGAAAAATTGCCGAGGTCGACCTAATCTCCGATCCTGAACGCATAAGCCAGCTTGATCTGGCAGTGTTGAACGATTGAGCAAAATTGTGGCCCTGTATTACGCTATTCTGCCCGTTCGTATTATGAGGTCACCAGATATTACTGGTAGACCTCATTTTTGTGTGGTCATAAGATAGCGGTAGCCGGGGATCGAACGATTCTGCCCGTGGGACTTGGACCCCGAGAGCTATTCTGTTCATCCCCCCTACTTGTTCAACCATGGTTAGGCTGGTTGGGACGTTGATCCCGTATCACATGCGATAGTGTGGAAGACAAGAAGGTTAGGGGTTACCGGTGAATACACTTTGGGAGTGATATTGTGAATCCAGTCATTGGTTTGGATGTATCCAAAGAAGAGAGCCATGCACAAGCTTTTTTGGACCGCGGAGAACCTCATGGGAAGATCTTTAGATTTAATCATGATCTAGAGGGATTATCGTCTGTACATCGTCATTAATCCGTTAATCTCATATGAAGCTAAAAAGACTAATTTGAGACGGGTCAAGACGGATGCTGCTGATGCCTATCAGCTTGGGGCGCTGTTCTATAAAGAAGAGTTTGAACCCATCAAAAAACGGGGTCAGCATCTCATGAATTTACGTTATCTCACGCGTCAGCATGAATCTTTAACGGGTATGTATGTTCAGGCGAAGCTGCAGTTCCAGCTATTCTTGATCAGGTTTTCCCTGAATACCATGGCGTATTCGGTGACCTCTATTCGAAAGTTTCGCTTCGATTTCTAGTTTTACACCAGACGTCTAAAGAAATTCTAGAAATGTCGGAGCAGAAAATTTCAACAGAGATTCACCACCTAATCTCGCGAGGCAAATCCACCTCATGAATTCATAATTAATAATTTAATATTGACAAACTATTAGCTGGAATAGCGTAATGAAAAATTGGAGCAGCTGCCGATGATATGCTCCCCTTACGGTAGACAGGTGAAATAATAAAACCTACTACTGGAAGGGGAGCTTTTTCATGCTTAGACGACAATATTCTGCTTCAGAGAAACTCGCTATCCTTGAAGAAATTGAGAATGGTGAGATAGGTGTTAATGCTGT
>NZ_JBFRGD010000059.1:0-1910 GCF_052115165.1 Paenibacillus sp. 2TAB23
CCTTAACGTTCGGATATTTCGTTTCGTAGGATTTAATTAGCTTTGTGAAGATGTCCTTCTCCTGCGGGCTCCCGTGACCCATAAACGAAATCTTCACCTGCTCCTGCGGTGCATTCGACGCTCCTTCGCCTTTATTGCCTGTATCGCCGCTTGTATTGGAACCGCTTCCATTCGTGCCTGATGAACAAGCTGATAGCAGCATTCCCAAGCATAAAACAAAAATAATACCAAACCTTGCCGTTAACTTTCTGATCATTATGGTTGAACCTCCCTTAGAAATAGAACGCTTGCGCTTCGAACTGTAAGCGCTTAATTAATAAATTCATTATAAATTATATTGTTATATGTTTATATACTAAATATAATATAAAAAGGTATCTATGTGCACTATATGCACATAGATACCTTTTATACAGCTGCAATTATTTTTTGCAAAAGGTTACTGGGACAACGATGCGCTGCGGCGTATACTCGCCGAGCAGCTGCGCATGCAGCAGCTCAACCGTTACTCTACAAATTTCATCCTCGTTTTGTTGCAGATACGAGACATCCTGAAAGTCAGGACGGTCGAAGCAAACGAGTTCAAGCTCGTCGGGAACAGCTTTCTTCAATTTTTTCGCCGCATAATACGTGTAATTAGTCAGCTCGACATTAGCGACGAAGGCAGCGGATATTACCTGTCTTTCCTTCATAAACGCTTCAATAATTGGCTGCGCTTTGCCGCTTGATATATCTTCAATTTTCAGAATGCACCACAAATCCTTATCAATCGGAAGCTTCTTCGCTAGATAGGCTTTCTCGAAACCGACTAGCCGCTCCTCCGTTGCGGTATTTGTAATCTCTGGCGTAATAAGCGCGATATGCTCATGCCCATTCTCCAGCAAATGGGTTATCGCCTGCTCGGTGCCGTTCACATTGTCCGAGCTTACGCTGTAAGTCCTGATCTCCTTCAGGAATCGGTCAATAAGCACATGTGGAAATTTATCGAGCGACAGCCGTAGAATACTGTCGTTATAGCGTTCCTCTTCCGTCGGAAACACAATCAATCCCCGCACGCCGGACGCGACCATCGACTCGATCGCGGCACTCTCCTCGAGCTGCGACTCCCGCGTAATCCGAACCTGCAGACTATAGCCGCTGGCTGTCACATACTTCTCAATGGAATCGAGAATTTTCTGATCTACCTTCGTCTTCATACATGGCAATATGAGCCCGATTACGTCGCGTGCTTCGCTTGAATTCGCTGCCTCGACTTGATTCTCGCCGTTTTGTTTAATGAACGTACCTTTGCCCTGTACCCGAACGAGTACCCCCTCGTCTGCAAGGCCGATCAAAGCATTCTTGCTCGTTATCTGGCTTACGCGATATTGTTCGGCAAGCTCTTTCTCCGAAGGGACGCGGTCACCGGGACGCAGTTTGCCAGATTGAATTTGTCCCAAAATATCCGCTTGAATTTGTTTATATAAAGGATAATTTTTCACAGCGCACCCCATTAATTATATTAATATATTAAGTATACTAAATTAATTTAATGTTGTCTGTATTATTATTCGAAATTATTCAAATGCGTGAATGTCTTTAATGTCTTGAATGACTTTTACCTTAACGGATATTCATTCTTTCTCTTAACACTCCCATCTAATAAACAAACAAAAAGCACAGGCTGGCAGCCTGTGCTTAATGAAACCGAATAAAGAAGATAGCGACGAACAAATAAGAACATACCCGATGAAAGACCTCATATATGCGTTTGTCTTACTTATTCCCTTTGTCGTACAGCTCCTGAAGCTTCGGCTGCAGCTCCTTCGCCCAGTCCGCTGCCGTCATTTTCCCTTCCCAAACCTTGCCTGCCTCCTGCCACATCGTATCGATCCATTTCGTGTCCTTCGACCCGAACTCAATCGGCTCAT
>NZ_JBFRGD010000060.1:0-1785 GCF_052115165.1 Paenibacillus sp. 2TAB23
TCCTCATTGATAAACCGTGCCGTTGAAGGATCATACCACCGCGCTCTTAAATATTGAAGATTAACGCTATCATCCCAATATTCGCCCGAGTAACGGAATGGATTATAAACCTATTCCGTTTCTTGTAGAGGTTTTCCCCAAATATCATAGGTATATTGATTCTGCACAATTTCTTGCATATCCCTCATTTCCACGACATCGCCGTGGCCATTCAGGAGATAAGAAGAACGGCTGCCATCGGAACCATTAATCCGCTCGAGTAAACCAACACCATAGACGTAAGAGGCTTTTTCGGAGACAACCCCACCTATAACCTTTCCTTCTGCAACGATGCGGTCATTACTCCAATAATAACGAATCGTTTCCCCATTCTCCGTCCGCTCCACTAATCGGTCGTCACCGTTATACTTGTACGTGATTACTCCTTCAATCGTGGTGACTTTCGTCAAACGATTCCAATCATCGTACTCGTAGGTCGCATCCGTAAACTCCGGCAAAGCTTCCGAAGTTAAAGCACTCCGATTTCCTTTTGAATCATACTCATACGCTTCGTTAAATTGGGAATTGCTTTGAACGCGTCCCAGTCTGTCATAACTGAACGCCGTGCTCTCCCCAATCTCCTTCCGATTCACAATGTTACCCGTCAAATCATAGCTATATTCATACGTATTGACGACCGTCCCACTTGTCTTCTTATGTTGTAGTTTTGTCATTTGCAATCCATCGTAGGTGAACTCCGAGTTTATCCCATTAGCTCTTTGGTAATATCGAGCTTATTACCGAGGCGTTAGAAACCGAGGATACTCGCAAGATTATTGACTTACAATAGATTGATATTGAATAAAGACTACCCATAGAGGTTGGTCTTCTATTTGTTTGGACAAAAAAACCACATGGAGTTCTTACACTCGCATGCGGCTTCCGTAAGTCTTTATTAACTAGATTCTACCTAATGCTCTATCAGCTTCTATTTGAAGTTGTATCGTTTTAGTTCCCATGTATTTATGTGCAGTCCCTAGAATCGATCTATCATTACCAAGAGTCTCCAGAACTGTAATTGAGAAAATGTTCTTTAAGTACGGATCTTCGTCATTAGATACTTCTTCAAAATATTTAAAAATACGTTCTAACAAAGTGATGTTTCTTTCCTCACTTAATAGTTTAATTATTTCAGGCATGAAGATGTCCTCAATTATAACAGTTTCTAGCACTTCGCCGTAATATGCAATTAATTTTCTATATGCATCATCAGTTGACGGTAAGAAATCTAACAATGTTCCCAAGAATTCTTTCGATTCTTTATTCATAGCAACGAACTCCTCTATTTAAACAGACTTATTGCATTTTCTAAATCATCTCTTAAAGCATCAAGTATATCTAGGTCATTAAGACCAAGTTTCCCAGATTTCGCTAGATTATTTAACTGACTTAATCGTTGCTTTGCTTTTAATAGATGCGTTGAAGAACCTTCATAAAATTCCTTTGTTAGTATTGAAGCAGTTCCGCCATCTCCAAATGTTGCACCTGGTCTATAAAGTTGATCTACTATTTTACTTAATTCTTTATTTTGAACTGCAGATAACAATCTATCTCTCGTAGAACCAGTAAATTCAGGCATTATGAGTAAAAGATTAGTTACTTTTGTTGTTTTCACAACATTTTGTGTCGCCTTATGAGTATTTACTAAAATATTTTTCATTGATTTTACAAATATCTTAACACCTTCTGCAACCTTTAGTACACCATTTTCAACAACCAAGAAATTCCTTCTTACAAACTCATCAA
>NZ_JBFRGD010000062.1:0-1378 GCF_052115165.1 Paenibacillus sp. 2TAB23
TTGATGAGTTTGTAAGAAGGAATTTCTTGGTTGTTGAAAATGGTGTACTAAAGGTTGCAGAAGGTGTTAAGATATTTGTAAAATCAATGAAAAATATTTTAGTAAATACTCATAAGGCGACACAAAATGTTGTGAAAACAACAAAAGTAGGACAATGGATGTCAAAAACTCAATATGACCAATTCGTAAAAACGGGCATAATTCCAAATTCAAATGTCTTAACTAAAGGGAAAAAAGGTTATGAAAGACAGGCCAATAAAGGGAATTATTATGTTGAATTTGATATTGATGCTTCATTATTAATGCCAAAAGATATTGAATTAGGATGGGCCCCAGTGAAATCAAAAAATGAAATGCAATTAAAATTAGCTAAGAACAAAGGAATAACGCTTCCCGATCCAATTGGTACAAATATTACGCATGTTGATACAAAACGATGAAGAAAAGGCAGGATGACGATGTTTGAATCAATTAAAACCATTGTAAATAATTATATCGCAGAATTAGACAAAGGTATTGTGATAGAAAGTGTGAATATATATGGCAATAAGAAGCTTGAATATGCCTTATCAACTGATGAATTTATGGCGTCTATTTGCATTGTTACTGAGTATACGTATGATTTTTTTGCAGTTGAGATTGAAAGTGAAAGAACATTTATGATTAAAACAAGAGAGTTTGATAATTTTGACGAGTTAATTACAGAAATGAAAAAGGATATTGCAAGTTTTTCAGATTGAATACTGAATTTTAACTTTGAGTGAATTCAAACCACATTTTGATATGCTCCCCATACGTTAGACAGGTGAAACACTAAAAACCTGTTTTCGTCAGGGAGCATTTTCATGTCTAAAATAGAACACATCGCTTCGGAGATATTTGCCATCCTTGAATAGATAGAGTGGAAACATATGGATGTGAAAGAGGTAGTTTGAGGTTATAGCGTTTCAAAAACAACTTTGGCTAAGTGGCGACGTTGTTATCGGATTTATGAGTATGAGGGGGTAGAGATTAGAACTGGAAAACGTATTTATCCATTGGGCCTTAACACATGTGGAGTGCGGAAAAATGTACTCTTTATCATCAGAACGATCTGTTAAGTGTTCTTTACGTTTAGTTTTACATCGGGTTGTGTTCACAATGTCAAAAAATTCGACAATACCGGGGAAGATTTAGAGGATCTAATCTCCATCGGCACGATTGGATTGATTAAAGCCATCGAGAGCTTCCAGACCGGGAAAGGCACGAAGCTCGCGACGTTTGCGGCTCGTTGTATTGAGAACGAAATACTTATGCATCTGCGTTCATTGAAGAAAACTCGAAAGGACGTTTCTTTGCATGATCCGATTGGCACGGATAAGGAAGGCAATGAGATCAC
>NZ_JBFRGD010000063.1:0-932 GCF_052115165.1 Paenibacillus sp. 2TAB23
ATGAATTGTCAAGCTAAGTGCGACACCTCTTCCATGAAGGCTTCGTGAGCCGACCTCCACCCGAGACATTTACGAGGACGGTTGTTAATCAAACGAATGGCATCAGCGAGTTGCTCATCTGTAACGGAAGCGAAGTCATGCCCTTTGGGGAAGAACTCCCGAAGGAGACCGTTTGCGTTCTCGTTAGAGCCTCTCTGCCAAGAGGAATAAGGATCGGCGAAGTAGACCTTCATGTTATGCACAGCTTCTAGGCTCGCATAGCAGGCAAACTCCTTGCCACGATCTGTTGTCGCCGTCTCGAAGGTACCACGTGGGTATTGGCTGAGCACGACACCGAAGGCGACCTCCATCGAGTGAGCCGTTCGATCAGGCATCTTTAGTGCCATGTACAGTCGTGTCTTTCGCTCGATGAACGTAGCGGCGCAGGCCTTGCTTTGGCCACGGCTGGAGACCACGGTATCAAGCTCCCAATGACCAAACGTCGTACGCTTGCGGACTTCTTTTGGTCGCTTGCTGATCGGTGTACCGACGAGGAAGCGTCCCCTTGTTTCCATCGGCTTTTGACGTTTGCCCTTATGTCGCAGTACGCTAGCTCTAGCTGCGAGACGCCCTCTGTATAGCCATCTGTAGATTGTCTTGAAGCATACGAAAGGTTYTCCTTCGGAACGACGMTTCTCAGCAATCTGCTCAGGTGACCAGGTTTCCTTCAGCTTCTCATCTAGTTCTTCGGCAAGTGCCTTCGTATATTTGCCGATAGGCATGCAAGAAGCTCTCCGCTCACGGGACGCTTCTTGGGMAGAGCTAGCCACATAAGTCCCATTCTTCTTACCACCGCTACGCGCCAGTTCCCGCGCAATAGTAGAAGGATGTCGACCTAACTCATGCCCAATCCTGCGGCATGACCAGCCTAATCGATGCAGCGCTTCTAGTTG
>NZ_JBFRGD010000064.1:0-928 GCF_052115165.1 Paenibacillus sp. 2TAB23
CAACAGCAAGCAGCGTGTATGTGAGCGTAGTAAACGAAGGCAAGCTGGAGAGCACAAGAACCGTAAAAGCGTACGATGCCGAAATCACTGCAGCACCAGCAGCAGCGACAATCACCGTAGCGAACAGCCCAACAGGCACAGCAGATACGGTAAAAGTAACGGGTCTAGCCGAAGGCGACATCGTGAACGTATACGGCGTAGCAACAGGTGGCACGGTACTTGAAACAGCAACGGTAGCAGAGGGCGCGACGGAAGTAACAGTTTCCAAAACAGATCTGCTTACAGCAACAGGCGGAACAGCGTAYGTAACGGTAACGAAAGCGAACAAGCTGGAGAGTACACGTACGGCTGCGAAATATGTAACAGAGCCTGTATCGGYAGCACCAGCAGCAGCCACGATCACRGCWWCGAACAACAAAGTAGGCGTAAGYGATACAGTGGTTGTTACAGGCCTAGTAGAAGGCGATGTAGTGAATGTCTACAAAGCAGCAACAGGCGGAGCAGCAATCGGAACGGCAACAGTAGCTGAAGGAGCAACATCAGCAACGGTAACGATTGAGCAGCTAGGCGCAACAGCAAGCAGCGTTTACGTGAGCGTAGTAAACGAAGGCAAGCTGGAGAGCACAAGAACAGTAAAAGCATACGATGCTGAAATCACTGCAGCCCCGGCAGCAGCGACAATTACTGTAGCTAACAGCCCAACAGGCACGGCAGATACGGTAAAAGTAACGGGTCTAGCCGAAGGCGACATCGTGAACGTATACGGCGTAGCAACAGGCGGCACGGTACTTGAAACAGCAACGGTAGCAGAGGGCGCGACGGAAGTAACAGTTTCCAAAACAGATCTGCTTACAGCAACAGGCGGAACAGCGTATGTAACGGTAACGAAAGCGAACAAGCTGGAGAGTACACGTACGGCTGCGAAATA
>NZ_JBFRGD010000065.1:0-910 GCF_052115165.1 Paenibacillus sp. 2TAB23
GCAAGATCAACCTCATCAAGCACGCGCGGCAAGGTTGCGGCTTCCACTTCTCTTATTTCAAGCTTCTTCGGATTATCCGTAATATCAGCAACCGTCCCGTTTACGCCTACGCCATCCTTCAGCTTGAGCAAGCCGTTATCCGCCATTAACGCAAGCGCACGCCCGCCATTGGACGGGTCATTCGGGATAACAACCTGTGCGCCATCCTTCAGCTCTTCGATCTTTTGAATTTTTTTGGAGTAAGCGCCAAAAGGCTCGATATGCACACCAGCAACGTTGACAAGGTCATAACCCTTGTCTTTGTTGAATTGTTCTAAGTAAGGCGTATGCTGAAAAAAGTTAGCATCGATTTGTTTTTCATAGAGCTGCGTGTTTGGTTGAACATAATCATTGAATTCAATGATTTCAAGCTCAATGCCCTGCTCCTTGAGTATCGGCTTCACCAGCTCCAAAAGCTCCGCATGCGGTACAGGGGATGCCCCAACCTTCAGCTTTACCGTCTCAGCTGCTCCCGTTCCCGAACCGTTTGCATTGTTCTCTTCTGTTTTGTCTGCTCCGCAAGCCGTTAGCGCAAACATCAGCATCAGTGTCAATATCATATAGCTTGTCTTCTTCATGTTGATTCCTCCCATGTTGTTGGTTCATCTAGGTTACGCGAATGTTATCCTCTTTATTTCCTGCTGTAGCGTCTAATGAGTGAGTCTCCAATCGTCTGCAGCACCTGCACGAGCACGATAAGCAGCACGACGGTGACGAGCATAACATCGGTTTGAAACCGCTGGTAGCCGTAACGGAGCGCTAAGTCTCCTAGCCCGCCGCCGCCAATGACGCCTGACATCGCCGTATAGGAAACGAGCGTAACGGCTGTAATCGTAACCGCCGCGAGCAAGCTCGGACTCGACTCGCGCAG
>NZ_JBFRGD010000066.1:0-795 GCF_052115165.1 Paenibacillus sp. 2TAB23
CAAATCACGGCAACCGCTCCGGCGGGTAGCTCGGGAACCGTAGACGTAAGGGTAACGACGCCGGGCGGCACATCCGCGACATCAGCGGCTGACCAGTATACGTACAAAGCTGCGCCGACGATTACGAGCATTTCGCCGACGGCGGGTCCGACGTCCGGAGGCACAACTGTCATTTTGATCGGAACGAATCTGTCCGGTGCAACGGCAGTGACGTTTGGTGCAACGGCGGCGACGGGCTTTACCGTAAATTCAGCAACGCAAATCACGGCAACCGCTCCGGCGGGTAGCTCGGGAACMGTAGACGTAAGGGTAACGACGCCGGGCGGCACATCCGCGACGTCGGCAGCGGACCAATTTACGTACATTGCCGCGCCGACGATTACGAGCATTTCGCCGACATCGGGCCCGACGTCCGGAGGCACGACTGTCATTTTGACCGGAACGAATCTGTCAGGTGCAACGGCGGTGACGTTTGGTGCAACGGCGGCGACGGGCTTTACCGTGGACTCGGCGACACAAATCACGGTAACCGCTCCGACGGGCTCGGGAACCGTAGACGTAAGAGTAACGACGACAGGCGGCACATCCGCGACATCGGCAGCGGACCAATTTACGTACATTGCCGCGCCGACGATCACAAGCATTTCGCCGACGGCAGGTCCGACGTCCGGAGGGACGACTGTCATTTTGACCGGAACGAATCTGTCTGGTGCAACAGCGGTGACGTTTGGTGCAACGGCGGCGACGTCCTATACCGTGGACTCGGCGACACAAATCACGGCAACCGCTCCGGCG
>NZ_JBFRGD010000067.1:0-788 GCF_052115165.1 Paenibacillus sp. 2TAB23
GCGAATGACCCGACCGGCCAAGGGCACATCTACTACATTCCGGGTTCGGTGGATTACGGAAGGTACGCAGGCATGATCCGTCAGGACTGGCTGGACAAATTGAACCTGCAGATGCCGACTACGCAAGACGAATATGTTAAAGTACTGGAGGCGTTCCGGGATCAAGATCCGAACGGCAATGGCCAGAAGGATGAGATTCCTACCGGCGGCCGTCAGGAAACGCGTTGGATGGATCACATATTCGCGATGTACGGTGTTGCGATGTTCGAAGGGTATCCAGAGTGGGATTTGTATAATGGCGAATTAACCTACGCAGCGGTAACTCCGAATATGAAAGCGGCCCTAGCGTTTGCTGCGAAGCTGTACAAGGACGGATTAATGGACAAGGAAACGCTGCTGAACGACAAAGCGAAATGGGATGGCAAGATTACGTCCGATAAGGTGGGGAACTACTTCCACTGGGTGGAGCATTTGAATCTCAATCTTGAAAACTTGGCAAAAAATACAGGCGTGAAGGCGGAATTCTCCATTCTCCCGATTCCTAAAGTCGAGGGCTATGAGGGCTTCTATACGTGGAAGCGATTTGCTCCTCCGCAATGGGTCGTCAAGAATACCAAGGATGAGACGAAGCTGAAGGCTACCCTGAAGCTGTTGAATAACATGTACGACAAGGATAACTGGAAAGAAATGTACCTCGGCGTGGAGGGCATGCATTACACGATGAAAGACGGCAAAGCGACCAAGCTGCCGGATGACAAGAGCACGATGGAGAATCAAGTGCTTAATCC
>NZ_JBFRGD010000068.1:0-676 GCF_052115165.1 Paenibacillus sp. 2TAB23
GTGATTCGGCTTGCGTTCCCTTCCAGCTTGATTTCTTTGAACAATAACCCCGTTAGAGGTAGAAATAAAGGCTGCAAAAGTCACTGCAATCTCGAACACCTTTCGCTTACAATAAAAACAGCTTAAAGGATGTTTCAGCAATTTCTTTTTCTTTCGTTATCCAGTTTTCAAGGTGCAATTATCTTGTCGTTCACACGACAGGAATCATAGATTAACACATTATTCGACAACTTTCAACAAGTAAATGTTGGTAAGTTATAATGTGATGTAATCCGCTTGGCGACGTCCTACTCTCCCAAGACCCTGCGGTCTAAGTACCATTGGCGCTGGAGGGCTTAACGGTCGTGTTCGGTATGGGAACGTGTGGTTCCCCTCCGCCATCGCCACCAAACGAATGACTAGACATAATGAAAGAGAGCATCCAACATTTGCATGAACAAAGAATAAGCAATTATGCTTTTCTTTTTTCTATGCAATGTGTTTACTCTTTCAAAACTGACAACGAGTAAGCGATAAACTGCCATGTTTATCCGAACCTCATCGGGTTCGGGTATTTCCTTAGAAAGGAGGTGATCCAGCCGCACCTTCCGATACGGCTACCTTGTTACGACTTCACCCCAATCATCTACCCCACCTTCGACGGCTAGCTCCCTTGCGGGTTACCCCACCGGCTTCG
>NZ_JBFRGD010000069.1:0-620 GCF_052115165.1 Paenibacillus sp. 2TAB23
AAGCGTAAGAACCGTAAAAGCGTACGATGCTGAAATCACTGCAGCACCAGCAGCAGCGACAATCACCGTAACAAACAGCCCAACAGGTGAAGCAGATACAGTTAAAGTAACGGGTCTAGCCGAAGGCGACATCGTGAATGTATATGCTGCAGCAACAGGCGGCACGGCACTTGACACCGCAACGGTGGCAAATGGCGCAACAGAAGTAACGATCTCGGAAACCGACTTGCTTACAGCAACAGGCGGAACAGCGTATGTAACGGTAACGAAAGCGAACAAGCTGGAAAGTACACGTACGGGTGCGAAATATGCAACTGAGCCGGTAACGACAGCACCACTAGCAACAACGATCACGGCAACGAACAACAAAGTAGGCGTAAGCGATACAGTGGTTGTTACAGGCCTTGCTGAAGGCGATGTAGTGAATGTCTACAAAGCAGCAACAGGCGGAGCAGCAATCGGAACAGCAACAGTAGCTGAAGATGCAACATCAGCAACGGTAACGATTGAACAGCTGGGCGCAACAGCAAGCAGCGTGTATGTGAGCGTGACAAAAGAAGGTCAGCTAGAAAGCGTAAGAACCGTAAAAGCRTACGATGCTGAAATCACTGCAGCACCAG
>NZ_JBFRGD010000070.1:0-602 GCF_052115165.1 Paenibacillus sp. 2TAB23
GTCGTCGTTACCCTTACGTCTACGGTTCCCGTGCCCGCCGGAGCGGTTGCCGTGATTTGTGTCGCCGAGTCCACGGTATAGGACGTCGCCGCYGTTGCACCAAACGTCACCGCCGTTGCACCKGACAGATTCGTTCCGGTCAAAATGACGGTCGTSCCTCCGGACGTCGGACCCGCCGTCGGCGAAATGCTCGTAATCGTCGGCGCAGCTTTGTACGTATACTGGTCMGCYGCYGATGTCGCGGATGTGCCGCCCGGCGTCGTTACCCTTACGTCTACGGTTCCCGAGCTACCCGCCGGAGCGGTTGCCGTAATTGACGTTGCCGAATTTACGGTAAAGCCCGTCGCCGCCGTTGCACCAAACGTCACCGCCGTTGCACCTGACAGATTCGTTCCGGTCAAAATGACGGTCGTCCCTCCGGACGTCGGACCCGCCGTCGGCGAAATGCTTGTGATCGTCGGTGCAGCTTTGTACGTATACTGGTCAGCTGCTGATGTAGCTGATGTGCCGCCCGGCGTCGTTACCCTTACGTCTACGGTTCCCGTGCCCGCCGGAGCGGTTGCCGTGATTTGTGTCGCCGAGTCCACGGTATAGGACGTCGC
>NZ_JBFRGD010000071.1:0-581 GCF_052115165.1 Paenibacillus sp. 2TAB23
AACAGAACAGCAGCACCGGAGGGGCCGTTCCTACTGACAGCGGAATGTACGAAACGGGCGAAGCGGTAAACGTACTAGGTAAGGGAAGCTTGGCAAAAACAGGCCACACGTTCGCGGGCTGGAATACGGCAGCTAATGGATTGGGGACGAACTATGCAGCAGGCTCGGTGCTTACGATGGGGAATGCGAATGTAACGCTGTATGCGAAATGGACGTTGAACCCTACCTATACGGTCACGTATAACGAAAACGGAAGCACCGGAGGAACGGTGCCTACGGACAGTGGAACGTACGAATCCGGAACATCGGTAACGGTTTTGGGTAACGGCAGCTTGGTAAGAACAGGCTATACGTTTGCTGGCTGGAACACTTTAGTAAATGGCAGCGGAACGAACTATGCGGCAGGCGCGGCGCTTACGATGGGGAACGCGAATGTAACGCTGTATGCGAAATGGACGCCCAACCCAACGTACACCGTTACGTATAACGGAAATGGAAGCACAGCAGGAGCAGTGCCTACTGACAGCGGAACGTACGAAACCGGCACATCGGTAACGGTGTTGGGTAATGGCAGCTTGTTG
>NZ_JBFRGD010000072.1:0-545 GCF_052115165.1 Paenibacillus sp. 2TAB23
ACGGCTGCGAAATATATCACTGAGCCTGTATCGGCAGCACCRGCAGCAGCCACGATCACGGCAACGAACAACAAAGTAGGCGTAAGCGATACAGTGGTTGTTACAGGCCTAGTAGAAGGCGATGTAGTCAATGTCTACAAAGCAGCAACAGGCGGAGCAGCAATCGGAACAGCAACAGTAGCTGAAGATGCAACATCAGCAACGGTRACGATTGAACAGCTGGGCGCAACAGCAAGCAGCGTGTATGTGAGCGTTACAAAAGAAGGACAGCTAGAAAGCGTAAGAACYGTAAAAGCGTACGATGCTGAAATCACTGCAGCACCAGCAGCAGCGACAATCACCGTAACAAACAGCCCAACAGGTGAAGCAGATACAGTTAAAGTAACGGGTCTAGCCGAAGGCGACATCGTGAACGTATACGGCGTAGCAACAGGCGGCACGGTACTTGAGACTGCAACGGTAGCAGAAGGCGCAACGGAAGTAACAGTTTCCAAAACGGACCTGCTTACGGCAACAGGCGGTACGGCTTACGTAACGGTAACGAA
>NZ_JBFRGD010000073.1:0-540 GCF_052115165.1 Paenibacillus sp. 2TAB23
GTCATGTCATCCGTTTGGTGGCGATGGCGGAGGGGAACCACGCGTTCCCATACCGAACACGACCGTTAAGCCCTCCAGCGCCAATGGTACTTAGACCGCAGGGTCTTGGGAGAGTAGGACGTCGCCAAGCAGGTGTTATACTTACACCTTAATATGTACAATTAGAATTAAGGGCCTTTAGCTCAGCTGGTTAGAGCGCACCCCTGATAAGGGTGAGGTCGGTGGTTCGAGTCCACTAAGGCCCACCACTTCTAAATTCTTTTTGTCAAAACCTAACATGGGGCCATAGCTCAGCTGGGAGAGCGCCTGCCTTGCAAGCAGGAGGTCAGCGGTTCGATCCCGCTTGGCTCCACCAAAAACAAATTGCACCTTGAAAACTGGATAACGAAAGAAAAGAAATTGCTGAAACATCCTTTAAGCTGTTTTTATTGTAAGCGAAAGGTGTTCGAGATTGCAGTGACTTTTGCAGCCTTTATTTCTACCTCTAACGGGGTTATTGTTCAAAGAAATCAAGCTGGAAGGGAACGCAAGCCGAATCAC
>NZ_JBFRGD010000074.1:0-525 GCF_052115165.1 Paenibacillus sp. 2TAB23
ACTGTCCATTACGACAGCTGGGTTTCCCCATTCGGAAATCCTCGGATCAATGCCTGCTTACGGCTCCCCGGGGCGGTATCGTTGTTCGCCACGTCCTTCTTCGGCTCCTGGTGCCTAGGCATCCTCCGTGCGCTCTTACTAGCTTAACCTATCGTTCCGGTTGATTCGGCTTGCTCGCCTTTTTCCTTTTGTTTCTCTGATCTCCTAAGACATCAARTGGTTGAAACAAAAAGAAAAGATGTCGAGACAATCTCGAACAACCTTCACTAACAATTAAATCATTGTAGCTTAAAGGATGTTTCAGCAATTTCTTTTTCTTTCGTTATCCAGTTTTCAAGGTGCAAAGTAAAGCACAGACAACCTCTCGGTTGCTGCTAGGTGTAAGTATAACACCTGCTTGGCGACGTCCTACTCTCCCAAGACCCTGCGGTCTAAGTACCATTGGCGCTGGAGGGCTTAACGGTCGTGTTCGGTATGGGAACGCGTGGTTCCCCTCCGCCATCGCCACCAAACGGATGACATGAC
>NZ_JBFRGD010000075.1:0-501 GCF_052115165.1 Paenibacillus sp. 2TAB23
AGTAGCTGAAGATGCAACATCAGCAACGGTAACGATTGAACAGCTGGGCGCAACAGCAAGCAGCGTGTATGTGAGCGTGACAAAAGAAGGTCAGCTAGAAAGCGTAAGAACYGTAAAAGCRTACGATGCTGAAATCACTGCAGCACCAGCAGCAGCGACAATCACCGTTACGAATAATGCGACAAGCACAGCAGATACGGTAAAAGTAACAGGTCTAGCCGAAGGCGACATCGTGAACGTATACGGCGTAGCAACAGGCGGCACGGTACTTGAAACAGCAACGGTAGCAGAAGGCGCAACGGAAGTAACGATCTCGGAAACCGACTTGCTGACGGCAACAGGCGGAACAGCGTATGTAACGGTAACGAAAGCGAACAAGCTGGAAAGTACWCGTACGGCTGCGAAATATATCACTGAGCCTGTATCGGCAGCACCAGCAGCAGCCACGATCACGGCAACGAACAACAAAGTAGGCGTAAGCGATACAGTGGTTGTTACAGG
>NZ_JBFRGD010000076.1:0-496 GCF_052115165.1 Paenibacillus sp. 2TAB23
CCCCTAGGTTATACAGCATACTACGCATTCGAATGTTCTTCCGATCGCCATTGCTCGGGGATTCCTCTGATTCAACGAGCTATGGTAGGAATCCCCTCACAAAAGCGAACGCTGACGCTTCTCCAGAATCATTCGTATTGCTCGCGTGCCGTTAACCTTTCTTTTAATTGCAWTAAAACACAAATAAAAAGAAGCCGACCCTCATTAAAATTGCRGTGCCAGCTGAGCTATCGATTAATTTGWCATGATCAATTAATAGGRCGACCCCTAGGTTATACAGCATACTACGCATTCGAATGTTCTTCCGATCGCCATTGCTCGGGGATTCCTCTGAWTCAACGAGCTAWGGTAGGAATCCCCTCACAAAAGCGAACGCTGACGCTTCTCCAGAATCATTCGAATTGCTCCGCCTGCCGTTAACCTTTCTTATAATTGCAATAAAACACAAATAAAAAGAAGCCGACCCTCATTAAAATTGCGGTGCCAGCTGAGCTAT
>NZ_JBFRGD010000077.1:0-484 GCF_052115165.1 Paenibacillus sp. 2TAB23
ATATCGTTGTTCGCCACGTCCTTCTTCGGCTCCTGGTGCCTAGGCATCCTCCGTGCGCTCTTACTAGCTTAACCATATGCTCAGGTGATYGCTCACCTTCGCTTACAATAAAAACAGCTTAAAGGATGTTTCAGCAATTTCTTTTTCTTTCGTTATCCAGTTTTCAAGGTGCAAATTGATAAAAGTTGTTGGTGGAGCCAAGCGGGATCGAACCGCTGACCTCCTGCTTGCAAGGCAGGCGCTCTCCCAGCTGAGCTATGGCCCCATACAAATTCCATCAAAGCTGAACAAATGGTTTTCACGTCTTGCGCTCAAAGCGCCATATACCGATAACTTGTATCCGAACCTCATCGGGTTCGGGTATTTCCTTAGAAAGGAGGTGATCCAGCCGCACCTTCCGATACGGCTACCTTGTTACGACTTCACCCCAATCATCTACCCCACCTTCGACGGCTAGCTCCCTTGCGGGTTACCCCACCGGCTT
>NZ_JBFRGD010000078.1:0-479 GCF_052115165.1 Paenibacillus sp. 2TAB23
AACAGGACTGTTCACCATACGCTAGACCAAGCTTCGYTGCAACAAGACTGYTCACCATACGCGAGACCAAGCTTCGCTGCACTTTGTACACTCTACTCGTCGTTTAAGTAACCTCTCTCTTGCTACGCTGTAGTTTCTGCAACAGAATGCCTCATTTACAGCGATTATTCGCTCATAAACGCGATTCTGCTGCACTTTGTACAWCGTAGCCTCCCCAGTCGGCTGCCATGTCAGGTTTCTATTGCATGAATTGCAATGTACGWTTCATCCTACAATCGATTGGTGAGTGAATTGTGCTTTTTCGCCCTATGTAGGAAAAAGCTMCGTTGCAAYAGGACTGTTCACCATACGCTAGACCAAGCTCCGTTGCAACAAGACTGCTCACCATACGCGAGACCAAGCTTCGCTGCACTTTGTACACTCTACTCGTCGTTTAAGTAACCTCTCTCTTGCTACGCTGTAGTTTCTGCAACAGAATG
>NZ_JBFRGD010000079.1:0-479 GCF_052115165.1 Paenibacillus sp. 2TAB23
AGGACTGTTCACCATAGGACTGTTCACCATACGCTAGACCAAGCTTCGCTGCAACAAGACTGCTCACCATACGCGAGACCAAGCTACGCTGCACTTTGTACACTCTACTCGTCGTTTATGTGACCTCTCTCTTGCTACGCTGTAGTTTCTGCWACAGAATGCCTCATTTCCTGCGATTATTCGCTCATAAACGCGATTCTGTTGCACTATGTACATCGTAGCCTCCCCAGTCGGCTGCCATGTCAGGTTTCTATTGCATGAATTGCAATGTACGTTTCATMCTACAATCGATTGGTGAGTGAATTGTGCCTTTTCGCCCTAYGTAGGAAAAAGCTMCGTTGCAAYAGGACTGTTCACCATACGCTAGACCAAGCTTCGCTGCAACAAGACTGCTCACCATACGCGAGACCAAGCTACGCTGCACTTTGTACACTCTACTCGTCGTTTATGTGACCTCTCTCTTGCTACGCTGTAGTTTC
>NZ_JBFRGD010000080.1:0-473 GCF_052115165.1 Paenibacillus sp. 2TAB23
CAACGTAGGGCGGATGACGTAGGGCGGATGTTACTTGGGGGAGGGGAGTTACTTAGTGTTGTTCGCGCTAAATTGGAACCACACTGAAGAAACGTAACATAGCTCAGACGTTACTAGGGTTTTGGAGTAACCTAGTATAGTCTGAGCTATCGTGGAAGTTACGATGTAGAAAGTACAATAGAAACCTCACATGTGCTGCCACCCGAGGGCTACGTTGTACAAAGTAAAACGAAAACCGGAAATACCGTTGAAACAAACTAGAATCTGCTGATTTCATTGCAGAAACTGCAATGTAGAGGAGTGATGGCGTGCTAACTGGTCATTCTACTGCAGAAACAGCAACGTAGGGCGGATGTTACTTGGGGGAGGGGAGTTACTTAGTGTTGTTCGCGCTAAATTGGAACCACACTGAAGAAACGTAACATAGCTCAGACGTTACTAGGGTTTTGGAGTAACCTAGTATAGTCTGAGCT
>NZ_JBFRGD010000081.1:0-433 GCF_052115165.1 Paenibacillus sp. 2TAB23
GATGCCGAAGATGCCGAATCAAAAAAAATCGCCTCTACCCGCAGGGCAGAGACGATTTCCAAGTATGATTCGATTAAAATGCGGCAACAATTGCGCCTTTATACGTGTCCTCGATATATTTCTTCACTTCCGGCGAACGAAGCGCAGCTGCCAGCTTCTGGATCGCATCYGAWTCCTTATTGTCCGGACGGGAAACGAGAATGTTGACGTATGGGGAATCCTTGCCTTCGATAAACAAGGCATCCTCTGTCGGGACAAGRTCAGCCTCCAGTGCATAGTTCGTGTTGATTAGCGCAAGATCAACCTCATCAAGCACGCGCGGCAAGGTTGCGGCTTCCACTTCTCTTATTTCAAGCTTCTTCGGATTATCCGTAATATCAGCAACCGTCCCGTTTACGCCTACGCCATCCTTCAGCTTGAGCAAGCCGTTATC
>NZ_JBFRGD010000082.1:0-433 GCF_052115165.1 Paenibacillus sp. 2TAB23
GGCTTTCACCGGGGTGGCGATTTCGGTTCGTCCAGTAACAGACTTACTCGACGATTTCCAGCAGGTGCTGGACCTTGCGGATCATGCCGCGGACCGACGGGGTGTCTTCCAGCGTGGACATGCGGCCCAGCTTGTTGAGACCCAGACCGGCGAGCGTGGCGCGCTGGTCCTTTTCACGACGGATCGGCGAACCGGTCTGGCGCAGGGTGACGGTTTTAGCTTCAGCCATGACTTAGCCCTCGATGGCTTCCGGCGACGAAGCGCCGTCGGCGCGACGGCCGAGGATGTCGCCAACCTTCTTGCCGCGCTTGGCGGCGATCTGGCGGGGCGACGACTGCACCTTGAGGGCTTCGAACGTGGCGCGCACCATGTTGTACGGGTTCGAGGAACCCGTCGACTTGGCCACGACGTCCTGGACGCCCAGGGTTTCGAG
>NZ_JBFRGD010000083.1:0-431 GCF_052115165.1 Paenibacillus sp. 2TAB23
CAGTAATCGTTACAGTGTACGTTCCTGCTGATAAATTTGTGCGGTCTTCTGTAGTGATTCCACCACCCCAGTTGAAGGTATATGGTGCTGTTCCTCCTGATGGAGTTAAATTAATTGATCCGTTTGAAGCTCCGTTACATGCAATATTCGTAACCACTGTCGTCCCTGAAACTGCTGTCGCAGGCTGAGTGATTGTTACTGTTCTTGAAATYGTACATCCATTAGCATCAGTTACTAATACTGTATAAGATCCTGCTGCTAAACCGGTAGCTGTTGCATTCGTTCCGCCTGATGGAGACCATGCATAGGTATATGGTGCTGTTCCGCCTGTTACTACAATTCCTGCTGATCCGTTTGATCCGCCGTTACATGAAATATTAGTCTGTGAAACTGTTGCACTCATTGCTGTTGGCTGAGTTACTGTAACATTC
>NZ_JBFRGD010000084.1:0-426 GCF_052115165.1 Paenibacillus sp. 2TAB23
AAGCGTAAGAACCGTAAAAGCGTACGATGCTGAAATCACTGCAGCACCAGCAGCAGCGACAATCACCGTAACAAACAGCCCAACAGGTGAAGCAGATACAGTTAAAGTAACGGGTCTAGCCGAAGGCGACATCGTGAATGTATATGCTGTAGCAACAGGCGGCACGGTACTTGAGACTGCAACGGTAGCAGAAGGCGCAACGGAAGTAACGATCTCGGAAACCGACTTGCTGACRGCAACAGGCGGAACAGCGTATGTAACGGTAACGAAAGCGAACAAGCTGGAGAGTACACGTACGGCTGCGAAATATATCACTGAGCCTGTATCGGCAGCACCGGCAGCAGCCACGATCACGGCAACGAACAACAAAGTAGGCGTAAGCGATACAGTGGTTGTTACAGGCCTAGTAGAAGGCGATGTAGTCAA
>NZ_JBFRGD010000085.1:0-424 GCF_052115165.1 Paenibacillus sp. 2TAB23
ACGGCTGCGAAATATATCACTGAGCCTGTATCGGCAGCACCGGCAGCAGCCACGATCACGGCAACGAACAACAAAGTAGGCGTAAGCGATACAGTGGTTGTTACAGGCCTAGTAGAAGGCGATGTAGTCAATGTCTACAAAGCAGCAACCGGCGGAGCAGCAATCGGAACAGCAACAGTAGCTGAAGATGCAACATCAGCAACGGTRACGATTGAACAGCTGGGCGCAACAGCAAGCAGCGTGTATGTGAGCGTKACAAAAGAAGGWCAGCTAGAAAGCGTAAGAACCGTAAAAGCGTACGATGCTGAAATCACTGCAGCACCAGCAGCAGCGACAATCACCGTAACAAACAGCCCAACAGGTGAAGCAGATACAGTTAAAGTAACGGGTCTAGCCGAAGGCGACATCGTGAATGTATATGCTG
>NZ_JBFRGD010000086.1:0-405 GCF_052115165.1 Paenibacillus sp. 2TAB23
ACGAAAGCGAACAAGCTGGAGAGTACACGTACGGCTGCGAAATATGTAACAGAGCCTGTATCGGYAGCACCAGCAGCAGCCACGATCACAGCTTCGAACAACAAAGTAGGCGTAAGTGATACAGTGGTTGTTACAGGTCTAGTAGAAGGYGATGTAGTCAATGTCTACAAAGCAGCAACAGGCGGAGCAGCAATCGGAACAGCAACAGTAGCTGAAGATGCAACATCAGCAACGGTAACGATTGAACAGCTGGGCGCAACAGCAAGCAGCGTGTATGTGAGCGTAGTAAACGAAGGCAAGCTGGAGAGCACAAGAACCGTAAAAGCGTACGATGCCGAAATCACTGCAGCACCAGCAGCAGCGACAATCACCGTAGCGAACAGCCCAACAGGCACAGCAGATACG
>NZ_JBFRGD010000087.1:0-392 GCF_052115165.1 Paenibacillus sp. 2TAB23
ACGCTGTATGCGAAATGGACGCCCAACCCAACGTACACCGTTACGTATAACGGAAATGGAAGCACAGCAGGAGCAGTGCCTACTGACAGCGGAACGTACGAAACCGGCACATCGGTAACGGTGTTGGGTAATGGCAGCTTGTTGAGATCGGGCTATACATTTGCAGGCTGGAATACRGCAGCCAATGGATTGGGGACGAACTACGCGGCAGGCGCGGCGCTTAYGATGGGRAACGCGAAYGTAACGCTGTATGCGAAATGGACGCCYAACCCAACGTACACCGTTACGTATAACGGCAACAGCAGCACCGGAGGGGCCGTTCCTACTGACAGCSGAATGTACGAAACGGGCGAAGCGGTAAACGTACTAGGTAAGGGAAGCTTGGCAAAAAC
>NZ_JBFRGD010000088.1:0-389 GCF_052115165.1 Paenibacillus sp. 2TAB23
ACCAACAAGTTTTCACCAACAAGTTTTCCAAATCCGTCGCATCTCCTGCCGGAATAATCGCGGCTTCGAACGTAGCCATTACCGCTTCCAAATCGGCGACGGCATCATCCAACTGACCCTGAGTTTGGTTCTCCGCATCGTCGGCAATCGCTCGCGCGGCGTTGATCGCTGCCTGCAAAGTGCTGCGATCGCTCGCCGACGCTTGTCCTACACCTGTGCCTTCGGGATGGTCCGCCAGCATCTCGGTTGCATCCACCAACAAGTTTTCCAAATCCGTCGCATCTCCTGCCGGAATAATCGCGGCTTCGAACGTAGCCATTACCGCTTCCAAATCGGCGACGGCATCATCCAACTGACCCTGAGTTTGGTTCTCCGCATCGTCGGCAATC
>NZ_JBFRGD010000089.1:0-388 GCF_052115165.1 Paenibacillus sp. 2TAB23
ACATACATGGCACTAAAGATGCCTGATCGAACGGCTCACTCGATGGAGGTCGCCTTCGGTGTCGTGCTCAGCCAATACCCACATGGTACCTTCGAGACGGCGACAACAGATCGTGGCAAGGAGTTTGCCTGCTATGCGAGCCTAGAAGCTGTGCAAAACATGAAGGTCTACTTCGCCGATCCTTATTCCTCTTGGCAGAGAGGCTCTAACGAGAACGCAAACGGTCTCCTTCGGGAGTTCTTTCCCAAAGGGCATGACTTCGCTTCCGTTACAGATGAGCAACTCGCTGATGCCATTCGTTTGATTAACAACCGTCCTCGTAAATGTCTCGGGTGGAGGTCGGCTCACGAAGCCTTCATGGAAGAGGTGTCGCACTTAGCTTGACAAT
>NZ_JBFRGD010000090.1:0-373 GCF_052115165.1 Paenibacillus sp. 2TAB23
AGTAACCCTATTGAATGAGCTGTAAGCACACATGCGTTCTTATGGAGTCAGATTGGCGTAGGAGTGAGGTTGAAGGGTAGCTGTAAGCACCTATATGTTCTAACAGCAGCCAAGTAACCCTATTGAGTGATCTGTAAGCACACATGCGTTCTTATGGAGTCAGATTGGTGCAGGAGTGAGGTTGAAGGGTAGCTGTAAGCACCAATATGCTCTAACAGCGGCCAAGTAACCCTATTGAATGAGCTGTAAGCACACATGCGTTCTTATGGAGTCAGATTGGCGTAGGAGTGAGGTTGAAGGGTAGCTGTAAGCACCTATATGTTCTAACAGCAGCCAAGTAACCCTATTGAGTGATCTGTAAGCACACATGCGT
>NZ_JBFRGD010000091.1:0-364 GCF_052115165.1 Paenibacillus sp. 2TAB23
GAACCAAACTCAGGGTCAGTTGGATGATGCCGTCGCCGATTTGGAAGCGGTAATGGCTACGTTCGAAGCCGCGATTATTCCGGCAGGAGATGCGACGGATTTGGAAAACTTGTTGGTGGATGCAGCCCAGATGCTTGCGAACCATCTCGAAGGCGCAAACGTCGGACAAGCGTCGGCGAACGATCGCAGCGCTCTGCAGGCAGCGATCAACGCCGCGCAAGCGATCGCCGACGATGCGGGGAACCAAACTCAGGGTCAGTTGGATGATGCCGTCGCCGATTTGGAAGCGGTAATGGCTACGTTCGAAGCCGCGATTATTCCGGCAGGAGATGCGACGGATTTGGAAAACTTGTTGGTGGATGCA
>NZ_JBFRGD010000092.1:0-362 GCF_052115165.1 Paenibacillus sp. 2TAB23
CTCTTGGAGATGCTCCGAAACTGATATAGTTTTTCAATTCAGGAAGACCATATTTTTCAGGATAACGGGTTGCAAAAACCATATCCAGAATGTATTTTTCAATTTTTTCGTCCAGATAAATCTGATTAACAATTGCTTTTGCTTCAACGATATTCTGCAAAGAAATCACCTGTTTAATTTCAGGCTGATGAGAAGTTGAGACCATTCTCATTACTTTTCTTTCGTCTTCAAATTCAGGATAATCTATTTTACATTTCAGCATAAAACGGTCGCTTTGTGCTTCAGGTAAAAGATAAGTTCCTTCCTGATCGATTGGGTTTTGAGTTGCTAAAACCAAAAAAGGTTTCGGTAAAGGCATTGTT
>NZ_JBFRGD010000093.1:0-359 GCF_052115165.1 Paenibacillus sp. 2TAB23
TACACCGTTACGTATAACGGCAACAGCAGCACCGGAGGGGCCGTTCCTACTGACAGCSGAATGTACGAAACGGGCGAAGCGGTAAACGTACTAGGTAAGGGAAGCTTGGCAAAAACAGGCCACACGTTCGCGGGCTGGAATACGGCAGCYAATGGATTGGGGACGAACTATGCAGCAGGCGCGGCGCTTACGATGGGGAACGCGAATGTTACGCTGTATGCGAAATGGACGCCCAACCCAACGTACACCGTTACGTATAACGGAAATGGAAGCACAGCAGGAGCAGTGCCTACTGACAGCGGAACGTACGAAACCGGCACATCGGTAACGGTGTTGGGTAATGGCAGCTTGTTGAGATC
>NZ_JBFRGD010000094.1:0-358 GCF_052115165.1 Paenibacillus sp. 2TAB23
GGGTTACAGGTGCGACAGGAGCGGGAGTAACCGGTACGACTGGAGCTACGGGTGCAACAGGGGCAACAGGTGAACCGGGAGCGACTGGTGTTACAGGTGCGACAGGAGAAGGAGTAACCGGCACGACTGGAGCTACGGGTATAACAGGAGCAACAGGTGAAMCGGGAGCGACTGGTGTTACAGGTGCGACAGGAGAAGGAGTAACCGGTACGACTGGAGCTACGGGTGCAACAGGAGCAACGGGTGAAMCRGGAGCGACTGGTGTTACAGGTGCGACAGGAGCGGGAGTAACCGGTACGACTGGAGCTACGGGTGCAACAGGAGCAACAGGTGAACCGGGAGCGACTGGTGTTACAGG
>NZ_JBFRGD010000095.1:0-358 GCF_052115165.1 Paenibacillus sp. 2TAB23
CAACAGCAAGCAGCGTGTATGTGAGCGTAGTAAACGAAGGCAAGCTGGAGAGCACAAGAACCGTAAAAGCGTACGATGCCGAAATCACTGCAGCACCAGCAGCAGCGACAATCACCGTAGCGAACAGCCCAACAGGCACAGCAGATACGATAAAAGTAACGGGTTTAGCCGAAGGCGACATCGTGAACGTATACGGCGTAGCAACAGGTGGCACGGTACTTGAAACAGCAACGGTAGCAGAGGGCGCGACGGAAGTAACAGTTTCCAAAACAGATCTGCTTACAGCAACAGGCGGAACAGCGTATGTAACGGTAACGAAAGCGAACAAGCTGGAGAGTACACGTACGGCTGCGAAATA
>NZ_JBFRGD010000096.1:0-357 GCF_052115165.1 Paenibacillus sp. 2TAB23
ACCTCACATGACCTCACATGTGCTGCCACCTGAGGGGCTACGTTGTACAAAGTACAACGAAAACCGGAAATTCCGTTGAAACAAACTAGAATCTGCTGATTTCATTGCAGAAACTGCAATGTAGAGGGGTGATGGCGTGCTAAATGGTCATTCTACTGCGGAAACTGCAATGTAGAGTGGTTGTTGGCGATCTAAATGGTCATTCTACTGCRGAAACWGCAACGTAGGGCGGATGTTACTTGGGGGAGGGGAGTTACTTAGTGTTGTTCGCGCTAAATTGGAACCACACTGAAGAAACGTAACATAGCTCAGACGTTACTAGGGTTTTGGAGTAACCTAGTATAGTCTGAGCTATCG
>NZ_JBFRGD010000097.1:0-349 GCF_052115165.1 Paenibacillus sp. 2TAB23
AGTAGCTGAAGATGCAACATCAGCAACGGTAACGATTGAACAGCTGGGCGCAACAGCAAGCAGCGTGTATGTGAGCGTGACAAAAGAAGGTCAGCTAGAAAGCGTAAGAACCGTAAAAGCATACGATGCTGAAATCACTGCAGCACCAGTAGCAGCGACAATCACCGTTACGAATAATGCGACAAGCACAGCAGATACGGTAAAAGTAACAGGTCTAGCCGAAGGCGACATCGTGAACGTATACGGCGTAGCAACAGGTGGCACGGTACTTGAAACAGCAACGGTAGCAGAGGGCGCGACGGAAGTAACAGTTTCCAAAACAGATCTGCTTACAGCAACAGGCGGAACA
>NZ_JBFRGD010000098.1:0-323 GCF_052115165.1 Paenibacillus sp. 2TAB23
GTTGCTGCTTTGTAGACATTGACTACATCGCCTTCTACTAGGCCTGTAACAACCACTGTATCGCTTACGCCTACTTTGTTGTTCGTTGCCGTGATCGTGGCTGCTGCCGGTGCTGCCGATACAGGCTCAGTGATATATTTCGCAGCCGTACGAGTACTTTCCAGCTTGTTCGCTTTCGTTACCGTTACGTAAGCCGTACCGCCTGTTGCCGTAAGCAGGTCCGTTTTGGAAACTGTTACTTCCGTTGCGCCTTCTGCTACCGTTGCAGTCTCAAGTACCGTGCCGCCTGTTGCTACGCCGTATACGTTCACGATGTCGCCTTC
>NZ_JBFRGD010000099.1:0-301 GCF_052115165.1 Paenibacillus sp. 2TAB23
AAACGGTGGCAGATTGAAGTGTTTTTTCGTTGGATCAAGCAGCACCTGAACGTACCGCAGCTATTTGGAACAACCCCAAATGCCGTGTATGGTCAGTTGTACACGGCTTTACTGGTTTACGTGCTGCTTAAATTGTTGTTCGACCAGGGRAATTCGGTGGTTCATCCGAGTGCTCAGTTATCTTTTGCCGAATTCGATCGGTTATTGAGTRTGAACCACTTGCAGCCAGAATGGATCGTCTTTTTGACRAGCGTCTTAAACTTTCCCTAAAACCAAAAATTGGTTAATCAACAGACCTGCA